>NZ_JBLIXL010000003.1:0-236346 GCF_047525455.1 Marinomonas phycocola
GATGAGACGAATAAACAATCGTCCAAGGAAGTGTTTAGGGTTCAAGCAACCAGCCGTAATTTTTAAAAACATGTGCTTAGTTGCTTGAAGTGAAAAGTGTCGCACTTCGGACTTGAATTCAGGGGGTTAATCTTCTCCATTAAAAATATTGTCAGAGAATACTTACATGCCCTGCTCGAATCTAGGTGAGTATGCTCAGTTGTTAGCGTCTGTAGTAATAGAAGGGGTTAAAAATTGTAGAGGTAGGGCGTGATTACCAATTATAAGCTAAACTTGAGTCTAGAACAAAGAAATACTTATCACTGTGTTGGTTGAATTCGAAGTGTATAGAGTCAAAGGGAGAGTTTAAGCATCTTACTTGGCCATTACTAGTCTAATGGCATACGGTTAAAAAGATCATGAAGTTTCTTGATTGAAAAACGTCATTACTCAGAATACCTTGAAGAGCACCTTAACTATTTAATATTAAGGTGCTCTATGTGTCATACGGTGGATATGTTACATTTTTGCTGTTGAAGAGGCCTGAGATACCTCTGCATTAGTTTGTTTGGGTTTGCTTTTAATGTTCATTAGGTAGTTTCCTGATATAACAATTACAATGCCTATTAGAATATTGTTGTTAATTTCTTGTTCGCCCAGAGCAAATGAAATTATCATAGCTAATATTGGAAAAAGTAGATTTGCATATGCTGCTTTGTCTGCGCCAATTTCATCTAATAACTTCAAGTAAAAGCCAAATGCTAGAACAGATCCAAAAACAGATAGGTAGATTAGTGAGCCTATGTAAGTCCCTGAATATTCAAAGGCGAATGGGATTCCTTGAAACATGCAATAGATTGTTAGGAAGACTGCACCGTAAGCCATAGCGAGTGCATTAGCTTGAGTAATAGGAATTCCATCTTTTTGATTTCGCATTGATGTAATATTACCTAATGATGCCGATAATGTAGCAAGTATAATGATCCCCAAGCCTACTAGGCTGTCTGATCCCCAGTTGAAATCTTTAAGGTCTGACCAGAATATATAAACAAGACCAGCAATGCCAATTGTAGACCCGATAATTGATCTGAGTGTAGGCGTTTTGGATAGGAAAATTCGTCCATTAATAATGTTCATTATTACAATGCTGGAAAATACAATCGCAACAACTCCAGAAGTTAAAAAGTAACTTCCAGAGTAGAGTAATGTTAAGTTAACTCCATAGAGTAGGACTCCGAAAACCATAATAAATAGGTGTTGCTTGAGCGTATACGTAAGAGGGAGCTTTTTAACACATATGTATGCAAATAGAATTGTACTAGCGATTGCTAGTCTATATACCACAGAAATTTCTGCAGATACATGATCTAACGATAATTTTATTGGGTACCAAGTAGTGCTCCATATTACAATAGTTGAAATATAAAGAAAAATTATGGACTTAGATGACACTTTTTTTTTCATTTTAGTATTCCTTTATAGCTAGTTTTTTTATGATTTGATTTATGTTTTCAATTCCTTTTTTGATTTCATCTAAAGGTCTCGCATGAGATATTCGTATGTAACCTGGTTTATTAAAAATCTCCCCAGGTATTATTAATATTTTTTCTTCTAAAAGCTCTCTCGCAAGTGTTAGATTGCATATTTTTTTAGATATTTTAATCCAACAAAATGGAAGAAAATTATTTGTGCTTTCTATATTATAAAAGAGTCTTCAAAATTGATTATTTTTCTTTCTAACATCAAGCATGATTCTAAATGCTTTAGCTGATTATGAAAGCTTAATTCATTTTCTTCCGGCTCTGAAAAGTATCTACTGTGTAGATTTGCTAATTTTTTCTGAGTTTCTAATTCGAAAATGTTGCATTCTGGAAGAGTGGATTGATCTTTGATTGAGTTTTCCATTATTAAGTCCTTTACTTTAAAATAATTAATTCTGATGACACATTTCTCTTGCCTTAAGTTATTACCCCAAAGGCAATTAAAGACTTTGAAGCTGCCTTTATAGTCTTAGTGAGCTTTTTTGAACGGTACTCTTGCTTCCTTTAAAAAGTGTGTTTGTAATACCCTTATAATGTGAGAGTTAATATTGAGCTGTAATGCTGGTACTTATTTATGAATTAAATATAAACTTTGTATATAATATGTTGGTTCTCTATGTATTCCTATTAGCAAAAGGACGCTTTTCACCGTCATACTGACGGATAGGAAGGTGTTTTCACGAATGTAAAGTGGTTGAAATCAAATGCAGTTGGATAGATATGATCAAAAGTTAGTTTCATTGCTAGTAGAGGATGCTCGACGTCCTATTACTGATTTAAGTAAGCTGGTAAGTTTGTCTCGTTCTGCTGTGACTGAACGAATAAAACGACTTGAAGACAGAGATATAATTACAGGATATCATGCTGTTATAAATAGCGGGAATAAGGCCATTACAGCTTATGTTGAGCTGACATTTCACCCTAAATCTTGCAATATAGTTCAACCATATGTAGAAAAAATTCCAGAAGTTCAGCTCGCCCACTCAATTAGTGGTGATGTTGACTTGATATTATTGGTTGAAGTTTCAAGTATGGATCGGCTTAATGAAATTCGTAGTGCAATTGAGGAGTGGCCTAACTTAGATAGCGTGGTTACCCATATATGTCTTTCAACCAGGTTAAAACGCAAGAATCTGTAATGGTCTAATAACCCTGGAATGTCTATATCCTATAAGTAACTGTAATCTAGGAATTAAAGTATGACCGTTAAAACCTGAAAACTACCTCATCTACATATCTAAACAAAATATGAGTACGTCAGGTTGATGATCGAAGGCTATTATTCAGGCACGACTACCTAATGTTGAGAGAGTCATAACACACTATTTTAACGCCACGAGCCAACTGATTTTACCCGCCTTCAAATCGCGTTGCCAAACTCTCTGCATTGCGATCCCGTCAAAAGGTGTGTTTATTGTTTTAGTTTTTTGCTTTTTCTTTTTTTACAAGGGGGTATATTGATTTTAACATAACTACGATGTATCGCTTGAGCACGAGATAGAAACAAATGTATCTATCATTGTGTTTCTCATCATTGATGGCGTTACGATAAAAAAGGCTATCTATAATATAGATAGCCTTTAAAAGTCACTCCATTGATTTCCTATTGCGTCTTAAATGTTCCTATAAGAAGCTAATCCTTAAGAATAGCACTGGTCTTTACTTCCCCTGCTTTCCTGCAACAATTTTATCTAAGATCAAAGCACAGAAGAGGATAGCGATGCCCGCTAAAATTCCTTCACCTTCTGATGCGTATTGCAGAGCGGCAAGTACATCTTCACCCAAACCTTTTGCACCAATCAAAGAAGCCACCACTACCATCGCCAAAGACATAAGGATTGTCTGATTGACACCCGTCATAATCGTACGTGAAGCCAAGGGTAAATCCACTTTAAAGAGCAAGTAAGTGGATGTTGCACCAAATGACATAGCGGCTTCTCTGGCTGCATGAGGAACCTGTTGCAACCCTAGCACCGTTAGACGAATTACTGGTGGCGAACCAAATACTAAGGTGGCGATAATGGCGCTGGGTTTTCCTGCACCAAAGAAAGCAATAACAGGTATCAAATATACGAAAGAAGGCATAGATTGCATGAAATCCAATACTGGGCGTGCGACCATGAATACTTTAGGTTTTCGCGCACATAAGATGCCAAATGGAATGCCTAAGACTATCGAAATCATTGCAGCAGCACCAAGCAAGGAAATAGTTGTCATCGCTTTTTCCCAAAAGCCCAGCACCCCCAAATAGCCAAGAGCACAAACCGTAAAGACCGCCACTCTAGGGCCACCTGTCAACGTGCTCAGTATCGCAACCACTAAGATAACAACAGGCCAAGGAGTTCCTACGAAGATGATTTCCAATCCGTCCAGTAATGAGCGCACACCGAGTGTAATGTTGTTAAAGAAATCCCCACCAGATACTTTTGCCCAATCGAACCAGTCTTTAATTCCGTTAGCCAAAGAAGCGCTTAACTCATTGTTTGCAGGAAAACTTAATAACAAAGGAACAATATCAGGTTGTGAAAAACGTATCGAAGACAGTCCAGTCACAATAAAGAACAGCATGCTCCCCAGTATCAGACGCGCTATTGAAAAACCAGATAATACAGAATTACTCGAACGCCAACGAGTAAATTGGTTTTCCAATGTCCAGTTAGCGATTACCGCTTCGACGGCTTTAGCAGACAGAATAATCAACAAACCCAATAAGATTAAACTGGCGCTTTCACCAGATGCTTCCTGCGCTGTTACCATCGCTTTATCTAAAGCATTTTGCAACGATGCAACAGCACGTTCTAATGATTCAACTGAAGATGATCCTGCTGCACGGGCCGATTCAATTTGCTCAAGTCGTGTATTAATCATAAGCTGAATGGATTCAGCACGATCAACATGAGTACTGCCTAAGTCACCAAAGAGACCCTTAATAAGCTGTACAAAGCCATAGGTTTCAATTAATAAAAAGCATAGGAACCAAGACCATAATCCACGGGTCGCGAACCATATCGGCCCAAAAATTGCCGCGAAGGGTTGAAATGAGGCTTTAAACCCTTTCGCTTCACTTAGTTTCGAAAACTCTTTAACGTAATAGTCACCGTTTTTTTGGACAAAATTACGTGTTAGATTTTCCGTTTCATTAGGAGTAGGTGTTTTTTCTGACATGCTATTTTACCTCTTCTTTACGGTTACCTTGAATGGCAAGCATCAGGTCTATAGTATCGATAACACCTACATCTTTGCCGTCACGCTCAACGACTAACGGCCCTTGATGCTCTACTGAGCAATCGATCAAACCATTCAAATCGACATCATAAGAAACGCGTTTTGTCCCTTCAGGAATTGGGCCTAATTTGGCGACACGCTTATCAATCGGTTGCATAATGGAATGCGCATACACAAGGTTAAGTTTGGAAATGCCTGCCACGAAATCTGCCACGTATTCATCTGCAGGGTGCATCACGATATCTTCTGGTGTACCAATTTGAACGATCTGGCCGTCTTTCATAATGGCAATTCGATTACCAATACGGATTGCTTCATCCAAATCATGGGTAATAAAAATAGTGGTTTTCTTTAGTTTTTCAGATAGCGCCATAAACTGCTCTTGTAACTGACGCCGAATTAAGGGATCTAAAGCAGAAAACGGCTCATCCATTAAGAGAATATCTGGATCAGATACTAAAGCACGGGCTAAGCCGACACGTTGCTGCATACCACCAGATAGTTCATGTCCATATTTATGCTCCCATCCGGTCAGTTCAACTAAAGACAAAGCTTCATCTGCTTTTGACCAACGGTCTTTCTTGGAGGAACCGCGAATTTCTAAGGGCATTGCAACATTATCGCGAACAGTTCGGTGAGGCATTAGACCAAAGTTTTGAAAAACCATGGCGATTCTGCGGTTACGCATTTCACGTAACGCGTCATCACTCAATTTTGTTACATCGTCTCCGCCTACAATTATCTCGCCTGCAGTTGGTTCTAATAGGCGGTTGATATGTCTAACGAGCGTTGATTTTCCTGATCCAGAAAGCCCCATGATACAAAAGATCTCGCCTTCTTCGACCTCAAAAGTAGCGTCAGCTACGCCGACAACACATTCATACTCTGATAATACTTCGGCTTTTGTTAGGCCGAATTTTTGGATGGCTTGAAATGCTTCATCGCTTTTCTCTCCAAATATCTTCCAGACATTTTTTACGGCGATCGCAGGGGGTGTGTTAGTTTCGTTCAAAATATCCCTCCTAAGCTGTTTACAAGCTATGTCGTGTTAACCACGACATAGCTGAAACAATCTATTGTTTAATTTGATGTGGATTATTCAATGCCTAACCACTTATCAACGGTTTTGCTGTTTTCACTGATCCAAGAACGGACAACGTCTTCAGCATTTTTGCCTTCGATAATGACTTGATAAGTCCAATTAGATACATCAGCAGAATCTAAGTTGATATTTGAAAGGAACTTCGCAACATCCGGAGTGCGTGTTTCAAGTGTATTGGAATAGGCAATACGCACGTTTTTAATTGGATCACCTGTCATAATGCTCGATTGTTCATACCAGTCCGTCTTATTTTTCGGTTGGTACATAGTGTATTGAGTTGGATCGTATTCAGGTTCTTCCAATAAAACTGTGTCGTAAAGGGCGTGTACGTAATGAGGTACATAGCAATAGAAGGCAACACCTTTCTCTTTTTTGTACAGCGTTTCTAAGCGATTGTAGAAAATCGCTTCGTCTTCTGTACTCACAGTATGGAAGAACTCAATGCCGTAATCGCGTGCTTTAACTTTATTGATGTTTGTAGAGGACCAACCCGCACCACCTACCCAAATTTCCCCCATGCCATCGCCATCGGAATCAAATAATTCTTGGGCTTCAGGTGTGGCCATATCGTATACGGTTTTAATGCCATATTTTTCTGACATATATTGAGGTATACAAAATCCAGTACGGCCTTCATAGAAGCCATTTGATAAAGACACAGAGTTTTTACCATTAACATACTCATCAACAAGGGCTTGTTGGTTTGGTAACCAAACATCAGGGTGTACATCAATGTCGCCTCGACCACCGTCCATTGCGGCAAATACAACAGAGTTAGTACTTGGCACCATATCTGCTTCACCGCCAAGCTTTTCTTCAACAATTACTTTTATCAAGTTGCCTATTATTTTCGCACCAGGCCAAGACAGTTCAGCGATCATAACTTTATCAGCAGCGTGAATAGAACCTACGGATGCCGAGCCAATAGAAACTGCCAGCATAACCTTTGTTAGTAATGACTTTCTCATTTTTCTTTCTCCAGACTTTTGATTTGTAAGTAAAATTAAGCTCTTGCACGTTCTCGTTTCGGATCAACAAAAGGAAAAGAGCAAACTGTGGCGGCTTGACGTTTCATATAACCATCTAAACAACCGACCTCTAAAGAGACCCCTTCTGGGCTGTACTCCGTAGAAACCCTTGCTAGGGCAATAACTTGTTCTAACTCAGGTGAACGAACTGCACTGGTCACAGTGCCTATTTGATTGCGACCAAAGAATATGGGTGCGCCATGGTGAGGAACTTCACTACCCGCTACCTTTAAACCAACCAATTTGAATTTAGGGGAAGCGGAATGACGTTCCAATGCAGCACGACCAACAAAGTGTGTCTTTTTCATATCAACCGCAAAGCCTAAGCCTGCTTCAAATGCATCAATCGTTGGTGGAAATTCATTGGATGAGATCATGAGTCCTGCTTCAACACGCTTAATTTCAAGCGCAGCATTGCCCATAGGCGTGATACCGAGTGACTCGCCTTCTTTCATTAAAGCGTCCCAAATGGGTAAAGCAGACTCTTTATCACAGAAAATTTCATAACCTAACTCACCCGTGAATCCTGACCTTGTTAACATAAATACAGGGCCATTGCGGTCATATAAACGACCTATAGTGAAGCCAAACCATTTCACATTTTCTAATAAAGGTTGAGTAGGTTGAACAAACAATAACTTAGATAAAAGCTCTCTACTTTTCGGCCCTTGAATTGCTAAATTGGGCATCGCAGACCAAAGAGATTTAATCCACACTTTCAAACCATGCTCTTCGGCTAAGCTTTTTAGCTGGCGACCACTTTCTTCTGAGCCGCAGCACCAACGGTATAAATGTGGGCCGACATAAAACAGTGTGCCATCATCAATAACGCTGCCTGTTTCACTGCATATTAAGCAGTAAAATCCACGATTCACCGATAATTTACTAATATCACGCGTCATAGCTAACTGCAATAAGGCTTCGGCATCCGGACCGATAATGTCGTATTTACGCAAAGCGGACATGTCTTGAATGGTGACACTTTGACTACAAGCCCAATACTCTTCAATAGCATTTGTTGATTCATAATGAGTAGGTAACCAAAGGTCTCGTGCTACGGAAAATGATTGAGTTAAGGCACTGGTGCGAGGATGGAAAGCACTTTCAACAGTCATATTGTATTCACTCTCTGTAAAGGGGCGATGAGCGATCGCTCTTGGGATATTGCTCTCTTCTGTGTAAATTCGAACTTTTATATCTGTTGGATTCCAACCATTAATTGGGTCTATATCATCTGGGCAGGCTGTACTTACACAAACTAAATCTTGTAAGGCTTGCATGACTACATAATCACCAGGGCGAGACCATGCTTCGTCACTAGAAAGATGATTGCTATGCATATCCACAGTGGAATTGAAAAAGAAATTAATAGCAGGCCACGCTTCACGTGGCTCAATGGAATACGCTGCGTACGCATTAGAAATGTTATCAGAGCAATTTAAGTGACCGGGAAATCCTCGCTCTTCATACCCTCTCGCGGTACAAGCTAGACCAAAGGTATCATGTCGACCGACGGTGTCTTGTACAACGGCCAATAATGGTTGCATATCTTGATCAAAAAATTTATCACACAAACCAGGCGCTGGATATGAACGGCTAACCATAGTGCGAGTTACAGTCGAGTCAATATAGCGTTCTTTTCCTGCTTTTAACGCATCATGAGAGACAGCCATAAAGTCCGAACACTGGCGACCTTCAATGTCAATGACTTGAATATACTCACCCGCTTTTACTTCATAAGATTGACCTGTACCGCTGTTTATATGAATTTCTTTTCGGATATCACCTAAAGCCTTTGGTAAGTTGGGTTCTGTTTTATCTTTAAAATTATGTTCAATAAAAACCGTTCCACCGCCACCTTGCTCAATTGAATTATTTTGTATTGGTAGTGCAAGATATAAAACGATATTCCCGTCACTGCGAATAACATAAGACTCGCCAGCTGGTGCAGTAGGGTCAAAAATAGATCGGCAGGTAATGCTCTCAGGAGAGATACCTTGTGAGCTTAAATAATGCAGGTAACTGGATGAATCGAATGTCTGTGTATCAAACTCTATTGCAGGGAGTCCCTTTATAGAAAGCTGCTCATAAGCATCCGTTTTCTCGTTACTTATGGCGAACAAAAGAACAGTAGCACCCCCATCTGCATTAGTTAACTTAACTAAGTCACCACTCGATAAGACTAAAGAGCAGACCTCTCGACAGTGCAATTCTCTAAATTGCACATCATTAGAAAAATGAAAACCAGGGTAATAAACCTCTTTTTGATTTTCACTTTTTTCTTTGGCTTTAAATATATAAGTCATTCCTACTTATCCTATAAAAATGATAAAAGCACTGTTTTCGAGCGTAAATATAAAGCTCGCACCAAAAGATATGCGCATATAAAATAAAATGAACAATAAATATGCTTATATATGAAAATATAAATAGTTATTTCATTTTTAGCAAATATAATGCCAAGAAATGGAGGGGGAATGAGTTTGACTGCCATCAGGGAAGCTGCCATTTAGTGGTAAAAGTGCAATGTTGAATCGCAATAAGAGAATAAATATATTGTGCTATTAACGACTAAAATATTAATTAAATCAAATGTTTAATATGATAAATAAAAAATGCTTTTAGGCGATTAGCCTTATTATTAGTGTTAAAGGCATAAATGTAGCAGGTAGTCTAAATACATATTTTAAAATGAAATTGATGTTGTATTTTTTTCTGTGCATAGGGTGCATATTTAAAAAAGTCTTTCTATTTGGGGTGGATCAGAAGTGAACGGTGAAGGCGTAAGTATTATAATCTAAGATCCAGGGAGTCCGAGATTAAGTCACTTCTTCTCAGTCTTATCACAAAAAGCATCAAATAAGGTGTCACTTCCACGTAATGTAGGTTATAGGTACCCTTCGAGATGAACTTAATGAAGACGTGGTTGCAAACAGTGATAAGACAGGACTGTCCATTGAAAGAGAGACGTTTTTGTTGAAGGCGATTGCCGAAGAGTTGGTAGCACGTTAATACATGGCGTCGCACATAATTTGATTTTGAGCCTAGAAAGCAAATGCTTTTATGTCTTTCAGGCTAAGCAGTCTTTAATCTCGAAACCATTCAGCTAATCTACGGGAGACAATTCTTGAGGCGGACGATGACGTCTCTGATTCACGAATTAATGCTGACCAATCAAGATCAAGTTTTTCTTTTCCTACACTGACTGCGGTGACCGTGCCATGTTTAATCGCCGATTGAACCGCCCATCGAGACAGAATGCTGATGCCAAAGCCTGCGGCGATCAGTTCGACGATTGCATCGGTTACTTCAACCACAGTGACCAGATGCGGTACAACGCCGGAAGGGCGAATAAATCGTTCGTATTCAAACCCCGGCTGGGTTGATTTACTGTAGGTTAGATAATCTTCACCAGTTAAATCTTCTGCTTTAATAAAGGGCTTGGTTGCCAGTTTATGGTGAGGATGGGTTATTAACACAAGCTCGTCTTGAAAAATGGGAATGGCATCGATGCCTGGTATTGCTAAATGCCCAGGAGCTAATACAACATCAACATCGCTTTGTTGAAGGTTTTTTAGTGGATTTTGCGTCGTCGATGCGACCAATTCCAACTTGATATGAGGCTCTGTTTTAGCCATATCGTGTAGGAACGACGGTAACCAGTGGTAGTAGCTGTAGGCTGCGATGCCAAATCGGACAACGGTGGTTTCATTGGCAGCCATCTGTTGAAAGTCAGACTCCGCTCTCTGTAATGCAGGTATAATCTGATTGGCAGTTTGTGTCATGGCGCGTCCCGCTGCGGTTTGCCTGAGACGGCGACCCTCTCTTTCAAATAATAATCCTCCCAAACGTCTTTCTGCTTCGGCGAGTCGATGACTGAGTGCCGACTGAGTTATGCCAAGCATGTAAGCAGCTTGGTGTAAGGTTCCAGTTTTATCGATCGCATTGAGCATCTGCCAATGTTTGATGTCCAGCCTCATGAATGAGCCTCCTGTTATTACATTTTCTGTTATTTGAATTAACAAACAGCTAGAAGAGAGTGTTTTTAGATGCACAGTATTAATCAGTAAAGCGGATTATTCATTATTTATTTAATCAGTGACGCGTTATCGTTTGGTTTCAAATTCAACGAAACCAATAGAATGAGATTGACGTGAGCAGTAAATCAGCAATAGATGGTCAGTACTTGGTGTTAATGGCAGCTTGTTTTTATGGGTTAAATCCTTTTTTTGCACAGATGTTATTTAAAGACGGTTTAGGTGCGGAAATGGTCAGCCTGTATCGGTTTATTGTGCCTGCGTTGTTTTTTGTTTTTTTCTTGAGAACTCCAAGAGCGAGTATGACGGAAGCGGGCCGATGTTTGTTGTTGGGAGTGGCGAGTGGTATTTCCATTTTTGCTTATTTTTATGCCTTAGAAACCATCTCTGCTGCGACCGCTATTTTGATTTATTACAGTTATCCTTTTTTTAGTGTATTGATTGGTTGGATGGTGTTTAAGCGTACGCCTTCTCAAAATACCTTGATTTCAGCTGGGCTTGTGGCGATTGCCGCGTCATTAACGATACGTCCTCAAGGGTTGCAAGAGGGAACATTATTAGCGGTCGCCGCTTGTTTCTTGGCGCCTTTGGCGGTAGCGATTCAGGTACAGTATTTGTCTAATCCCAGACGAAAAATTCCGACAAGCAACAGAATGGCTTGGATAACCATAGGTCATGTATTGGTGTTACTTCCCATTGCTATGTGGGTGTCACCTGCGCAGGTACTACCCGTTTCAACAAGCGGTGTTTTGTCTGTATTAGGCATTGCCTTACTGGCTGCTGCCATCCCTCAAATATTGTTTATGGTGGGAGCGCCCAGATCCTGCGTGGATAAAAATGCATTAATAGGATCGTTAGAGTTGGTTGTTGCGTTGTTAACTGGGGCGATTTTTCTAGGTGATTACTTAGATCGGTTGGAAGTGACCGCCATGGTGCTAATCGTATTGGCTTTGTTTATTAAGCAAGTGAAAAGCGAGTCAATAGATGAGACTGTTTTGGAGCATCGTTCTCAATAAAAATTGCCGTGTGATCTAGATGTTATGTATTTGATCTTGAATTAAATGAATCTGTCTCTGTTTTGTTATTTATTGTCAGAGACGGTACATCAAATTGAGAAAGCAAATATCAATATCACACCCAGGGACACATAAAGTGCTCGCTTTGTTAATGTAAAGGGAGCAATTAATGCCATAGAAATACAATAGAGGGCTAGGGCTATTATCAGTGCACTGATGATGGCTAAAAGTGGTGTTGATTCCAAATTAATAAGCGAAGGGTTGGCTATCATAGCGAGAGGAATTAAATACAAACCAACACCAAGCATCATGGCAACACCAGCTACTTTGAGCCAGTTCTCCTTCACCATACCCGCAGCAATAAACACACTCCCGCACACAGGTGGAGTGATCGTTGACAACAAAGCAAACCAAAATACAAACAAATGTGCCTGCAGTGGTGATAAACCTAATTGAGCTAATGCAGGCCCTGCGACTGAAATACAGATTACATAGGCTGCAGTCGTTGGCACCTCCATCCCAAGAATTAAGCAAGCGATAGCCGTTAATAAAATAGCAGGCCACAGCATTCCAGAAGATCCTGAAATAATGAGCGATGTGATTTTTACACCTAAGCCTGTAATTGACAGTACTCCAATGACGATTGATGCGCACAATATGATGGCGGCTATCATAGAAATTTGTTTGCCAGCATTAATGCCAACGTCTTCTATGCGGCTAAGCCATTGCTTTTTAGGAGATAAACCTTGAGTATTAAAAAATAATAAAATGGCCGCACTAAAAATAGCAATGCTTGCTGAAAATTGTGGTGTATAAGCGGGTCCAAACATTCCCCACAGTAATAACAAAAACGGAATCATAAAAAAACTACAAGTAATCAACAGTTGGCGTCGACTTGGTTGTTGATCTTTACTGATGGCTTTTAAGTCATAACGAAGCGCGAATGCGTCTAGACCAACCCAGACAGCCCAGAAATATAAAATGGCGGGTAAAATAGCCGCCATCATAATGCTTTGGTAAGGAATACCAGTAAGCTCAACCATCACGAATGCACCAGCGCCCATTAACGGAGGCATAATCTGTCCACCGGAGGAGGCGACGGCTTCTGTCGCACCCGCGAGTGATTTAGGGTAACCAAGCTTTGTCATTGCAGGCAGTGTAATTGCACCTGTAGACGCCACATTTGCTGATGCCGATCCTGAAATTGACCCAAAAAGAGCAGAAGAAATAACGGACACCTTGGCTGCGCCTCCTCTTAGTCTGCCAGCGGCAGTGACGGCCAAATTCATAAAACCTTGTCCGGCTTCTCCAGCATTCAGAACAGCGCCAAAAATAACAAAAATAGCCACAATGCTAACGGAAACGCCTGTGAGTTTTCCCCAAATGCCACCTTCTGCAATGGTTAACGTCCCTAAAAAACTGCCTAGTGGAGTACCTGGATGTCCGAACTCTCCTGGAATATGTTGACCAAATATGCCATATAAGAGCGCAATGGCCGCGACGAGAGGTAATGGCCAGCCGATACAGCGTCGAGCCATTTCTAATACACTGAGCAGTAATATTGCGGCAATCCACAGCTGGTAATGTTCGCTAATATATCCGTATTGGTCTGTTAAGACATCGGCATTAATGGCAACCCACAAGGTGGCCATTAAACCGAGTAAGGTAAATATGTAGCCTGTGTAACGTTCAAAGGGAGTATGGCTTAAGAAGATAAAAGCCCAAGGCAAAGCAAGAGCCATATGCAGTGGGCGGCTGACTAAGTTGGGTACTAACCCTGAAAAAATAAGGGTTAAATGGAAAATAATACTAACAAAGCCAAAACCGGCCCAAAAATATTTACGAGGCATAGAGCATGGCCTGTTTGATAAAGTCTATATAAAACGAGATTCATGATGAGTTAAACCCATAAGCAGAACCAGAATGTTAATTATGGCCGTCTTATGCTTCTGAAATATAAAACCCCTATATTTGTCGTCTGAATCTCATACGTATGTTAAAAAGTAGTTTTTTATTGATGCACTGCACTGAGTGTTATTCCCATTTCTTTATAATATTTAGCTGCACCAGGATGGATTTTGCCATTAATATTACTCAGCATATCGGTTGATACGCCACCCCACCAAGGAGAGGTATCTGACATTCTTTGCTTTTGGCTCCAATAGGCTTTGGTTAATGTATAAGCGGTAGCGTCATCCATCGCTGTGCTTGAATAAGCAATAACAGGTAATGATGTTGTTGTTATGTCCGAATTTTGCCCTGCATAGGTACCTGCTGGAATGACTAATTTAGTACGTTTTGATTGTACGATTTGCTCATCACTTAATGATAGAACTTTTACACCAGTACCTGCTGCAGCTTCAATAACATTGGGTGCAGGAAAAGACCCAGCAGTAACAAAGCCATCGATTTGACCATTTTTTAAGGCTGGTACGGCATTTGATAATTCAACTTGCGCTAGGTCGATTTTATTCTCTAACCCAAATAACGTGATGTATTTAGCGCCTTCACGTGCACCGAAAGAGCCTTTCCCTAGCAGTATTTTTTTGCCTTCCATTTGAGCAAAACTATTGATTCCGCTTTTATTAGAGACAACAAAATGCATGGCTAAAGATGGGATTGGGAAGAGTGCTCGAATGTCATTAAATTTGGGGTTGGCTCTGTTTTTAAACATGGCTTTACCGCTTTGTGCTAATGCGACCAGTGCTGGTGGTGTGGTAAACACATAATTAGCGCCTCGAACAGCGGATTCCATGACATTTTGTACCGACCCTTGGCTTTCTTCAACAGTGATAATAAGGTTGCTGTTAGTGTCTTCTTTTACGGCTTGTGAAATCTCTACGGCCATTTGGTAATAAGATGAACTTGTTTTAGCGGATTTATAGGTGATTTGAGTTTGCGCTAAGCTCAATTGAGAGACAGCTAAACCGACAGCCGTACTGATTAATGCATGATGAAGTTTCATGTAAGCTCTTCCTTTTATTATATTATTTTTTATAAATTATGCCGATATAATGCATTACTAATGCACGTTGAATCAATAAATTATCACAGCGTATTGACGTAATTCGAATAGGCACGCTTATGATCAATATATCACTGTGTGCTAATCAATATGAACTCCAAGCAGAGTTGTTTTGTTGTCGTGATCTTTATGCTTACTGTATACGGTCTTTTGTGCTTGGTTTTATGTTTTCTTAGCATGTAATCAGCATACTTGCTTTCGGTATACTCCATTAGGACAGACCCGCCATGCCTTTACTATTCGAAAAAGTTGATAGCCAAGGTTCCCTTTTAGGGGAGATTTCCTTGCGCCGACGTCTTCCTGCGTTTGGAGATAGAGGCATTTATAAAGTGAAACTGGGCGAAGAGTTTTTAATGTCGAGTATGTTTGTTGAGGCGGAAGAAGCGCTATCGACGCTTGGGTTAGCCGCTGTAGAAGGTGATAATTTAAGTGTCGTTGTTGGTGGTTGATGCGTTAGACACTGTTATTGGCTGGCACAAAGATGAACGGGTTCGTTTAGGCAAAGTGCTCAACGCCGATGATCGTAATCGTTATGTGCTTGGTAGTTTCTTTGATTTGGCAATAGAGCCGAGTACCGGTTTTGATCAACGTCATCACGGTAAGAAATTTGATGCTATTCTGTTAGACATTGACCATTCGCCGACGGAGTATTTAAATGTAGCTAACGCCAGTTTTTATACCATTGAAAACTTAGCGCGTATGGTTGAGCAACTTAGACCCAATGGCGTGTTTGCTATGTGGTCACTTAAAAATCAAATTCAAGAATGAGGCGATTCGGATATAATAAAGGGGACAAAAGCCACTTCGAAAAATTTACATAAACCTGATTCAACGAAGTGGGTATTTTTTAAAAGAAACAGTTTATGGTTGTGTCTTTCGATTTCGTCCATATGATTGCTATACGCACTTTTATTTAAACTGGAATAATAACACCATGAATGGCTCTTCTACCCATAAACCACGTCCGATGGTTGATCTTATCGTTAGTATTGTTTTGCCGTCTCTTATTTTAATGAAGCTAAGCGGCGAAGAGGAATTAGGAGCAAGCGGAGGGTTGATTGCGGCTCTTTCTTTCCCTTTAGGATGGGGGATTTTTGAATTAATAAAGTATAAAAAATTCAATTTTATCGCGTTATTAGGTCTTGTCAGCGTCCTACTCACTGGCAGTATTGGCCTATTCGAATTAGACAGCAAATGGTTGGCAGTGAAAGAAGCCGCCATCCCTGCAATTATAGGCGTTGCAGTATTGGTTTCTACCTTTACCCCTTATCCGTTAATAAGAGCCTTGTTGTTTAATGCAGATATTATAGATGTGGATACCATTAAACAAAGGTTAGAAGAAAACAACAGCACCGCAGCATTTGAACGCAGTTTAATGAAAGCAACGTACTTTGTTGCGGGCTCGTTTGCCTTTTCTGCTGTTATGAATTATCTACTGGCTAGATGGATTGTTGTTAGCCCTGCTGGGACAACGGCATTCAATGAAGAGCTGGGTCAAATGACCTTGTACAGCTACCCGGTGATTGCGCTTCCGTCTATGTTAATAACGATGGGAATATTTTATTACTTGATACGCACGATCAATAAAATGACTGGATTGACGTTAGACGATTTAGTGGGGAAAAAATAAGTTTGTTTTTCAGATGCCCTGCTTAACGCTCAAAATTAATAAGGAGACTTATGTCATTAAAATCGAATTTTGAACTGATGGCGGCTTATAATCACGGGATGAATCAAAGCATGTACGGTGCAGCATCTCAGTTGAGTGTTTTGGGGCTTAATGAAGATCGAGGCGCTTTTTTTGGTTCTATTCTTGCGACGTTAAATCATATTTTGGTGGGTGATGTCATTTGGTTAAAACGGTTTGCTAATCATCCGTCACAATTTTCATCACTGGATTACGTTCGGGGCCTTGAGTGGCCTAAAGCATTAGATTCGATTTTATGTATGAAACTTGAAGATCTTTTAGCCGCTAGAGAGAAAATGGATAACCTCATTTTAGACTTTTCTCGTGAGCTGACCGATGACGTATTGGCATCGTCGTTGTCCTATCAGAATATGAAAGGGAAGCCGTTAACTCAAAACCTTGGTTACCTTATTCAACATTTCTTCAATCATCAAACGCATCATCGAGGGCAGGTGTCTGTTTTGCTGAATCAAGCTGGTGTAAATGTCGATATGACTGACTTATTGCTCAATATTCCAAGCGAGCAAAAATCAGATAATTCTCTATAACTAAATATCAGCTACAAGGGGTACATTCTTAATCTATGTTGAATTTTAAGAGTGAATTCCAGTGCAAAAACGTTAATTAATACGGAATAAATGGGGCAGAGTAAACTTTATCTAAAATGGTGCATCATGAAGCCCTTCAAATTACATCAATCATTATATTATTGCTTTCCAGTCTATTTTTAATTTTGACTCGTTCAGCCGTGATATGTCTTCTAAGCGTGACAGGTTTTTCTAAACTTGATCGATAAAGTATGATTCGAATAATGACTCATTATTAACAAACCATAATCTAAGGAAATACTATGATTGATTTTCAAAATTCAGAAATATTTAAATTAAAGCCCATTGAGCATGACAAAATAAGAGAAGATTTTCATAAGTTTTTAATCGATGGCGAAGAGATTTTTGCGGCATTTAAAACGATAAGAGACCAGTTGGTATTCACAAATAAAAGAATTATAGCGGCCAACGTTCAAGGTATTACTGGCTCAAAAGTGGATTATACGTCTCTGCCTTACAGTAAAATACAGGCGTTTTCAGTGGAAACTTCAGGGTCATTGGATCTAGATTGTGAGATAGAGCTGTATCTTAGTGGTTTGGGCAAAGTGAGATTTGAAATTAAAGGCGAGTTTGATTTACTTTCATTTAATAAACTTATTAGTGAGCATGTGCTTGCTTAATGGGGGGTTATAAGAGGATTATAATAGGTATATGATTACCATTGAAAAATACAGTGTTCGAAAGCTAGCTGAAGTCAGTGGGTTACATGTTAAGCCTGATCAAGTTGAATTTGCTATTGGAAATGTTGGTGAAACATTGTGTAAGCTAAAACCGTACGAACATCCCTATTTAGTTGTGTTGAGCCATCAGGTCGTTGGCTTTTTTATTTTAGATACTGAATACGCGCGTCATTATGATTTCTGCCCACCCAAAGGGTTGGGTATCAGATCATTATTCATTGACCATCGCTTTCAAGGTCAGGGCATAGCCAGTCGAGCTTTATTAAAGTTACCTAGTTACATGAAAGCGGCGTATCCAGATGCGGAGTCGCTTTATTTGACGGTGAATTGCAGAAATAAAGTCGCTTATCATTGCTATGAAAAATGCGGCTTTCAAAAAACAGACGATTTGTATTTGGATGGCCCTGCGGGGCCGCAGTATATTATGACGCATAGCCTATGAATATTCGTTTTAGACAAGCTAACGTAAACGATGCAACAACAATCGCCACGCTGGTCGTAGCGTTAACAAAAGAAATTTGTGAGCGAGCACATGCACCATTACTTACGATTAATTTAAATGAAACCATTGAACGTTGTGAGCATTTAATTAACGAAGGTCATTATACGGCCATTATTGGCGAATACGATGATCAGCCTATTGCCGTCGCAACCATTACCGAAACCTATGCCTTATACGCTGGTGGAGCAATAGGGCTCATCCAAGAGTTTTATGTTTCTCCTGAGTTTCGATCTTCAGGAGTGGGTTCGATGTTAATTGAGCAGGTTCAACAGTATGGTGATGTTAGAAAATGGGTTTGCATTGAACTTTGCACACCACCATTGCCTGAATTTGAACGTACATTACAGTTTTATCAAAACAACGGTTTAATCCCCGTTGGTGGTCGAAAAATGAGACAGGCATTGAGTTTATCGTCATTGAGTAGATAGAGATTGAAATAACTGCTCTACTGTTTATTTTAAAACGCATTTTATGATGAGTGTTTTACTCATCAAGGAGAAGTTTATTTGGATATTCATGTAAGACAAAAACTTGAATCTTATCCTGAAGATGTTGCGTCCATATTGTATGAAATACGCGATCTTATTTTTCGCGTTGCTGAACAAGATGGGATTGATGAATTAGAAGAAACCATAAAGTGGGGCGAGCCCAGTTATGTGTCTAAAATAGGCAGCACAATACGCTTTGACTGGAAAGCTAAATCTCCTGATCAATACGGTATTTACTTTAATTGCAAAACGTCTTTAGTACCTACGTTTAAAGAACTGTATGGCGATCTTTTTGTCTATTCTGGAAACAGGGCACTTCTTTTTAATGTAGGGCAAACTGTTCCGATAAAAGAGTTGTCTCATTGTCTGTCCTTGTCTTTACGTTACAAAAAAATCAAACACCTTGAATTATTGGGTTGCTAACACTGCCAGATAACGCAATCGCTCGCATGATGACAGCCTCTTATAGAACGATAAAATGAAGTATTGGAAGCAGTTACCTAATAATATTCATGTGGCTAAGTATGTTGAGTGCTATTGGTTTTTAGAAAAGGAACCAAGCGATCTTGGCACTAATTTTCCTAAATTAAACCCCGACCCCACTGCGCATTTAATTATTGCTACTGCAACGCAGACATTTCAATACAATCAAATGGACACCTCCCAGACAGGCTGTGGTAATTATTGGATTTTTCCTCATAGAAATACCTTTACCATGGATCATTCAGACCTCTTTCAGATCATTGGTATTAAATTCAAAACGGGTGCCCTGTATTCGTTAAATACACCCTTTTCAGGATCGAAATTAGAACAGATTGAAGAAGTGAACATGAATGCATTGATAGCGTCTGAAAGATTTTGCAGTGATTTGCTGTTAATGGACGCAGCTGAAAAGCCAGAACACATTTCAAATGTACTGGATGGCATACTAGCACCTTGGGTTTTACAGAGCCACGAGGACAAACACAGTGAACTAGTGCGTTTGATTTTACCTTTACTGGATCGTACTTCCATCTCAGAAATAGGAGACGTTTTACATCGTTCTCAGCGAACAATAGAACGCAGCTTTCTACGAGTGACTGGGTTAACGTTAAAGCAATGCCAGTCGATGATTCGTTTGGAAGCCATTCTAAATTATCTTTATAAATTGGACGACGCAGACATTGATTGGGCGGATTTGGTTACTCAGTTTGAATTCAGCGACCAGCCCCATTTGATTCGACATCTAAAAAATGCCATAGGGAAAACACCCGGCGAATATGCTCGTGAACGCGATTTAACCATTGATATTTATGGGGGTTTTGAACTTTCCTGAAAACTGTCGCTTTTCTTCAATGCAAATGTCATATGAGTCTATAAAGTTGCTTTTAATCACTAACGAAAGCAGGACTAACGATGCATTTAATCATTAGACAATATGAAAAAGCGGATTTAGAAAACGTACTTAACTCATGGGAAGTGGCAACAAGATTAGCGCATTCTTTTATGACTGACGGCTTTATTGCTCAAGAAAGGCTGAACGTGGAAAACAGATACCTTCCTAATACAGACACATGGGTTGCTGAAATTGACGGCAAGGTTGAAGGGTTTATTGCCTTAATGGGCAATGAAGTCGGAGCGGTATTTCTACAGCCTGAACTTCACGGTAAAGGCATTGGGAAAGCCTTAATGAATAAGGCTCAATCGCTACACGATGAGTTGGAGGTTGAAGTATTTAAAGTGAACGCGATTGGCACCGCTTTTTACGCAAAATACGGGTTTGAGCGTTTATCTGAGTCGATTCATGCACCAACAGGGCAGCAAGTACTGAGGTTGAAGTTTATAAATGAATAATAAAAAGTAGAGGAGTAATTAGACATTTCTAATGTCTAGCTTCTTATTGTTTGAGGAGTTTTTTAATAATGGTTCGCAGTAGTGTTTATATAAAAAATACTTTAGCATCAATTAGTAAGTTTTTTATTGCTTATAGATAACGTTTTGTATATTTAAAAGAAAATAAAGGAAAATTTATTATGAATAACTTACTGCCTATTACTATTGTTGCGAGTTTATTGTTGGGTGGATGTGGCGGAGGCGGAGGCGGAGGCGGAGGCGGGAGTAGCAGCTCCACATCAGGTAATGCATCTGCTTTAATTGGCTCATGGGTCACTCCATGTAATGATTCTTCTGATGGTACATCCTCAAAAAGCGAAATAACTTATAGTTCTAGCGAAATTCAAGCATTGCACTTTGATTATAGCGACCTATCATGTGTTACCAAGAGTTCAACTGAAACTGTAATCGGCAAGTATGTAGTTGGAAATGATGTAACAACAAGTTCAGGTGTTATTGCAACTGAAATAGATTTTTTTGCGGAAAGTATCAATGGAGAGTCCATTTCAGAAGACATTGGATATACTATTTTTTATATAGATTCAGGTAAGTTATATCTTGGAGATCATGCCAATGATGCTGTTGATGGTACTTCACCATCAAAAAGGCCGATAGATGTGGATTTTAATGATTACCAGTTGAGGAGGTAGTTCACTACAATTTTTTTAAATTATGTATACAAATAGGTCTATTATATAAAACGCTTTATTATTTCAATGTTCTTGTGATTATAAGAAGTTAGTATGAATCTTGATAAAGCAAAAAAACGAATAGTTAAACAGGTTAAAAAAGGCCTCAAAGGCTATTCGAGCATCTGTTTAGAATATTTTGGTGAAAGCACTGATTGCGCAACAGAAGTGGTTGTTTAACTCACTTTGGAAGACGTCGCTGATGTGCTTGAAGAGCGGTTTAGCAGCAAAACCGATGCGAGAGAAAGTGAGGTGATTCGATCCTCTCTGGTTAGAATTATTGAACGCACTCAAGCGGTGTCAGTAGACGAAGTTGAAGGCGTATCAAGTAAATAGAGTTTACTGCTTTTAGAGACAGTCCATTAACAAAGGAAGGTGGATCGATTGATTAGTTCTATTATTACGGTGATATTTGTCATTCTATTGATGATACTCACGGTATTGGATAAGTTGCCACTTTGGCTATTCATTGGCTACACAGTATTAAGTGCGATTGCATTTGGAATGTATGCATTGGATAAATCCGCTGCTAAACATAATCAGTGGCGTACAAAGGAAAGTACGCTCCATTTATTAGGTGTCCTTGGTGGTTGGCCGGGGGCGCTTTGTGCTCAACATGTATTTAGACACAAAACCAAAAAAACGTCATTTCGTATTGTATTTTGGATCACAGTATCAATAAATATAGCGACCTTTTATTGGTTTTTTAGTGATACTTTTCAGAATATGTTTTACATGCTCAAGGTGTAAATTCGAAAATATGTGCATGTTTTATCACGTATTATCGTCTCGAATGAGTGAGCGCTTTTATGCATTGCTGTGATATTGGCTATTGTTGGCATTGGTGAATCGTATACGCGATGTGGTGCCTAGTGCAAAACTGGTCTATAACAACAGCCCGTCTTTTAACTGGACGTTAAACTTTCGCCAACAAGCTTTGATGCATGGTTATAAGAGGGGCGTGATGTAAGTGATTACCAGCGCAACCAGCTTATGTCTTCTGAATGCGATGATGCCGCCTTGTCTGTGGCTGCGGACGATAGAATACGCAATTTTCAAAGTGAAGTAGCACAATAAGCAGGTATTTTCCATCATTTAATAACATTGCCAACCTACCATACCGCAGCACTATCGACGGATAATTTAGCCAAAGACTATTTGGGTGAGCAAGGAATGCTAGGGTATGTTTGAGAAGTGCAAAGAAAAGAAATCAGACAGAGGTTAGCTTGAGTGAAGCATCAAGATATGTCTGGCTCTAATATTGGTGATGATCATAAGGAGTATTTTTCTGGAGCGAATGCGCTAAAAGCCTCTGGTAAAGATAATACAATGAATCAGTTTGCCGTATCGTCTTAACAAATAGGTAAGAATAAAAAAGCTAATGGCGTCATGTCTGTCATTAGCCTTTTTGTTGTCTGGTGATTAAAGGGTGATTGCGGCTAACTTATTTCTGATTGCGGTTTCTATGCCTGATTCGTCTAGTCCAACACGTTTTAACATTGCTCCATGACTTGCATGCTCTTCATAGCGATCTGGCAAGCCAATTTGTAATATGTGTGTATTGATATTTTTCGATTGTAAGTATTCACTTACGGCTGACCCTGCTCCACCCATTATAGCATTTTCTTCTAGAGTGACGATCAATTTGTCTTGTCCGTACTTTATAAGAGCCGCTCCATCTATTGGTTTCACAAAACGCATGTCTAATAACGTGGCATCCAGCTTATTGGCTGCTTGCAACGCCGCATAAGTCGGGCTGCCAAATCCACAAATGACAATGCCACTGCTACCTTCTCGTAATAAACGAGACTGCCCTATCGGTAATGTGGTCAGCTCTGCGTCAATTTGAGCGCCGGGGCCTGTGCCTCTAGGATAGCGAACGGCAAAGGTTCCTTTGTATTGATAACCTGTGTGAAGTAATTGACGGCACTCGTTTTCATCAGACGGTGTGGCCAATACCATGTTTGGAATACAGCGGAGGTAACTCAAATCATACACGCCTGCATGAGTTGGCCCGTCTTCACCAACTAGACCTGCACGGTCAATGGCGAATAACACATCCAAATTCTGTAATGCGACATCGTGAATTAATTGATCATACGCTCGTTGTAAGAAAGTAGAATAGATGGCCACAACAGGTTTTAAGCCATCGCATGCCATGCCTGCTGCTAAAGTAACAGCATGTTGTTCTGCAATAGCTACGTCAAAATAACGTTCTGGAAAACGTTTAGCAAACTCGATTAAATCTGACCCTTCTTTCATTGCAGGGGTGATGGCGATTAACGTCTCATCTTGCTCTGCAACATCACAAATCCAGCGGCCAAAGATATTACTGTATTTGGGCTTATTCATTTTTTCAGCGGATTTGGTGATCGGCTCAGGCTCAATTTTATTAATGGCATGATAACCAATCGGATCACCTTCAGCGGGCTCAAAACCTTTGCCTTTTTTAGTGATGACATGCAAAAATTGAGGGCCACTTCGATCTTTTAGGTTTTCTATTGTGGTTAATAGTAAATCCAAATCATGCCCATCAATTGGACCGATGTAGTTAAAGCCAAGTTCTTCGAATAAGGTTCCCGGGGCAACCATACCTTTCATATGCTCTTCTGTTTTACGTGCTAATTTAAGCGCAGATGGCAAACTTTTCAGTACTTTTCGACCACTTTCTCGAACAGTGTAGTAGGTTTTACTTGCCCAAATTCGTGCAAAATAATTCGAAAGGGCACCCACGGGTCTGGATATCGACATATCGTTGTCGTTTAAGATAACCATCATATCGGCTTTTACACCACCTGCATGGTTTAGTGCTTCAAAGGCCATACCCGCGGACATTGCGCCATCGCCAATGATTGCGACGGCCTTATTACCTGTCTTAAGTTGTTTTGCTGCCAGTGCCATACCTAATGCCGCACCAATTGAGGTGCTTGAATGGCCTACACCAAAGGTATCGTATTCACTTTCTTCTCTTTTCGGAAAGCCTGATATGCCATTTTCTTGTCGTATGCTAAGTAATGCCTCACGACGACCTGTTAGAATTTTATGAGGGTAGGTTTGGTGGCCCACATCCCAGATAAGGCGATCATCTGGAGTGTTAAACAGATAATGCAATGCGACCGTTAGTTCTGTTACGCCTAAACCTGCGCCAAAATGACCACCAGTTTGGCCTACGCTGTATAATAAAAAGGCACGTAGCTCGTCTACTAATGTTGGTAACTGATTCTTTGATAATTGACGTAGGTCACTTGGT
This sequence comes from Marinomonas phycocola, assembly GCF_047525455.1. Lineage (NCBI taxonomy): Bacteria > Pseudomonadati > Pseudomonadota > Gammaproteobacteria > Oceanospirillales > Oceanospirillaceae > Marinomonas > Marinomonas phycocola. Next base: position 24,730 of record NZ_JBLIXL010000003.1, read on the forward strand.
GCATGAATATCATCAAGTAAAGGCGTGTTTGGTCGTTCTGTTGGAATGGTTTCGAACATTGTCACGAATGAGTCATCTTGTTTAAAGTAAGCCCGTTAGTATATCAGTGGTTGCGGTGAATAATATAGTTAGCAAGCTCAACTAATGGTTGCCCTTTTTCACCAAAAAGCTGAATTTTTTCATTTGCCTGCTGATGCAGGTCAATAACCAGCTTCTTGGATGCCTCTAAGCCAATCAATTTTGGATAGGTTGGCTTATTTGCGTCAGCATCAGAAAACTGTTGTTTTCCAAGTGTTTGAGTATCGCTGGTAATGTCTAAAATATCGTCTTGAACTTGAAATGCTAGACCAATTGCAAGTGCATAGTCATCTAATGCTTTGAATGCATCGTGGTCGTTACAATGAGCACTGATGGCGCCCATTTGTATACTGGCTCTAATTAGGGCACCTGTTTTATGTAAGTGCATTGTTTCCAGTGTTTTTCGGTCAATATTTTGGTTAACAGAAGCCAGATCGATCATTTGCCCTGTTACCATACCGTTCCTTCCCGATGCCTTTGATAAGGTTTGGATCAATTGGAGTTGGCTTGTGGCTTGCTCTAGAGCCGTATTGCTGAGCATTTCAAACGCAAAGGTTTGCAATGCATCACCGGCTAAAATGGCCGTTGCTTCATCAAACTGAATATGGCAAGTCGGTTTTCCTCGGCGAAGATTATCATCATCCATTGCTGGTAGGTCGTCATGTACCAAAGAATAGGCATGAATTGCTTCAATGGCAGCGGCGCATGCGTCCGTTAATGGCGTGATCAGTCCAAAAATTTGAGCGGTTGCATAAACAAGCATTGGGCGAACCCTTTTTCCACCATTAAATAAACTGTACAACATTGCTTCATGTAATGCGTCAGCAGGGCTATACTCTGTCAAAGAGTTTTTAAGGTAAGAGTCCACTCTATGACAAGAAAGGTCGTTTAATTGTTTTAGATTCACTGATTGGTTTCCGGATTAAAAGTTTTTAGGCGCTCGCCATTTTGATCTTCCAACAGAATCTGTACTTTTTGCTCAGCCTGCGTTAAAACCGTTTGGCAGTCATTACTGAGTTTTATTCCTTTTTCGAAGGCTTTGAGTGCATCTTCTAGAGATAACTGATTGGATTCTAATTGTTTTACTAACGAATCCAGTTCAGAGAGTTTGTCTTCAAAGTGTTTAACGTTCGCTTTACGTGTCATGAGAGCCTCTTTTTAAAAAAACTATATGTTTGTAACAGAAAAATACATTATCTTCGAGTAAGATCTACTGTAAGGTGAAAAAAATTCTTTCTTAATATGACCGAAGCGCAGCTTTAGTTTACTATTTAGTGTAATTCGGTATGTGGAAGCTTTTATTAGGAGTCTGTTGTGGATATCGCAACGTTATTAGGGTTAATTGGTGCGTTTGTCATTGTTATAATGGCGATATTATTAGGTGGATCGGCTGGGATGTTTTTGGACCCGGCGTCGATATTAATTGTACTTATCGGTTCAACATTTGTTGTGCTAATCCAATATCCACTAGGTCAGTTTCTTGGTGCAGGTAAAGTTGTAGGTAAAGCCTTTATGTTCAAAAGTGTTCCAATGGATGCTTTGATTGATGAAATTTATGACTTAGCCGATCAAGCTCGTAAAGGGGGGTTACTCTCTCTTGAAGGAAAGGAAGTTAGTCACCCTTTCTTATCTAAGGGAATTCAAATGTTAGTGGATGGACACGATGGCAATGTCGTGCGAACTCAACTCTCTAAAGACATGAAAATGTCTTTTACTCGTCATGATGATGGGGCAAAAATATTTAAAGCATTAGGTGACACTGGCCCAGCGATGGGAATGATCGGTACCTTGGTTGGTCTGGTACAGATGTTGGCAAACATGGACGATCCAAAAGCGATTGGCCCTGCGATGGCCACCGCTTTGTTAACCACCTTGTATGGTGCCATGCTAGCAAACATGGCGTGTATTCCTATCCAAGCAAAACTGAAAAACCGAGGTAATGAAGAGTTGATGGCTCAGTCATTAATTCTGGATGCGTTATTAGCGATTCAAGGTGGGCAAAATCCACGTGTTATCGATGGAATGCTGAAAACTTATATTGCAGAGAAGAAACGTGTTGAAAGAGAGTAGATGTTAAGATTTTATAGGGCCTCTAGGTATTTAATTAAAACGTGTTATTGGAAGTAGACGGATGAGTGACGAAGAAGAAGCGGAATGCCCCGAATGTATTGAGGGATTGCCAGCATATATGGGTACATTTGCAGATTTAATGTCTTTGCTTATGTGCTTTTTCGTATTGCTTTTGTCTTTTGCTGAAATGGATGTTTTAAAATTTAAGCAATTAGCCGGGTCAATGAGAGCGGCTTTTGGTGTGCAAAAGCAAATAGAAGCAGAGTCCATTCCAATGGGAACCTCGATCATTGCTCAGGAGTTTAGCCCTGGTCGACCAGAGCCAACACCCATAAATGAAGTTCGACAAAAAGCCGATGATTCGTCAGAAAGTCTTGGATCTCAAGGTCAAGATAAAAGGGTTGAAAAATCCGAAGCGGATTTGAAAAGAGAAGAAGAAGTTAAGCAAACTGAAGACGACGCAAAATGGGTTGCATCTGTTCTGAAAGAAGAAATCTCAAAAGGGATGATAGAAGTAGAGACGCAAGAGAGAACTATCACCATACGTTTAAAAGAGAAGGGGTCATTCGAATCTGGTTCGGCGGAATTGAACTATGACTTTATCCCAGTTATTGATTTGGTACGAGATGTACTGATTGGTGTGAAAGGCACGATTGCTGTAGAAGGCCACACGGATAACATCCCAATTGAGAGCCGACGCTTTGACTCCAACTGGCAGTTGTCTTCTTCCCGTGCAATTTCTGTTGCGGAAGAGTTGTTTGCTTCTGGTTTATTAGTAGAAAGCCGCTTTGCTGTTACGGGCTATGCAGACGCAAGGCCTTTAGTTCCAAATGATACGCCTCAAAATAGGGCTACCAATCGTCGAGTTGAGATCATTATTAAACAGAATGATCTGTCTGGAAGTGAGGTGAATAAAGTGTTTGGCATTGATAGTGGCGGTTCTTCTGAGAATGCGGCAGGTGAAGAGGTGTTTGTACCACCTCAAGTGTTTGAGCTATCACCGAACGAAGTTTTTTAAGAACAGTAATGAATAGCCTGTTAGTGTAAAACAACACTAGCAGGCTTTTTTTATGAATAAAGATAAGCACACGGTCTTATTTTTCAAGTGATAAAAGGTAAATAACATGCGAGTTGCGATTATTGGCGCTTCAGGGCGGATGGGTAAAAATCTTATTACTGCGGTAGTAGAGTCTGAAAATTGTACGTTAGGTGCCGCAATTGTCAAAGAAGGCAGTAGCTTAATTGGCGCAGATGCAGGTGAAATGGCGAGTGTCGGAAAATGCAATGTTTCTATGGTAGACACATTAGCCGCATGTGTTGATGATTTTGATGTGTTAATTGACTTTACTTCACCGCAACTGACATTAAAAAATGCTGAATTTTGCGCCGCACATGGTAAATCCATCGTCGTAGGTACAACAGGTTTAACCGATGAAGAGAAAAGACAATTGGCTCAATCCGCCACGAAAATCCCGACGGTATTTTCTGCCAACATGAGTGTGGGTGTTAACTTAACTTTGAAGTTGTTAGCAACCGCCGCAGAAATTTTAGGCGACGATTACGATGTAGAAATCGTCGAAGCGCATCATAGGCATAAAGTAGATTCCCCTTCTGGTACAGCGTTAGCGATGGGTGACGTGGTCGCTAAAGCACTTAATAGAGATTTAAAAGAATGCGCTGTTTATGGCCGAGAAGGTCAAACAGGGGCACGGACACGTAAAGAAATTGGTTTTGAAACCATCCGAGCTGGTGACGTTGTCGGTGAACACAGTGTGTGGTTTGCTACGGAAGGTGAACGTATTGAGATTGCTCATAAAGCAAGCAGCCGTATGACCTTTGCTAAAGGCGCAGTAAGAGCGGCTGAATGGTTGTCAGAAAAAGGCGCTGGGCTGTACGATATGCAGGATGTTCTTGGTCTGAAATAAGTGGGTCCATACCAGTCTCAGGTTGTTTAATAAATTGCTTCTAATTAATGAATAGCCTTTACTTAATATAGGTTAAATCATGAATAAGCTTGTAATTTTTATTATTTTCCCTTTTTTATCTGCATGTTTTCAAGATTATAATGAACCACAGAAAGTTAATGTTAAAGGTGTTGATATATATATACCATCTGAATCTATATTAACAATGAGAAAAGCTAGATACCAAACTTTGAATTATAATGAAGCTCTTATAATACAAAGATCTAATTCAGTTATATCTATGTATGTTAAATATATAACTGAATCTGGTTATTCCGAAGAAATAGAAGATATTATTCTTGGCGGTAAGGAATTTTATAGTCAGTACTATACAGGTGTTAATGAAGAAGAGAAAAGTGCATATTTGTCAAAAATTAACTTCATTAACGTGTCGAATGAAAGAATCGACTTGGAACTAGAGTTTTTTAATCTTAGAGAAGTTAGTGAACGCGCTTTTAATGTCGATCTCTCTCTAGAAAATGATAAAGGTATATGGGACGTGCTGTTCTCTAAGAAGAAGGGTTTTTAGGTTAAATCTTAGATTTCAATAATAAGCGATACACGCTTATTTAATAATACTTCAATAGGAGTGAGATAGTTTAGTCATTTTCTAGGCCTTAAATTGATTAACATTTTTGTATATGCAGTGAGCTGACCTGTAGCGAACTCTTTCGGATAAAAACGCTTTAGCAGACCATTGGTAGTCGAACCGGAATAATGGCGTTCCACGTTTGAAATGCCGTTATTCAGGTTCGACCAGTTTGGAATTTACGATTAAGTAACGTTAGCCACGCCCTCTTTTTCATTAGAAGGCGTAAATACTCGGTTCAAAAAGTCCTCAGCCTCTAGCTCACCAGAGACCAATGATTTAATCGCAGAAAATGCTTCTCTATTTCCTGCAAGTGCGGCAGTGATTGTTTGATTTGTACGCTCGAAATGATTGAATGCCAATATCGCTTCTTGCTCTAAGGTTTGCCTATTTGAACTATTATTAAATAAAGGTGATAGCCTATCCAGATAGGTTTGATGGAAGCTGTCAACATCGCCCACTGCAAATTCCATTTCTTCTAGGGATTCAAGCAAGCTTAAAATAGGGTCCTGCGTAAAGCTAAAATCCCTTGGCTTAGAGCCATTTTCTTGAGCTGCCCGTTCATACGCCATCACGGTACTTTGTCGCTGTCCTTGATAACGCTCTGATGCTTGCTCTTCAGGGGATAAAGAGTCAAGGTATTCAATATAATGTTCAAAATAGGCTTCCAGATCCGGTGGGGATTGTTTGGCATATTTGCCGAATGCTTCAAGCTCTCTTTGGTTCAGTTGATTTTGTGCTTCGCTACGCTCTTCTGAGGACAAGCCCGAATCTCTATCCAATTTAGACGCTAGGTTTTCAGGGTAACGATTAAAATCAACTAACGTTTTTTCATAGATTGTACGATTATTTTCAGAAATAAAAGATTTTGCTTCTTCTATATGCTGAGAGCGTTCATATTTCAGGATGGCGGCATCAGAGATTTGAACTGATGCTGATGACGCTTCTTGCACATTTAATTTTGTTTTGTTAAGAGCTGGAGATGAAGGGGTAGGTTCTATTTGCTCAGTTTTTTTTTGGTGAAAAGCCGCTTTACTATCAGTTATTCCTATCACGTTTGACTCCTAAATATCGATAAAGTAGCTAAAAATCGGATATTGAAAGTATAAGCTAAGTAAGACGATTAGAAAACAAACAGCTTAAATTATAATCTGAAGCGTCATCATGGATCAAATAATGGATTATCGCCACTGCAATATGAGAAGCGATATTTTACGGAGCAAGAAACTGTCTAGGGAACTGGGTTCATACCCATTAACGTGATCTTAAGTACCTGTTGTCAAAACCTACGCAAGTGGCTTTATTGTGCCCAATATTTTGGCGTATTTTTAAGTCTATTATGGTTAAAAATGGCATTATCAGAAGAAGAACATGAAAAAAGCATGGCACTCCACGTTTGAAACGCCATTATTCAGGTTCGACTAATTAATACTTCTGAGACAAAAGGTGTGCTATGTCTGGTGAAAAAAATCTAGAAAAATTAATTTCGTCTATGACGCCAGTTCTATTAGACAAAGAGTATGTCTATGGAACACTTGAAGAAACTTCTATGAGTTTGCTTGAGTCACTAAAACCAATGGGAACCTTTTATGAAGCAGAGGGGTTAAGCGTTATTTTAGCAAAGCAGGAAGCGGATGAGCATCACATTGAGTACCAAGGCGTATTCAGATGCATTACGTTGAATGTGCATTCCAGTCTGGATGCGGTTGGTTTGACGGCAGCGGTTGCAACCAAGCTGACTCAGTTGAATATCAGTGCGAATGTGGTGGCAGCTTATTACCATGACCATATTTTTGTTGCGGTAAAAGATGCCGACAATGCGTTGGCTGGTTTAATCGAATTGACAAAAACTGGTGTATCACCTATTCGGGTGATAGAAATGAAGTAAAACCAGTTAGTTGCACGCGACAAACTAATTGACTTGAGTGTCTAGCTATAGAAAGCGTTCAACATTCTGTGTCAGTTTAAATGTTTAAATATCGAGCGTGTTTTCTAAAACACCTAATTGAGTGACGTCACCGTTTGTTTTTGCAATGGACACCAATTCCCATATAGAAACGTTGGCATAATCCTGTTTGGATGCATTGAATTGAAAAAAAGGTCAAAATTTTTCTATTATGTGTTTGTAAGCAAAATGCTTTATTGTTTTTTCCAGTAAAGACAGACAATATAAATCGATAGATACAATAATTTCATTTATCTTATTTTTGGGATTAATGGTTCTTGAAAAATAAATAAGTTGCTCTCCGTTTGCTTTAGCTGAGGGTGGGGTAATGATGTATGAAAAAGGATGGGTGTATGATTGGTCGAATTCAAGAAGGTGGTTTACAGATAGCAGAGTCACTTTGGAAGTTGGTAAATGAAGAAATCGCGCCTAATACTGGTATTGAGCCGTCTCATTTTTGGGATGAGCTTGAGTCCATTTTGTTTGAGTTTGCCCCTAGAAACCAAGCGCTTTTGAAAAAACGAGATGATCTACAAGCACAAATAGATGAGTGGCACAGCCAGCGAAAAGGCCAAGCGCACGATGCTGTTGCCTATAAAACATTTTTACAAACAATCGGTTATTTAGTAGAAGAAGGGCCGAGCTTCAGTATTACTACTGAAAATGTGGACTCTGAAATTGCGCTACAAGCCGGCCCTCAATTGGTGGTGCCTGTGAAAAACGCACGTTTTGCATTGAATGCAGCGAATGCGCGTTGGGGCAGTTTATACGATGCGCTCTATGGAACGGACGCTATTTCACTGGAAGAGGAGACAAGTAGAATATCTTCCTATAATCCAGTGCGCGGCGAAAAGGTCATTGCCTTTGCCCGTAGACATTTAGACAATGCCGCGCCATTGGAAGGCGGGCTTCATCAAGACGTTGTTGCGTATAAAATTAAAAATTCAGCGTTAATTGCCATGTTGGCAAATGGCGAAGAAGTGCCATTAGCGCAACCTGAAAAATGTATTGGTTATACAGGCAAAGCCATTGCACCCTCGTCCATTCTTTTGAAAAATAATGAATTACACATCGAAATTCAAATTGATCACACTCACATGATTGGCCAAACCGATGCGGCGGGTGTGAAAGATCTATTGGTGGAAGCGGCGGTGACCACCATTATGGATTGTGAAGATTCAGTTGCAGCGGTGGATGCAGAAGACAAAGTAGAGGTATATCGTAATTGGCTTGGTTTGATGAAGGGGACTTTATCAGAATCATTTACAAAAGCAGGCAAAACGGTAACGCGTTGTTTGAATGCAGACCGTGAGTATACGTCTTTAGACGGAGAGTCTTTCACGTTACACGGGCGCAGCTTATTGTTTGTGCGTAATGTGGGTCATCTAATGACCAATCCCGCTATTCTAGATAAAGAGGGTAACGAAATTCCTGAAGGTATTATGGATGGCATGATGACAGCGTTTGCTGCGATGCATGATTTAAAAGGATTGACGGATCGTAGAAACAGTCGAGTAGGCAGCGTAAATATCGTGAAACCCAAAATGCATGGCCCTGAAGAAGTTGCGTTTACCGTGGACCTGTTTGCCCGTATAGAAATCGCGTTAGGATTAGATAAAAATACCTTGAAAGTCGGCATTATGGATGAAGAGCGCCGTACTACGGTGAATTTAAAAGAATGCATACGAGCGGCCTCTGAGCGTGTTGTGTTTATTAATACGGGCTTCCTCGATAGGACAGGGGATGAAATTCATACTTCCATGATGGCTGGGCCTTTTGTGGCGAAATCGACAATGAAGCAGCAGGATTGGATAAAAGCCTATGAAGACTGGAACGTAGACATCGGCATTGAGTGCGGCCTTCCCGGAAAATCGCAAATTGGTAAAGGTATGTGGGCCATGCCAGATGAGATGGCGGCCATGTTAGAGCAAAAAATTGGACACCCACATTCTGGCGCAAACACCGCATGGGTTCCATCCCCCAATGGGGCGGTATTGCACAGTACTCATTATCATATTGTTAATGTCTCTGAGAGGCAAAGTGTTTTAGCCTATAGAGAACGGGCAAGCTTAGACGATATTTTACACATTCCTCTATTAGAAGAAGATCAAGAGCTAACGGCAGAAGAGATCCGATTCGAATTGGATAATAATGCGCAGGGGATTCTAGGTTATGTTGTACGTTGGATTGACCAAGGTGTTGGTTGTTCAAAAGTCCCTGATATTAATAACATTGGATTAATGGAAGACAGGGCAACGCTACGAATTTCATCTCAACACTTAGCCAACTGGTTGGAGCATGGGTTGTGTACGGAAGAGCAAGTTATGACCTCTTTAAAGCGTATGGCAGCCATTGTGGATGAGCAAAATGCGACAGACGCCAGTTATGACAAAATGTCACCTAAGTTTGATGGCATCGCATTTAAAGCGGCTTGTGATTTGGTTTTTAAAGGCAAAATCCAGCCCTCTGGCTACACCGAACCGTTATTGCATGCGTATCGGATTGAAAAGAAACAACAGCTATAAAATTGAGTCCAAGTTTATAGGGTCACTTCAAGAGGCCGTTTTTTTACTTTATTATAGGAGGTTTTTGATGATTTTATGTGAATTATATGACTATATTGAAATTGCCTGTATGCACCATTTAGAGGTGCTGCTGACGTTGAAAGACGGCACTGAATGGAAGGGGGTTGCACAAGATACCGCCCGTAATGCAAAGAAAGAGGAGTGTATTAAACTTATATTAACGGGCACAGGCGATGACCAGCTGGTGGTATTGGATGATCTTTTAATAATGGAATCGATTATCAAAAATCCGCACTTTCGCCGAGTCGATTTCCCCTCAGGTGCTACTGACTTCTGACAATTTGGGGTTTGGTTAAATAAAGACCAGTACCAGTCTGGATGTCCAGCACTGTTGTCTATAAGATAGTAGTGTTACTCTTTTTAGGTCACAGATGAATCTCTATCATGGAACAGTTACCTTACTTAAAAAAAATCACACTTAAAAGAGATCAAGTTATCTCTTTTAATGAGTTTCCTTTTACAATTCCGGCCATTAACAAATTTGATTCCCTTGAGTTTGATAAAAAAATCACTATTTTTGTTGGTGAAAATGGCAGTGGTAAATCGACATTACTCGAGGCCATTGCCGTTGGCCTTGGTTTTAATGCGGAAGGTGGATCTAAAAATTTCAATTTTGGAACACGAAATACGCATTCTCAACTGCATGAATGCATTCGATTTTCAAAGTCATTTAAAAAGTTCAGAGACGGTTTTTTTCTGAGAGCGGAAAGTTTCTACAATGTAGCAACAAATATTGATGAATTGGATGAGCAACCTATATCACCTTTCCTATCAGTACCAGATATCAAAGAGGGTTATGGTGGAAAATCGCTCCACCATCAGTCTCATGGTGAATCATTTTTATCTCTTATGATTAATCGCTTCTTCGGAAATGGTCTGTATATTCTAGATGAACCGGAAGCCGCATTGTCTCCTACTAGGCAGTTAGCTGTTCTAAGTCGTATTCATCAATTAATAGAAAAAGAGTCACAGTTTATCATTGCAACACACTCTCCGATTCTGATGGCTTATCCTAATGCACAACTTCTACAAATTAATGCCTCAGGCATTTCCCCCATCCACTACAAAGACACCGAGCATTACAATGTTATGAAGGCGTTTTTAAATAATCCAGAGTCCATGTATCAAGAGCTATTTGCTAAATAATGCTTGTATCCAAAACACCGTATTCTTAGGCCGCGTAGCAACCAAAATTAGGGTGCTCTTTGAGTGTTCTTGGCACACTTTACTTCGATTCGGTCGGTTTAGTAGACACACTTCTTAGTGGCACACTCTCCACAATATAAAGATCCCTTTCAAGGTAAATGTTGCGAACGATACTTTGCCTAAGTTCTTCCAATTCAAAGTTAAGCCGTCGAACGCTTCTGTTATAAACGGAGTGTTCAATACGTCTAATGACTTTTGTGGGCAAGGGTTTAAAAAGAAAATGTTCAGAATCAATGTGCAAACATTCTGTCGCTCAACTTAAGGTCAACCGCCTCTTCTCAGTGAGCTTTGGCAACCTGATTTGATTCAAAAAATTGTCAATCGGTTTAAGAGAGTGCAGTAAAGCTAAAACTTTGTTATAAACAGTCCGTAAGTTACTCATCGTGTTAGCATTTCTCTAGATCATTAATGGTAATCTCTTTTTGAGGGCGAGAACTTACTCTTTTCGCTTGATTCTCCAAATGCACCATGGGGTCTCCCATATAATACTACATTATTTTACTTTACACTCTCTCATATAATGCTACATTAAACGTTATCTTGTAGTTATAGCATTCGAAGGATCTGAGCGCGTTTATCTTTTTCAAATGGTTTTACTCTCTCTGAGGCAAACCTATGTGCTCATATTTTTCTCTTATATTTTCACGAAGGTTTATATGTTTCGCCATTCTTTAAAAAGAAAGATCAGTTTTATTGCGACATTTTCAGTACTTTTAACCAGCATTGCACTTACCTATTACTCCACTAACAAGTTGTCTTCTGCTATGGAAATCAATATGCAACAGCGTATCAGTGGCGTTTCAAATGCAGTCAGCTCCAATGTTGAATCTTGGATACACTCGAAATATAAAATATTAAACGCGTTGTCTGAGCAGCCGATAGACGATGTTGTTTTTATCAAACAATTAAATATGGCGGTATCTGCGGGAGATTTTTCTTCTATTTATGCGGGTCTAAATGATGGAACACGAGTGGGTGCAAACGGCATGTCCCGTTTTGTAAACAACTACGATCCACGACAACGACCTTGGTATAAAGCGGTTCAATCCTCTAATGAGGTAGAATTAATTGGCCCCTATAAAGATATAAACACCCAAGAAATGACATTTACCATTGCGAAGCCTCTTAACGCAAAACTAGGTGTAATTGGTGTCGATTTAAAAATCAAAAATCTCTTTTCAGCGGTCACTAATATCAATACTGGAGAGAACAGCCATCTTTTTTTATTGAATGAGAACGCTGAAATTATTGCGCACAAAGAAAAAGACCTCATACAGCAGAAAATATTCGAGACATATAAAGGGTTTACCCAAGAAAACTATTCATCATCGCTAAAACAAGGTTTGTACGTTGTGCTTGATAGCCCAAAGGGAGAAAAAATATTGCATTTCACTCCTATTAGAAACTCATCATGGGTAATCGGCATCGAAGCAGATTTAGCCACAGAACAAGAAGACTATTGGGCTGTATTTTATGCTCTTATAATCATCAGTATTATTATAACTTTAGCTGCTGTCTTACTAATGAACTGGATGGTGAATATACTGTTTAGAGATCTTTTCTCTCTACAAAAAGCACTTAAGGACATTGCTAACGGAGACGGAGATTTAACTCGTCGAATAAATATAAACAGTCATGATGAAATTGGCCAAGTTGCCAGTGACTTTAATCGCTTTACAGATAACCTGCATGCCATCATTCAACAGATGGATAAAGTTGCTCGTGGAATGACGGGTCAGGCAGACTCTCTATCGCATTCAGTTTTGGCCAATCGTCATCGCATTCAAGAGCAAGAAAAAAATACAGTAGAAGCATCTGACTCTGTCGAAAAATTAAATGATTCGACTCAATTAATTAATGACAATGTTGAAAATACCACGCAACAAATTTCCAGCACCTTAACACTAAGCGGGCAGGGGATTGTTCAAATGAAATCCAGTCAGCAATCGATCACACACCTCGCTAGCAAATTAAACGATACGAATAGCGTTGTCACAGAGCTAAATGAACAAGCACAAGGCATTGCTGGTATTGTATCTACTATTGAATCGATCGCTGAGCAAACAAACCTACTCGCGCTAAATGCGGCCATCGAAGCGGCTAGAGCGGGGGAAGCCGGGCGTGGATTTGCTGTTGTTGCTGATGAAGTACGAAGCCTTTCAAGTAGGACAAGCGCTTCCACCACAGAAATTCAGACAGTAATTATTAATATTCAAGAATCATCAATGAAAGCGGTTGAGCTGATAAAAGAAAGTACCTATTTAGCCTCAGGAAGTGTTAACGATGCAGACCAAGCGCAAAACATGATCAACGACATTATGTCGGCAGTACAAGAAATAGAGCGCATGGCGCAAAGTATTTCCTCAGTCACCCAAGATCAACTTAGTATCGGTAGAGACATCAATGTTCGCACGAATAATATCAAGTCTCTAGCCGATCAACTATCAACGGAAGCCGCGTCGACAGAAAATCAAGTGGATGAACTGAATCGTTTATCTTCCGACTTGCAACGAGAAACCAGTAAATTTGTTGTGTGATATATTCATAAGTAAAGCATTAGGGGGACACGTTTTTTTATCCCCCTAAAAGCAATAACTGCATGGCGGTGTTCTATGCGATCCGCTTTGAACTCAAACCAAACGTATTTCTAGCTTTTTACCCCAAACGGATACAAAATATTCTAACGTTGATAGCTTTACATCTTCAGAGTGATTTTCCATTCGAGATATAGCTCTCTTTTGGGTATGTGATTTAGACGCAAGATTTAATTGCGTTAATCTTGCTTCTTTCCGAGTATCTTTCAATAAAGCGCCAAACTTAAATGCTTGGTAGCCCTCGTTGTAGTCCTCTGCAATTTTGATCTTTTTTTGTGATCGACTGTTAGAAATTTACCATCTTCAGGTGTGTAGAAGTCAATTTTTCTATGTTGAGAGGTTAAATATATAAGTGGGCTCTCATAAAGAATTAAAATGGTACTGCTCGCATTTTTGTGTGTGTAAATAACTGGGTGGGCGTTCTGTATTTACCATAGATACCCTGTTTAAGTATAAGCGATTTTATTTATTTTCATGCTTCTTTCATCTATTTGTCTTCGCATTGGTTTTAATTTGTTATGTTATAATATAACATTTATTTGATTTTTATTATTTTTCACTACGTAGGGCATTAAATGAGTGAACATTTATTGAGTAACGAACGAGCAAACAAACTGCCAGTTACAGTGTTGTCGGGTTTTCTTGGCGCTGGTAAAACCACCTTACTTAACCATATTCTCAACAATCGTGAGGGTCGTCGAGTTGCGGTCATTGTGAATGATATGAGTGAAGTAAATATAGATGCTTCCTTGGTTCGAGAAGGAGGAGCCAAACTCTCGCGAACCGATGAAAAAATGGTTGAAATGAGCAATGGTTGTATTTGCTGCACACTCAGAGAAGATTTACTGCTAGAGGTAGAGAAACTTGCAAATGAGGGACGGTTTGACCAGTTGGTAATTGAATCGACGGGTATTTCAGAACCATTACCTGTTGCAGAAACGTTTACTTTTGAAGGGGAGGACGGCCGTTGTCTAAATGAAGTTGCACAGCTTGATACTATGGTTACCGTTGTTGACGCGTTTAATTTTCTACGTGATTACAGCTCGCAGGATGGTTTACAAGAACGTGGAGAGTCTTTAGGAGAGGAAGACGATCGTACGGTGGTTGATTTATTAATTGAGCAAATTGAATTTTGTGATGTGATTATTATTAATAAAATTGATTTGGTGAGTGAAGAAGAACGAGAGCGTTTAAAGGCCATTCTTCTTAGCCTGAATACCAGAGCCAAAATTGAAATTTCTGAATTTGGTAAGGTGCCATTAGAGAGCATATTAAATACGGGATTATTTAATTTTGAAGACGCTTCTTTAGCGCCAGCATGGTTGCAAGAAATCCGTGGGGAGCATGTTCCAGAAACTGAAGAATACGGCATTAATAGTTTTGTATACAGAGCGAGAAGGCCATTTCACCCAGAGCGTTTCTATGACTTGATTAATCAAGATTGGCCTGGTGTCATACGTTCCAAAGGGTATTTTTGGTTGGCGAGTGATCCAAGTAAAGCAGGCAGTTGGTCACAAGCTGGAGGCGCGGCAAGACATGGCCCTGCAGGGTATTGGTGGGTATCTGTGCCAAAAGAGCATTGGCCTACTGATGAAGAATCTGTCGCTTGGATTTATGAAAAGTGGGATGAAAAAGTCGGTGATGCGCGTCAGGAATTGGTTCTAATTGGTATGGATATGGATGAAGATGCGTTGCGTCTGTCTTTGAATCATTGCCTGTTAACGAATGAGGAGCTTGCTCAAGGAATGGACGTTTGGAAAACATGGACAAACCCTTTTATCGAATGGGCTGAGTCCATTTAATTTCTGATTTCGATAAGAAGCCATTACAAGGAATAAAAAAACAATGAACAACCTACTTCCTGATGTGTCTATTTCTGATATGGCGTCCAATGAGTCCCCTTTAGAGTGGGTTGGCATGCAGGGAATCGATCTCCCCATTACGATTGCTGACGCTGAATATCAAAAAGAGTTACATGCGCGTGCTGATGTTCAAGTGAATTTACCTGCCGCCCACGTAAAAGGCATTCATATGTCGAGGCTTTATCGATTACTAGCAACACTCAGTGATGGAAAGGCCCTATCTCCTTGCCGTTTAGAAGCGCTATTACTCTCGATGATTGAAACGCATCACGATTGTCTGACAGACAGTGCTCGGCTGCGTTTGGAGTTTGATCTGCTTATTCGTCGTCCGGCATTAATTACTCGTGATATATCAGGGTGGAAAGCGTATCCCGTCCGTATAGACGCACAAATCATTAAAAACACCTTATATATCAACGCGACTGTAACAGTGGAGTATTCTTCAACTTGTCCATGTTCGGCAGCATTGTCTCGACAATTAATCGAACAGCGTTTTCTAGGGGACTTTTCAAATCAAGAAAACATAAGTCCAACAGATGTTAGCCAATGGCTAAAGGAAAATGCGACCTTAGCAACACCTCATAGTCAACGTAGTGAAGCCATTGTTTGTATTGAAATCCCCAGTGATATAAACACTTTTTCATTATTGTCGCTAATAAATAGTATTGAAAAAGCATTAGGAACACCGCTTCAAACGGCGGTGAAACGAGCGGATGAACAAGCGTTTGCAAAACTAAATGGCCAGAATTTGATGTTTGTTGAGGATGCTGTACGGAAAATTCAAGCAGAGCTAAGAGGCTCTTTTACTGGTTCTAAAGTGAATGTACGTCATTTAGAAAGTTTACACCCACATGACGCCGTTGCTTGGTCGTAGAGGCTTTTAGAAGATCTAAATAGAATGGTTTTTACCACCTAGGTATGGGTTGTCAAAGGCCAATAATTAGGTGGGTTTTCTGTAGTGACTTTTTCGTTGATTGAAATAGAACGGACTGCTTATCCTTAACATTATTTTCCCTCATCCTTGAGTTTGGTTTTTTAGTTTAGACAGTGATTAGAGAAACATCAATAAAGTAATAGGTGTCCAGTATTACGACATTAATTGGTCAGAATTAATATGCCTATCCTGTTAATTTTTTGTTAAAATTAGCGATTAAGTGAGACCTTGATGATACGGGAGCCGTCAATATATGGTCGGATAACTAGCTATAATTCATTAATCGCTTTTATCAACAAGCTAAACGCTATTACAAGAACAATGACACCCGAGGCTCGATTGATGTTAGATGAAATGAGCGTAACACCTTTAAACCGACTTCCAAAAAAAGCATACGAATATGCCATTGTTAATTCTGCGAGCATCGCAATAATTCCTAGAAGAGCGAACTTAGTAAAAAAATTATCCGATGGGTAGATGAAGTTAGGAAAGATAGATAAAAAAACCAAAATAGCTTTTGGGTTCGATAGCGCGGTCAAAAACTCTTGGCGAAAATATTGCTGGAAAGCATCTTGGCCACTCTCGACCGTGGCTGCTTTTGAGAATAGAAACTTTATGCCTAGCCAAAGCATATAGAGACTGCCTAAAATCTGAGCATAATTGAGAATGCCTTTATCAATACTAACAGCCGAAAAAAGTAATAAAGCAGAAATCGACATCAGTAATAAGTAAGGGGGAAAACGGCCTAAGCACCCAACCATTGTCGCCAGCATGCCTTTTCGTACTGAATAATTAAGGCATAGAATATTATTTGGCCCTGGTAATGCACTTAAAGCAAGACAATTAAAAAAGAATACACTAAGCGCTTCCACATTCCATCTCCTTAATTTTCTCAATGAAGGCATTGTTAATGTGAATCTGCTGAGGCGCGATTCTACACCAGTGGTTTTTTAGACCAAATGCACTTCCTGATGCAACTGAAATCCCTATATTACTGAATTCCTCACTAAGTTCTTTTACATTCTCATTATTACATAACAGCGTGTTTGCACTTCCTTTAATAACAGTAAAATTTAATGCTTCTAAATAAGATGATAATCGTATTTTTTCAGCATGAATTTTAGCGACGCTGTTTACTAAAAAATCACTGTCATCTATCGCTTTTATGGCTGCGTCACATGCAGTTCCTGAAACTGGAAAAGGAGGACGTGATCGATCTATTAGCCTTAGCATTTCGGGTGAAGCAATAGCATAACCAACTCGTAAGTTAGCAATCCCATAGGCTTTTGAAAACGTCCTAAGCACAATTAAATTAGGAAAGTCCGAAACGTATTTTGCACATGACTCCCCGCCAAATTCGATATTTGCTTCATCAACGATTAATATATAATCGTCGCTGTATAGATTGTTAATGATTGACTCTGGAGAGAGATATTCCCCAGTTGGGTTGTTTGGGTTACAAAGATAAACGATCTTAGTATTTGCTCTAATAACGTGCTTGAATTGCTTTAGATTAAGGTATATTTCATTTTCCATAGAGACATAACTAATAGCTGCACCACATAATTTTTCTGCAATTTTCTTTTGTAATTTTTTGGTTTGTTCAAAAGGATATGAAGAAATGTTCTTGTCTGCTGGCTCTGTTTCGATAGTCGGGCTAGACCCATAAGGGTTAGTCGTTAACGTCATACTGATTGGCATGGCTTTTTTTGATGCGTAGACGCCATCACCAGACTCATCAAACTTTACTAAATAGGGGCAGAAAAAACGTTTAAAGTCGAGTTTTTTCTTAAGAGAATAGTCCATTTGAGCTCCATGCTTCCTTTGAAAACGACAGTTAATCTGTATTTTCTTTAATTAAGGGATAGACGACTGAGATAATCAAAGACATCCAAGTAAAAAAAGCATCAATATAATATTAAAAACACAACGAAACTCAAATAATTAATCAGGATTTATAGTTATTTCTTGTCATTTCACACAGCGATAACCTCGTAATTCAGTAGAAACGAGAAAATCTAGACGAGCAAAATCAATCACCCTTTTGTGATGTCATTTTAGTGAGGTGAGAGCAATAAAATACCTGAATTAGGCTAACAATCGGCAGCACCGTTTATTCGGTCTTGCTCTGGGTTGACTGTTTCATACTCTGAGTTTGGCCAGCGACGCCATGTGTATTTTCTTCAAACTTTGTCGCAATTTCTATCCAGTTTTCTGAATCGGTCCCTAGACGTTGAAGTATGGGAGACAAGGATAAATCAATCGCGCCACGTTTATCATGTCGAACAATACGCCCTGTAAGATCAATAAGTTGCACCAACTAGTAAAAGGCTTCTGTCTTTTATACGCTGACGACGACAGTGACGCAAGCAGAAAAGACGAAGGCTTTGCTGAGTGTGATTATTTGATTTTGTGGTGATTGAGGATGGTTTAGAACGCTGTCAGCCTGAAGACTGACCTGGAAATCTATTGATCAATAGGGAGCGCTAATTGAACTCATTAAAACTATTAATTTCCGATTATCAATCATTTTAATTAATATGAATTTTGTCGAAACGAGCGGTCTTTTTCACTCGTTACCCAATTTTAAAATGAATAATGAATCGGAGAAATAGTTATGACAACGTCTTTAATTAATACAGAGATCAAACCTTTTAACGCATCTGCTTTTAAAGATGGCAAGTTCATTGACGTATCGGAAGCGGATTTAAAAGGCAAATGGGCGGTTTTCTTTTTCTACCCTGCTGATTTCACATTTGTTTGCCCAACAGAGCTTGGCGATATTGCTGATCATTATGAAGAGTTCCAAAAACGTGGCGTAGAGATTTACTCTGTTTCTACTGATACGCACTTTACTCACAAAGCGTGGCACGATTCTTCAGACACCATTGGTAAAATCCAATACACAATGATTGGTGATCCAACAGGTGCTATTACTCGTAACTTCCAAGTAATGCGTGAAGATCAAGGTCTAGCGGATCGTGGTACTTTTTTAGTTGATCCAAACGGTGTGATCCAAGCAATGGAAATTACGGCAGAAGGTATTGGTCGTGATGCTGAAGATCTGCTTCGTAAAGTGAAAGCAGCACAATACGTTGCAGCTCACCCGGGTGAAGTTTGCCCTGCAAAATGGAAAGAAGGTGAAGAAACATTGGCTCCTTCATTGGATCTAGTGGGTAAGATCTAAGCAAATACTTTCGTTAAGAAAGCACTAGGTAGAAGCAAACCTCTTTTAAGCCAGTATGAAGATCCTTTCATGCTGGTTTTTTTGTTTTCAATCGTCCTAAAGTGCTGGCTACTTTTCACAGAAAGTAAGCCATAGGTTTTTTATATTTAAATCATTAAAACTATCAATTTCTATAATTTAATTATTTTTACTAATATATCTGTATTGAAAATCATTAAGAAGCAGAGTCCGTCATCAAGTAAATTTACATCGTTTGTTACTTGATTGAAAAAGACGCTTACAAGATAACGACCATGAGGAATGAACCATGTTAGATGCCAATATTAAAACTCAACTAAGCGCTTACTTAGAAAAACTGGTTAACCCAATTGAATTAACGGTTAATAGCAACGGCTCAGAAAAATCACAAGAGTTGTTGAGCCTAGCGCAAGACATTACGTCTTTATCAGATAAAATCACTTTAACAGAAACAGCGGATTTCAATAAAAAAGCCCCTTCTATGAGCATCTCGGCGCAGGGTGAAGCGCCTAGAGTTTCCTTTGCTGGCATTCCAATGGGGCATGAATTTACCTCTTTAATTTTGGCGTTGTTGCAGTCTGGTGGACACCCTGCAAAAGAAGAGCAGGCTATTTTGGAGCAAATTCAAGAGCTTGATCAAGAGTGTGTTTTTGAAACCTACATTTCGCTATCTTGTCAGAATTGCCCAGAAGTGGTTCAAGCATTGAACCTGATGTCGATTCTGAACCCGAAAATTCAACACACTATGATTGACGGTGCGTTATTTCAAGAAGAAGTAGAAGCTCGCAATATATTAGCCGTACCTGCGGTATACCTAAATGGTGAGTTACTGGGTCAGGGGCGTATGAGTTTGGACGATCTTGTGAATAAAGTGGATGCGGGGGCCAGTGAAAAACAAGCTGCGAGTCTGTCAGAAAAAGACGCTTACGATGTGCTGGTTGTTGGTGGTGGCCCAGCAGGTGCCGCATCGGCCATTTATTCTGCTCGAAAAGGCATTCGTACGGGGGTGGTGGCAGAGCGTTTTGGTGGGCAGGTGAGCGACACCATGGCGATTGAAAACTTTATTTCTGTTAAAGCAACAGAAGGCCCTAAACTGGTGGCGAATTTGGAACAACATGTTCTTGATTACGATGTGGATTTGGTAAAAAACCAGCGTGCGCAAAAAATTATACCAGCGGATCAATCAAGCAGTGGTTTGATTGAAGTCGAGCTAGCCAGCGGTGCGACATTGAAGAGCCGTACGGTGATTGTTGCAACGGGCGCTCGTTGGAGAGAAATGAACGTACCGGGAGAGCAAGAATATCGTGGACGTGGTGTGGCATACTGCCCACATTGTGATGGCCCGCTATTCAAAGGTAAAAAAGTCTCGGTTATTGGCGGGGGAAATTCAGGTATTGAAGCGGCGATTGATCTAGCAGGTTTGGTTGAGCATGTGACGGTTTTTGAATTTGCTGATACGTTAAGAGCGGATGAGGTGCTGATTCGTAAAGCAAATTCGTTAAGTAACGTAACGATTATTAAAAATGCCATGACAACCGAAGTGCTTGGAGATGGAAATCGCGTAACAGGCATGAGGTACCAAGATCGCGTTTCGGGTGAGCATCATCAGGTCGAACTAGCGGGAATTTTCGTTCAAATAGGCTTATTGCCAAATACGGACTTCTTGAAAGGCGATGTGGCGTTGAGTGAACGTGGTGAAATTGAAATTGATGCACGCGGTGAGACATCTGTAAGCGGTGTATTTGCCGCTGGGGACGCAACAACCGTACCGTATAAGCAAATTATTATTGCTATGGGAGCAGGCGCAACCGCCTCGTTGGCCGCTTTTGACCACTTGATTCGTTCATCTGCACCCGAGAAGAAAGAGCAGGCGGCTTAATCATTAGCTGATAGTGTTAGGTTGATCGTTATTAAATGAATAGACTCTGGATTGATTGAGAGTTATAGCAACAAGAAGAAGCTGTCTTCTTGTTGCTTTTCTTTTGCCTCTTTCTCTAGTCGCTTTTTTTGTCGTTAGGGTGTGTGAGACCGTGAATGTGTTTGAGAATGAGAGTGGAAAGTAAAAGGCGATTGATCTAATTGCTCAAAAGAGAACTTTAAACAATTTTTACCTGAATCCTTGGCTTGGTACAGTGCATTATCAATAGCAAGCAACGACGCTTTATGCTTTATCGGATAGAATATCCCCGCACCAATACTCAATGTAACAGGGCGGTTCAACCCAAAATCATAGTGGGCAATCTCTTCCTGCATAGTGGCTATTTCATTGATGAAATCTTCTTGAGAATCTCCATGAAACAGTATGGCAAACTCTTCACCTCCCCATCGAACCACGTCACTTGATTCACCTAAAGATTGGTTCATAATTTGCGCTAGGCGATGGAGTACTCTGTCTCCTTCATCGTGCCCGTGTAGGTCATTTATTTTTTTAAAGTCGTCAATGTCAATCATGGCAAAAAACTGCTCATCGGTTGAGCTTAGTAAGATATTTTCAAGATGCCTTCTATTTTTTAGCCCCGTTAACATATCGGTAAAGGCGAGATCTTTGAGCTTCTCATTGGTTTCTTTTAAGCGCTTTTGAGACTCTATTCGGCTGAATTCATAAGCACAGGCCATAGCAAACAAAATAACGTAGATGGAAGTGAGTTGCATAATGCTGATTTTGGTAAAGGTGGCAGGTTGCCATATTCCTAAGTGGCTAGTACAGAGCCAAGCAAACGCCATAAAGTACAGAGTGCTATAAATTACCCCCCACTTAAAACTTAATAGAAAAATACTAATAACAGGAATAACCAGAGCAATCGACAGTGCGTAGGATTGATTACCAATCATAACCATGACAATGCTACACAGCCCTGTAATCATTAAAAGAAAAAGCATGGATGCTGTAAAAATTTGTTGCTTCTTAAGAATTAAATACAAGCTAATACAACAAATGGTCAAGCTGATTGAATGAGCGACAATAATGTTTGGATTTTTCATCCGATAAATATTGAGTGCTAAAAAGCAAACCATGCCAAAAGCAACCACTAAGATAGAGGTAAGTAGGATTGCAATGTGACGGTATTCTGGATGAGAGGTATCAATGTGTAAGTATTGATGGAGAATTCTACTTATCATAAATCATAACCTAGTGATTTTGGTTAAATGAGATCATTGCATAGAAAATTCTTTTCTTATGAGCACTGATTTTTATCAATATAGCATAGATACCATGCCATGTTTCTTAGCATTAGCGGCGGCGTTTATGGCTAAGACGTAAACGGTTCAATTAGTTTTATAAACATACTGATGGATAGGCCAATAATGATAAAGCTCGAAAAGACGTTTGTCACACAATGGACGGTTCTCAATTCGTTTTACTTTGTCTTTCTTTATGTGGTCAGATGGATAAGGTCAGAATGGGGTCAGAGAGCGAGTGCTTTTAAATAGTTTAATGCGACGCTTAAACGAGTGAAAGAAGAAACGATGAGTAATAAATTTCAGCAAGAAAAAACCTAATACACAGACCTTTTTTAGCCAGCAGGTTTTAGTGTATTAGGTTTTTACTAGAAAACTAACTATGCCACACTTCGAATCTGAATTCAGATTTGGACAATACAGTTAATTTTAAAATGCAGTCTACTTAAACACGGTATGTACTATTTTGTAATACCTTCAAAAAACATATTTACAGTGAAGTGGGTCGCACCAATTTTTGAACCGTCGATATTGAAGTCAGCAAATTTAAGGTCCGTGCTGCCTTCAAACCCTGCGCGGTAATCGCCCCAAGGAGAATTCCCTTCGCCAATTAAGTTTGCATCAAACGTAATGGATTTACTTACACCATGTAGGTTTAAGTCACCTGTTACAGTAACTTTGCCATCACCCATACTTTTGATCATTGTGCTTTTAAATGACGCTTGAGGGTATTTATCTACATCTAAGAAATCAGAGCTCATGATATGTTTATCACGTTTTGCGTGATTCGAATCAAAGCTTGTGGTATCGATTGTCACATTGATGCTTGAGTCATTTGGTCGGTCTTTATCGTATTCAAAAGTACCAGAAAAATCATCAAAGCGACCTTTTACCCAGCTAATACCAAGGTGTGATACTTGCACATCAATTTGTGAGTGTGCGCCTGCTTTAGAGTCATCGATGTTATAAGTAGCGGCGCCTACGAAGGTGCTGCTAGCAATAACGGCGGCTAATAACGTGCTTTTAATTAAAGTTTTCATTATTTTTCCTTGATTCCTAACATGTTAGTGAGAGTGGTGTCTTTATCAATGAAGTGGTGCTTTAGTGCGGCTAATGTATGCAAAGCAATTAATGCCATGAGACCTAAAGCCGCTAAACGGTGAACATTACCAGCAAGAGTTGCTTGGTTTTCAAAAAACTCATTAGGACCAGGGATGATAAACCAATCAAAAATTTCTAGCCCTTGGCCGCCCGCAAATGAAATTAATAATCCTGTAATTAAAATTAAAAAGAGAATGGCATACATACCGAGATGGGCTAGTTTACTGGCAATATTAACAAATTGTGAGTTTGTCTTTGGCGGAGTTGGAGAAACATTACGGACTCTCCAAACAACACGAAAAAGCATAATGAATAAAACAAGAATACCGACAGCTTCATGAATCTTAGGGCCAAGTGTATAAAACGAATCGTAATAAGAGAGATCCATCATATAATCGCCTAAGAAAAAAAGACCAATAATAGGCAAGACAAGTAACCAATGAA
Organism: Marinomonas phycocola; assembly: GCF_047525455.1. Taxonomy (NCBI): domain Bacteria; kingdom Pseudomonadati; phylum Pseudomonadota; class Gammaproteobacteria; order Oceanospirillales; family Oceanospirillaceae; genus Marinomonas; species Marinomonas phycocola. The sequence goes on from NZ_JBLIXL010000003.1 coordinate 48,487, forward strand.
TGACAATAGTTACCCACCCAAACTGAGTATTGGTGTTTTTATAGTGATTAATAACGCTCATACCGTACCAAATAATTATTGTAATTCTGTGTAATTGTAAAACTTGATGCCTGTTAGTCTAAATAAAAAAAAACCGCTGTAATCAAGATGAGCTTAATTTAATTAATTAATTCAACTTCCTGAATTTTCTTGACGGTTTTCTTACATAGGTTACACAAATAACGCATTCGGATATTTATATATTATGTGATATGAATATGAGTTGGCATTGTTTGTGTCTATATGGTGAGACAGATGATTAATGGATAAGTTCAACGTGTTATTGCTAAAGCGGACTTGAATTCAAGAAAACAAAAAGCCCGCGTTCATTATGAATAAACGCGGGCCTCTAGTTGAGATTAATTGTATTTAAGTCGAATTAGTCACCTAGTACAATGCCTTCACGACGAGGGTCTGCACCTCCTAAGAGTTTGCCTTCTTGCACTAAAATACCTTGAATTCCAGAGTTTAAATCACGTACGTTTACTTTGAACCCCATTGCCGTTAGCGGTGCTTCAAAAGATTCGGCAGACGTGCCTTTTTCCAAATCATAGGTACCAAAACGATTTAACATATTTGGTAAGCTGATCGCAGATTGGATGTCCATGCCCCATTCCATGTGCGCAATAATGGTTTTAGAAACATAGCCAATAATACGAGAACCACCCGGAGAACCTACAACCAAATAAGGCTGGTCGTCTTTCATAACAATGGTTGGTGACATGGATGAGCGAGGGCGTTTACCCGGCTCTAAACGGTTGGCAATTGGGTACCCGTCCTTATGACTTGCAAAGGAGAAGTCTGTCAACTCGTTGTTCAGTAAGAAGCCATTACTCATGACATTAGAGCCAAAACCGTTCTCAATCGTAGTAGTGACAGAAACCGAGTTGCCTTCGCCGTCTACAATGGAGATGTGGCTAGTAGAAGGAAGCTCAATTGAAATGTCGTCTGCCATAGCGATCGGCATGCTCCATTGAGGTTCACCTGCTTCAACTTTTTCTAAAGCCGTTCCTGGGGTAATGAGTTTTGCTCGGCTTTCTAGATAAGTGGCATCAAGTAAGCCGTCTGGCATAGGAACAAAGTCTGTATCTGCCATGTAGCGCCCACGATCGGCAAAGGCAAGACGAGACGCGTCACCGATTATCTGCCATGCTTCAGCAGACTCTGGCCCCATACCTGCTAAGTCAAAGTGGCTGGTAATGCCTAAAATTTGTCCTACGGTGAGAGCGCCTGAACTTGGAGGCCCCATACCGCAAATATCAAACTGTTTATAAGGTAAGCAAGTTGGTGCTCTCTCTTTAACTGTGTAATTTGTAAAATCGGTTTTTGACAGCACCCCTGGATTATCACTGATGCCGCGAACTTTTTTAACAATATCGTCTGCTATATAGCCTGTATAAAACGCATTGGCACCTTGTGTGGCTAATGTGGCCATGGTTTCTGCATAGGCTTTATTTTTTAGAATAGTGCCTTCTTGAAGGGCATTACCTTCGTCATCTAAGAAGTAAGCGCTTGTTTCTGGATAACGCATTAGGCGTTTTTTACTGCCATCAATAGAACTTGAAAGACGGGCGGAAACAGCAAAACCATTTTTAGCTGTGTCCATTGCTGGTTGTAGCAAATGATGCCAAGACAAACGACCAAATTTTTCGTGTAAATCGCCCATTAATTTGACAGTACCCGGTGTACCAACGGAGCGACCACCAACAACAGCGTCATAGAATTTTAGTGTTTTGCCTGTTCCGTCTTGAAATAATTCAGGCGTTGCTTCTAAAGGAGCCGTTTCACGGCCATCAAACGTGGTTAATTTCTTGGTTTTTGCGTCGTAATAAACCACAAACGCGCCGCCGCCAATGCCAGAAGATTGAGGTTCAACCAAGCCTAACATCATTTGAACTGCCACTAGAGCATCGATGGCTGAGCCGCCTGCTTTTAATACGTCATATCCTGCTTGAGTTGCGATTGGGTTGGCTGCTGCAACCATGAATTTATTGGATTCAACTAACTCTTTTTGGATAACACCGCTGGCTGCTTCTGGGGCCACTGCGTCTGCGTTTTGCGCAGAAGACAGTGCGGTTGAAGATAAGCCCATCATCAGACTGGAAAACCCGATGCTGATGACTAGCTTTTTAAAAGGTAATGCCATTTTGCTCTTCCTCTTTCGTTTTTTGTCATTTGATCAAAACACAATTCAATTTGATTGAAAAGCAAGAAATAGGCCTAAAAAATGAAAAATAAAAAGAGAATGGTTATTTAGTCAAGATTAATGGTTTGGCTTTGTTCGAGATAATAGAACAAAACAGTGCCGCTTTACCTTTATGTCGATAATACTAAGAGGAGCAGAGCGACGATTTGATTGAGTCGATAAGTGTTTTTTGCTCGATTAGTTTATCGCTGAATTTATTTCTTGAGACCATGCTAAGTTCGCTTCTTTTTGAAACGATTTCCAATCACCCTTTAACCAGCGTTGGCGCCCTCGTTCTGCGAAAAATAGATGAAGCTCATCACCAAAAAATTCCCATACTTTTCCATTTGTACTGATTAGTCCTTCTCCCAAACTAAGAGCATTGGCACAGTGGCCATTGTATTTAGGAACATAGGCTTCTGGTGAGGCTAAAAATTTGTCAGCAGACGCTTGGCTTGCAAAATGCCATTCAGCACCTTTCCATAAAACGGTATAGAGTGATTGTCCTTTTTCTGTTGGAGTACGGCCTATATTATTAGTTTTATAATAAGCTGTAGCGTCATGACCACCAATGGCGGTATTACCCCAAAAGCCTGTACTTACAGGCTGTGCAAATAGCGTACTGATACCGAAAAAGACACTGATAAAAGCGGCTGAGATTAAGGTTGTTAATTTTATGGGTTTACTCCTACTAACTGAATGGTTAGATCTGTATTCCAATAGTGTTTAATGAATTGATATGTGATTGGACTGTTTCGTTCTTCGCTTTTTATGTGGCTTTTTCTTACTGCTTTTGCACTCAAAATTAATATTGTTCTGGATGAAGAAACGGGGCCATTGTCAGAATGAGGGCTTCGGTATAAGTACTCACACGTGTTGCGCCGTGATTGGTTAATAAGCCAATTGCTCCGCCTTGTTGTTTTATATTGTGGGTATGGAATCGTCTATCTATCACATCTCCAAGTTCTGTGCCTTCAATAAGGTCATTATAAATCGCCAAAGGAAGGGGCAATCGAGCGCTGCATCCAATGCTTTGTTGGTTTGATGAGAGAACGGCAACATAGGCAAAGGTCGCTGGCCCATCTTCAAAAATATCGACACCGCCTTCAAAGGCAATAAAGTAATCTATTTCATCTTCTGAATTGAATTGATTTTTACAATACTTGGCTCTGTTGAGAGCGCCTTCACGTGTGTCTTTTGATGTTATTGGTTGGATAGGCACGCCAGACGGTGCTTTTATTCCTCGACAATCGATTTCAAGTTGCGGATGAAGACGCGCCATGGCTGTTTGTACTGCACTAATTTTAACTGGATTCGTTGAGCCAACGATCACTTTCAATAACGACATGATTTGTTTAAAACCTCTAGTTTTACCTTATGTATAAATGGCTAGAGAAGATCTGATTGTTCACTATCTTCTGCATTAAGGTAAGTGTAAATTGCAATAATCCCTTTGTTTACTCCTGAATTCAAGTTCGAAGTGCGACACTTTTTATTTCAAGCAGCTAAATCCCATTGTTTAACCGCATGTAAGTAATGTTCCATTCCGTGATCTTCTATTCCATCGATGCCTTCTTCACTGGCTGCGCTGACGGCACCATCAACGTAGTCAATAAAGCGGAACCAGAATCCGGGCTCGCGATGGATGGCTTTTTCTTCTGATATATACAGATAGCTACCAACATGGCTGTATCCCATTAGACGAGCGGGTACTCTGGTAACAAGGTCATTATTGTTATGAAAACGGAAAAAACGAGATTGACATTCCATATTGAAAAGCTGTGCTGTCTCTCGGGTAAGCGCACGAGGCTGTCCAAATGTATAAACACTGCTAAAAGGTTTGTCTTGCTGGATAAAGTGGGCTGCGGCAATGGTTGCCATGGCACCACCTAAGCTGTGTCCAGTAAAGAAAACAGGTCTTTTTTTCTGTTGCTGAAGCATGTTACAACGATCGTATAAAACGGCCCAGACATCCATTAAGGCGTTCCAAAAGCCTCGATGGAAAGAGCCAAATAGAGCTTGAGTGGAAAATGCATTGATGTTGTCAATCCAATCCGCAATTTCATCGGTGCCTCTAAATGCGAAACTTAAATAGTTCTCGTGTTCGATTAAGGCCGCTTGAGCGCTGTTTTTATCTGCGCTGAAAACAGATATAAATTGCTCATCTTTTGCTTTTAAATTACGTAATATTCCGATTTCATCGGGCTTTTTATTTCCCTCGGAAATGGATAAATAGACTTCACTTGCAAGTGTCGCCATCCAATAGGCATTTCCTGAATCCAGCGATGTTTTATAAGGTGAAACGGCTTTCATACTGTGATCTCCATATTTATAGAATAAATTGGTGTCTCTTTATTTATTGTTGATCTGCTTGTGAATACAATTTTAAAGGAACGCTAGCACTTGAGTGAGTAATGATCAAATACTATTTATCTAATAAAATAGTAGAGTGGTAGAATGGCACATTTTCAAAAAAATGCATTTGCTGTTGGTACTATATGTATTTGATATTGAAGTAAAATTAGGCCGTAGTGCGTATGATTCTTTTGTATAGGTTATATAGAGGTTGTACAGGAAGTCATAGGTTCTCCACCTGTGTGGGAGCGTTATATGGAAGACTACTATGACGCTTATCGACAAAGAGAATAAATAAGGGCTTGATGTTTTTGTGTTATCTATCGATTAATCATGGCCATTAGTCATCAACTCACAGTGTTTTTTTCATAAACCATCTTTTATGGGTGGGTGGATTTTGATTGTCATCGTTGGATAATTCTCCGAATACCTTGTACCCAAGCGTTAAGTAAAAATTCATGGCGTCCGGGTTGGAGGTATCTAGCCACGCTGAATGACAGCCTAACGCTTTGCCTTTTTGTTCCGCTTCTTTCATTAACGATCGACCTATTCCTGAGTTTCTTTCAGTTATATCGACCCACAGGATTTTTATTAATAGCCAGCTGTATGACGTACTTGCGGTAATTCCACCAAGTATTTTACTTTCTTCGGTGTTATCTCTTGCCGACAAAACGAAGCCAGTATTGAGGGATTGTGGAAGTGCTTCGTGTAATGATTCAAGCAGTTTGCTTTCAATAAAATGTACGATGTTTTCATCGTCTTCTTGAATGACTATACGGTCTTTATTTATGATGTTACTCATTGTCTCTCCTGCTATGGCTCTGTATAAAAATGTGCTTAAGTATATTATTTTGATTCACGAGAGGATTCAAAGGCATCATATTGAGGCAATACCTTATCAAGCTCTTCCCAATTGGCTCTTGAGCTTATGTAGGGCATGCCATTCAGAAACAGGTTGAATCGGCGGGTTTTAGTATCGTTCGTGAATATTGTGGCCATAGCATTGGCAGAGAAATGCATGAAGAGCCCCAAGTGTTGCATTATGGAAGACCGAATACGGGTGTGGTTTTAGAAGTAGGAATGACATTTACCATTGAGCCTATGGTTAATCAGGGCAGTGCAAAAACGAAATTGAAAAAAGATAATTGGACGGTTGTGACGAAAGATAAAAAGCTGTCAGCACAATGGGAACATACGGTTTTAGTTACTCAAGATGGTTATGAAGTGCTGACATTAAGAAGTGAAGAAAACGCTTTAAATTAGTTGATGTTGCTGTAAGTTATACGTGGCAAAATAAGCCAGATGTTAACAATTAGCAGGAACAGGCATGCAGTACGATTGGATAATGTTTGATGCGGATGAAACCCTGTTTCATTTCAATGCATTTGAAGGGTTAAGAACGGCGTTTATTGAATTTGATGTGGATTTTTCAGCAGCAGATTACGATGAGTATCAAGCGCTGAATAAGCCCCTTTGGGTGCAGTATCAAAATGATGAAATAGACGCAGAAACTTTAAAAAATCGTCGTTTTTCAGAATGGGCAAAGCGATTAAATGTCAGCGAAATGACATTAAATGCGGCGTTTTTGAAGGCAATGACACAGGTTTGTACTCCGCTGGATGGTGTACTGGATTTGCTGAACGCCCTCCAAGGTCAGGCTAAACTGGCTATTATCACTAATGGATTTACGGATTTACAACAGAGCCGCTTGGAGCGTAATGGATTGCAGCATACCTTTGAGTTTTTAGCTATTTCTGAACAGGTTGGTGTAGCCAAACCGAATAAGGGCATCTTTGAATTTGCGTTTGAAAAAATGGGTCACCCCGCGAAGGACAAAATTCTTATGGTTGGTGATACCTTAACATCGGACGTGTTAGGTGGTTTGAATGCGGGCATCGATACCTGTTGGTATAACCCTCACTCCTTGAGTAATACCGAAAACTTTTCTGCAACCTTTGAAGTTTCTTCCCATGATGAGTTAAAACGCTTCTTGATTCAGGCATAATAGCGTCCATTTGATTTTAGGTGGACATGACTTTTGGACAATTTAGACCAACCCCATACGGTAGAGCAATTACGAAACGGTGAGTTGACAGGCTTAACTCACTTAACGCTATCGGAAAAATTGACTGACTTTCCTCGAGAAATTTTCTCATTAGCAGAAACGTTAGAGGTACTGGATTTATCCAATAATCTTTTAACAGATTTGCCTGCTGATCTTTCACGTTTGACCAAGCTGCGTATTTTATTTTGTTCCAATAATCGATTTACGCATTTACCCGAAGGGTTGGGGGTGTGTGATTCTTTAGAGATGGTTGGTTTTAAACACAATCAAATTACTGAGGTGTCAGAAAATTCATTATCAGAAAACCTTCGCTGGTTGATATTGACCGACAATCAAATTACAAAATTGCCTGAGAAATTGGGCGAATTGTACCGATTAGAGAAGTTAATGTTGACGGGTAACCGCTTAACTCAGTTACCTGAATCCATTGCTCGCTGTAAAAGCTTAGCCCTATTGAGGATATCTGCCAATCAACTGACAGACTTTCCGTATTTGTTATTAAGCTTGCCTCGTTTGGCGTGGTTGGCTTTTTCTGGTAACCCTTTTTGCGAAGAAAGAGACGAACATGCTGACGTTCAAACGATTTCTAGTGATCAGCTAGAGTGGGGAGACGTGCTTGGAAAAGGGGCTTCAGGTGTTATTTTTCGTGCTGCTTGGAAGGCTACTGAAGAAAATAATTTAATAACTACGCATGATGACGTTGCAGTCAAAGTGTTTAGGGGGCAAGTGACGAGCGATGGGTACCCGCAAGATGAATTGGATGCATGCTTATCTGTAGGGCACCATCAAAATATCGTAAAACCGTTGGCAAAAATAGCGGAAGAAAATCAGTCTTCATTGATTATGGAATTGATTCCTGAAACGTTCAGAAATCTAGGGCAACCACCTACTTTTGAAACCTGCAGCCGTGATACCTTTACTCAAGATCAGCGTTTTTCTATTGCTGAAATCCAAAATATCATTGCTCAAATGGACAGCGTGATGGCGCATTTAAAAGCCAAGCGTATTTCTCATGGGGATCTTTATGCGCACAATGTTTTGATTGATCCGGATGGTCGGATTTTATTTGGAGATTTTGGTGCCGCGTCAAAATACGACGTATTACCCATGTATCAACAACATGGTATTCAACGGATAGAGCAAAGAGCGATGACGCATTTTATTGAAGACATGCTAGGCCTATGTAATGACGAAGATAAGCAGACAGACGCTTATTATGATCTAAAACGTCGCATGTTTAATATCGGTTAACCTCTTTCTTATCGTGAACCTGAAGTCTTCTCATGTCGTTGTTAATGCTTTTCAGTAGTGAAATAGAGAAGGCTAGGTACAATGAAGACCATACTATTTTGGAATCCCTCCTTTTATGAGTAAATTGTTTGTTATTGGCATGGGACCAGGTGATTTGGATCTGGTTACACCGAAGGCGTTGTCGGCATTAAAAGCCAGTTCTGATATGGTGGCTTATGGTTATTATTTGGATTTATTAGGTGAAATTTGTGATGGTAAACAACATCATGATTTACCGTTAGGTGAAGAAATTGGTCGTGCTCGTTTGGCGTTGAACTTGGCTGCGTCAGGTAAAACAACGGCACTTATTTCCAGTGGTGACATTGGTATTTATGCCATGGCGACCTTGGTGTTTGAATTGCTCGATCAGCAGTTGCAAGGTAACGAATCTCACCCTGAATGGTTGAATGTGGATATTGAAGTGGTTCCCGGTATTTCAGCAATGCAAGCTGGAGCCAGCCGAGTCGGGGCCATGTTAGGGCATGATTTTTGTACCATTTCCTTATCGGATTTATTAACGCCTTGGGAAACCATTGATAAACGCATTCATGCCGCGGGCGAGGGGGATTTTGTTGTGTCATTTTACAATCCTGTTTCACGTAAAAGAGACTGGCAACTAAATCATGCTCGTGATGTATTGTTGCAATATCGCCCTGCCTCTACGCCAGTAATGATTGGCCGTCAGCTTACTCGTCCTGAAGAAGACATTACCTTTACTACTTTGGGCGAATTGGATGCGAGGCAAGTGGATATGTTTACTATGGTCAGTGTTGGCAACAGTGAATCGCGTCATATTGTGAATAGCAGTAAGCACTGGATCTATACACCTCGTGGGTATTCAAAGAAACTGTAAACAATTTACTAAAACCAAGGCCGCTTTTGAAAGCGGTGAGAAAGAGAAAAATGAAAGTATTTTTTATCGGCGCTGGGCCGGGTGATCCAGATTTAATGACAGTTAAGGCCGTAAAAACATTGTCTATTTGCCCTGTAGTCTTGTATGCAGGTTCGTTGATTCCCCGCGACGTGGTCGAAGGTGTTGAGGAGTCCGCTGAACGTATCATGGATACGGCGCAGATGAATCTTGATGAAACAACAGCCGTAATAGAGCAAGCGTTTAAAGACAATAAAAACGTGGCGCGTTTGCATTCAGGTGACCCTTCTTTATATGGCGCAACAGGCGAACAAATGCGTCGCTTGGATCAATTGGGCATTGACTATGAAATCATTCCCGGTGTGAGTGCAGTGGCTGCGTCGGCCGCGATATTGAAAAAAGAATTAACGCTTTCAGGTGTGTCACAAACGGTCATTATGACACGTTATGAAGGTAAAACACCTTTTCCTGAAAGAGAGCGTTTGCCTGCGTTGGCACAAAGTGGCGCGACATTGGCGATCCATTTAGGTGTAACGCGGATTCACAAAATTGTAGACGAACTTATCCCTCATTATGGTGCAGAATGCCCCGTTGCGGTTTGCTATCGTACCAGTTGGCCAGATCAAGATTATGTGACTGGTACCTTATCTGACATTGTTCAAAAGGTTCGAGAGAAAAAATTTACTCGAACGAGTTTAATTCTTGTTGGGCATGTATTGGATACTGAGGATTTTGATGAGTCCTATTTGTACGACAAAGACCAAGCGCACATTTATCGTAAAGTGAAACACAAAAAGCAAGCGTAATAAGCGCAGACGAATCTAATTAAGAGTAAATACCATGCAACTAAATAAAATACCGACAACGATTGTTACTGGCTTTCTTGGCAGCGGTAAAACCACGCTATTATCGAATGTACTAAAACAAGCCGCTGGAAAGCGCATTGCTGTTATAGTGAATGAATTTGGCGAGTTGGACATTGATTCCGAATTATTACGTTCTTGCCCGTTAGATTGTGAAGATGGCAGTGAGACTCGTTCGGAAGAAGGTTTCTATGAGCTGGCGAATGGCTGTATCTGCTGCACAGTGGAAGAAGAGTTTTTACCTGTTATGGAGCAATTGGTTGCCCGTCGTGATGACATTGACCATATTTTGATTGAGACCAGTGGCTTGGCTTTACCTAAGCCCTTGGTGCAAGCTTTTAACTGGCCAGGTATTAAAGAGTATTGCACGGTTGATGCGGTTATTACGGTTGTGGATGGCCCTGCGGTTGCGGCAGGTCGTTTTGCTCATGATGCAGGCAAAGTACAAGCTCAGCGTTTAGCAGATGAAAGTTTAGATCACGACCCAAGTTTACAGGAATTATTGGACGATCAATTAAGTGCTGCTGACCTTGTGATCGTGAGTAAGAATGATTTATTGACGGAAGCAGAAAAATTAAACGTTGAGAAGGTTGTGGCTCATAGAGTGCCAGCGAAAGTCAAAACAGCTTATGTTGATCATGGTATCGCGCCTTTAGACATGTTATTAGGAATGGAATCGGCAACAGAAACACACATTAACCATATCCATAATCACCACGATCACCATCATGCGCATGGTGAAGAGCATGACCACGCACACGATCATTTTGACTCTTTTGTGTTATCTTTAGGTGAAGTGGATTCCGATGCCTTGCAGACAGTTCTCAATCAACTCGTGACGGAAAATAACATCTATCGAGTAAAAGGGTTTGCAGCGGTTTCCAGTAAACCTATGCGTCAAGTTTTTCAGGTGGTGGGTGAGCGTTTAGAGCGCCATTTTGACCGTCTATGGGCACCAGAGGAGACACGCCAAACGCAGTTGGTGTTTATTGGTAAAGGCTTAAATAAGGCCGATATTGAAACAGCATTATCTACAGCGACAGTCGGTTAAGGTTTTATTCGATGCATTTATTGGCCGCACAGCCTGGTGGTTTTGTTGATGACGAAGGCATCATTGACCTTGGACAAACCCCTGGCGACATCGTTCTACTAGCCGCGTCTGACAGTGTGTTAAATGCCTGCGCATTAGCAATGGATGAATTGGGTCAAAATCCTGATTTAAACGATATTTTGTCAAGTATTCGCTTAGCGAACTGGATGCAGCTATTAAAGCCGGCGGCTTACGATTTGTATGAACATAAGGTGCTGGATCATGCTTCATTGATTGTGGTGTCGCTACTGGGCGGTCAGCACTATTGGCCATATGGCTTTGAGCGACTGGTTGAATGGTCAAAGGCGAAACCAAATCGGAAATTGATTTTGGTTCCAGGGGACGATGCTCAAGATAATGACCTTGTGCAAGCGTCTACTGTGGACGCGGATGTTTTTAAAGATGTGTGGCGTTATTTACGTGAAGGTGGTGCGGAGAATTCACGTCACTTATTGCTGTTTTTAATGCATCAACTCGCGTCTATTAGCCGAGTAGAGCAAGTTAGTCTTCAAGAAAGCAGTTTTCAAGAGGTCAGTTTTCAAGAAACAGGCTATCGCTTTCGTCCACCGATAGCGTTGCCAGCGTGTTTTGTTTATCACCAATCAAAAGCAATCAGTATTCAAGAATGGCGTAGAGAGAATCAGTCAAATACTGTTGATGGTGTGTTGTTGTTTTATCGAAGCCACGTTCAAAGTGGTAATACACAGATGTTTAATGACTTGTTGGAGATATTTGCTCAACAAGGATTAAAGGTCATTGCGTTGGCCATTCGTTCATTAAAAGACGATGTTTCCTTGTCTATGGTAAATGGGGTGATAGACAGCCTGTCGGCAAAGGTGATTTTAAATGCAACCGGCTTTGCCAGTAATCGTGTTGGCATCCCTGATCTTGCGTCAGAGCCAACGGATTTTCAGTCATCATTTGATCGTTCTATCCCCGTGTTACAGCTGATCTTATCGGGCAGTACTCAAGAAGACTGGCAAGGTCAATCCAAAGGATTGCGTAACCGAGACATTGCTATGCAGGTTGTTTTACCTGAAATGGATGGTCGAATTATTACCCGATCGGTCAGTTTTAAGCAACACGCATCCTACCATGAACAAGGTCAAATCGATCTGGTTCGCTATAGTGTGCATCATGAAAGAGCGCACTTTGTTGCTGAACTTGCAAAAGCGTATAGTCGATTAAGTGAAAAGCCAAACTCAGAAAAACGCATCGCCTTGATTCTGGCGAATTATCCTACAAAAGATGGACGTATTGGTAATGGGGTGGGGCTGGATACACCGATGTCCACGGTGAATATTTTGTTGGCGATGAAAGAAGCCGGATACCCTATAGAGGACATCCCCGAAACGGGAAATCAGCTAATAGAAGAATTATTGGGTGCGATTACCAATAATCCAAATACGTTACATGAGCGAGGCTGTTGGCAAAGTTTGTCTTTGGAAGACTATAAACGGCATTTCAATGCTCTGCCTGCTGAGTCTAAATCGGCTGTGTTAGACCGTTGGGGGCCACCTGAAGACGATCATAAATGTCGAGTTCAGAATGATGAAGCCAGAATGATGTTAGCGGGCATCCGGCTAGGGAAAACCTTTATTGGCATTCAACCTGCTCGTGGTTTCAATCTCGATTTGTCTGCCAATTATCATGATCCTGATTTGGTTCCTCCACACAGTTACTTGGCCTATTACTTTTGGTTACGCCATGTTTATAAAATAGACGCTGTGATTCATGTTGGTAAACATGGCAATTTAGAATGGCTTCCGGGGAAGGGTACGGCGTTATCTGATCAATGCTGGCCCGATATTGCTTTAGGGCCAATGCCTCATTTTTACCCATTTATCGTGAATGATCCCGGAGAAGGGGCGCAAGCAAAACGTCGAACTCAAGCGGTAATCATTGATCATTTGATGCCGCCGATGACGCGTGCCGAGACTTACGGTGAGCTATTAGAATTAGAGGGCCTCGTGGATGAATATTATCAAGCTATGGGAATGGATGTCCGACGGGAAGCGTGGTTAAAAGAACAAATACTGAACTTAGTTGAAAGCACACATTTATTAGAAGAAATCGCCTTGGAAAAAGACGCAGATGAAAGTGCGGTCTTAGAAAGTTTGGATACGTATTTGTGTGAAATTAAAGAAGCGCAAATTCGCCATGGATTGCATATTCTTGGTCGTTTGCCCAAATCAGAAAAGCTTGCGGACACATTAGTTGCTCTATTGCGTCTGCCTCGTGGGAATACGCCAGAAAGTCAGGGCATTCTTCATAGTTTGGTCGAAGATTTAGGGCTACAAAATAATGGACAGCGCTTTGATCCCATGATGTCGTTAGCGTCACCTTGGTTAGGTGAGAAGCCAGAATGTTTGCAAAGTCTTAGCGATGTTTTATGGCGTACTGAAGCGGATACAAAAGAAAGGCTGGAGTGGTTCGCTGAAAAACTGTGTTTGGATTATCTTATTAATCAGCAAGTAAGTGATGGCTGCTTTGATGAGTTACCTTTAACAAAAGTGCTGTTAGATCACGCAAAACACCGTCTAATGCCGTCGTTAGAGAAAAGTGCGGTTGATGAGTTAAACGCATTATTAACGGGCTTGGGGGGGGGATTTATTGTTCCCGGTCCAAGTGGTGCGCCAACACGTGGTCGTTTAGATACCTTACCAACAGGGCGAAATTTTTTTTCTGTTGATAACCGTGCGATTCCTTCTCCTGCCGCTTGGGCATTGGGGCAAAAATCGGCTCAAGCCTTGTTAGAACGATACCTGCAAGAGCATGGTGATTACCCTACTGAAATCGGCTTGTCGGTGTGGGGAACAGCGACCATGAGAACGGGAGGCGATGACATTGCGCAAGCGCTTGCCTTAATGGGTGTACGCCCTTTGTGGGCAACAGGTTCCAATAGGGTGTCAGATTTTGAAGTGGTGTCTTGTATGCAATTAGGCCGTCCAAGGGTGGATGTGACATTAAGAGTGTCAGGCTTTTTCCGGGATGCGTTTCCTAATGTGATGCGCTTGTTTGATGCCGCAGTGCAAGCCATTGCTAATTACACAGAACCGGGGAAAGGCAATGTTATTCAGCAACATATTATTGAGCGACAACAAGAATTAATGTCTCAGGGAATGACCGATGACGATGCAAAGAGATTATCCAGTTATCGAGTCTTTGGTAGTAAGCCTGGTGCCTATGGTGCGGGCCTGCAAGGCTTAATTGACGAGCGTTGTTGGGACACCCGAGAGGATTTAGCCGAGGCCTATCTTAACTGGGGCGGTTATGCGTACGATGGAAAATCGGATGATGGTGTTGTCGCCAGAGACGCTTTTTCAGATAGATTGTCTAAAATGGAACTTGTTATGCAAAACCAAGACAATAGAGAGCATGATATTTTAGACTCGGATGACTACTACCAATTTCAAGGGGGAATGACGAATGTCGTTACTGTTTTGAAAGGGGAGGCACCAGAGGTATTTCATAATGATCACTCTAATCCATCTGTTCCTAAAGTACGTACATTAAAAGAAGAATTAAACAGGGTGATACGGACTCGTGTTCTTAATCCTAAATGGATTGACTCTATGCAAGAACATGGCTACAAAGGCGCGTTTGAAATGGCCGCAACGGTTGATTATTTGTTTGCTTATGACGCGACAACGGATTTGGTTGCAGATTATCAATATGAAAACGTCTGCGATCGATTGATTTTTGATGAACAAAATCGAGCGTTTTTAGAAAAAAATAACCTCCATGCATTAGAAGAAATGGCGGAGCGCTTACTAGAGGCAGGTCAGCGTGGAATGTGGCAAGACAGTGAAAGTCGTCAAGGCGAATTACAACAGCTATTGTTAGACATAGATCAAAAAAAAGAATGGGTGACTCATTCTTAAAGAGTGATGCGACAAAATTTACACGATAAAATACGTCCTACAGAAGTAAAAAATAAGAGAAAAATACAATGAGTAAAGAAAACGTGAAAAAAGGCATTATGATTTGTGGTCATGGAAGCCGCGATAAAGATGCAGAAAGAGAGTTTGGTTTGGTTGCAGCTGGCTTGAAAAAACGTTTTCCTAATTTGCCTGTTGAATATGGCTTTTTGGAATTTTCAGCGCCTAATATCCACATGGGGTTAAATAGCCTTATGCAGCAAGGTGTTGAAGAAATTTACGCTGTTCCGGGGATGCTTTTCGCTGCCACGCATGCAAAGAATGACATTCCTTCTGTATTAACAACGTACGAAGAAAAACACACAAAACTGAGTGTGACTTACGGGCGAGAGTTAGGTTTACAGGACGATATGGTTGACGCGTTTCAAGCGCGTATTTATGAGTCGCTAGGTATTGATCCTGAAAACCCTCCTAGTGATTTGTACGATACCTTGCTAGTTGTAGTGGGCCGTGGAACATCGGATACCCATGCGAATGCAGAAGCGGCAAAACTGACACGTATAGTCAATGAGAATATGGGGTTTGGTTGGGCTGATACTGTGTATTCTGGTGTGACGTATCCATCTGTTGGTGCAGGCTTAGACAAATTGTTAAGACTCGGTTATAAGCGCGTTGTGATTGCGCCTTACTTTTTATTTACAGGACGGTTAATAAAGCGGATTCAAGGATATGTTGATAAAGTGGCTCAAGAAAACCCATCGATTGAGTTTATTCAAACACCTTATTTAAGTGACCACAGCAAAGTTCTTGACGCGTTCGAAAACCGTGTTAATGAAATTATGGATGGAACTCTTTCTTCTCAAGGGGAAACATTGATGAGTTCATTTAAGCGTCGATTAGCCGCAGGTGAGGTGGATGTTCATCATCATCATGCTGAGTTTGTTGATCCTCAAGATGATACAGCAGGATTGTCACAATCGGATCATGCCCACGGCCACTCTCAAAGTCATTCACATGCTCACGACCGTTCACATGCTCACAGTCACAGTCATTCACATGACCATACTCACGGTCACAGCCATGGTGTGTATAAACATATTGGTCATCCTGAAGGGCCAAGAACAATGATAGGTGAAGGTATTTGTTGTTGTTTTATGGGGCAATTTACAGAAGAGATTTTATTAGAAGAAAAAGATAAAATCGAAGGCGATTGTAATAAAACCGCTTTCGCTCATAAGTAAATGCAATATAATTTAGAATGAAATTTTGTCATCTGATTTTATTAGATTACAAAAAAATGTTAAATCGTCTTATTTATTGCTATTTTATGAAGGCATTTAATTATTCAATTCGTTTAAATTAAAGAGCTGTATTCAGATTGTTTTAACATTGATATTAATTAAGTTGTCATTAGATTATTCTGAATTGGTTTTATCCAGATGGAGGATAGCATGAGTAAAGTTCATTTTATTGGTGGCGAAAAAGGCGGTGTTGGTAAGTCTATGACGTCAAGATTGCTTGCTCAATACTATATTGATCAAGATATGCCGTTTGTTGGTTTTGACTGTGACTCATCTCATGGAACCTTCTCGCGCTTTTATTCTGAATTTGCCTCACCGATTATAGTTGGGGAAGAAGACAGTCTTGATGGGATGCTTATGGCGGTAGAAGAAAACCCTGATCATGATCTGATTATTGATTTAGCCGCTCAAACGTCTCAGTCATTAGGGGTATGGATTGAAGAAACGGATGTATTTAATTTACTTGATGAAATGGGATGTCAGGTATATTTGTGGCATGTAATGGATGATGGAGCAGATTCAGTTACCTTATTAGACGCTTTGTTAACGAAGTACACACAGCCTGAGCTGGCTTTTGTTGTTGTGCAAAACTTAGGGCGTGGTGAGAACTTTACTCGCTTCCACAAATCAGCAACTTATATGAAAGCGGTTGAACGAGAGGCGGAGTTCTTTGAATTAGCAAAATTACAAACAAAACTGACACAGAAAATAGATTTTAATAATTCTAGCTTTTGGGCGGTAGCAAACGACAGACGTTTGATGAATATTGCAGAAAGGCAAAGAATGAAAATTTGGCTAAAGCGTGGTTATTCTCAATTAGATACGTTGTTACAAAATTAATTTATAAAGAGCGTAGGGTGTGAGTATTTACTTACTCTCTACGTTTTTTCTATTCATATTCCGTCTTCCTTACAGTCTATAAATCCTCCTCACTTGTTCAGCCAACAGTTTATTCTTATAGTTTGCCTTTTTACTAATACTTCATAAAACTGTCACTTAGATGAAATATTGATCCACTACATTGAGCATAAGCACATGTGCAAGTGTGTTACTGCTTGATAATTTAATTATGTATTGGAGTAATGAGAGATGACCACAAAAAATGATCTAGAAATTGGCTTTGATGAATTTGATGAATTGGTTCGCCCTGCGCCAGCGGTTGTTGATTTTGATGAAGTTGCTGAAGCTTCTTTATCTCGTCGATCTTTTCTAGGCGGTGGTGTTGCTTTTGGTGCAACTGCATTTGTAATGGGTTCTACAACGTTAACAGCAACGAATGCTATTGCTGCTCATCATGGTCATGGACATAGCCGTTTAGCATTTGAAATGGTGAAAGCCAATGCTCTTGACACTATTACGGTTCCTGAAGGATACAGTTGGCAAGTGGTTGCTTCATGGGGCGACCCTCTTTGGTCTAATGCGCCAGAATTGAATACTTCTACAGGTGGAACCGGTGCGTCACAGGAAATGGCATTTGGTGATCACTGTGATGGTATGTCGTTCTTTAGACATAATGGTAAAAACATACTTGTAGTAAATAATGAATACACTAACTCTAAAACATTACTTGCGAATCGTGCAGACGGTGTACCAACAACCGCAGATGATATTCGTAAATCAAAAGCGGCTC
Source organism: Marinomonas phycocola (assembly GCF_047525455.1). Taxonomy (NCBI): domain Bacteria; kingdom Pseudomonadati; phylum Pseudomonadota; class Gammaproteobacteria; order Oceanospirillales; family Oceanospirillaceae; genus Marinomonas; species Marinomonas phycocola. The sequence continues at coordinate 66,057 of NZ_JBLIXL010000003.1, forward strand.
ACGGTGTATCTGTAGTGGAAATTAATCAACAAGACGGCAAATGGGGGATCGTTAAAGACTCTATTTATAACCGCCGTATTACTGCAGATACTGAAATGGAAATCACAGGGCCTGCTCGTGGTCATAGATTAATGCAAACGTCTGCTGATCCTAAAGGCGTTGTTGCAAAAGGCACATGGAATAATTGTGGCAATGGTCAAACGCCATGGGGAACTTATCTAACTTGTGAAGAAAATTTTAATGGCTATTTTTCTGCTAGTGATGCCAATTATCAAATTAGCCCTGAACTAGGTCGTTACGGTGTGAGTCTTAAAGACCGTGGCTACAAATGGGCTATGGCCGATGATCGTTTTGATTTAGTTAAGAACCCAAATGAGCCAAATCGCTTTGGGTATATTGTTGAGATCGACCCAACTAATCCAAATTCTATGCCAAAAAAACGTACTGCATTAGGGCGTTTTAAACATGAGAATGCGGAAGTTGCTATTGCTGCAAATGGGCATGTCGTTGTTTATTTAGGTGATGATGAACGAGGGGAATTTTTATATCGCTTTGTTTCTGAAGGTAAATACTCTGCTGGTGGTGATCATTCAGAGTTGCTTTCTAAAGGCACTTTATTTGTGGCTAAATTTCATGAGAACAACAAAGGTGAATGGTTGGCGCTTACTCCAGAGACAACAGGTATGACAGAGTCTGAGATTGCTATTCATACTCGTATAGCGGCGTCTAAAGTTGGGGCAACTACGATGGACCGCCCTGAGTGGGTCGCGGCTAATCCTAATAAAGTGGAAGCCTATTGCTGTTTAACCAATAATAAAAACCGTGGAGTTAAAACCAATGCTGGTGGTGATGAGACGCCAGCTGTTGGCCCAAACCCTCGTATGAAAAATAACTTTGGTCAAATTGTTCGATGGAAGCCAATAAATGAGGATCATACCGCAACCGAGTTTAATTGGGACTTGTTCCTATTGGCTGGTAACCCAGCTGTATATGATGATGCTTATGCTGGTTCTAAAAACATTAATCAAGACAATATGTTTAATTCACCTGATGGGCTTAAGTTTGATTCGAAAGGTTTGTTGTGGATTCAGACAGATGGTAATTACTCAAATAAAGATGACTTTAAAGGTCAAGGTAATAACCAAATGTTGGTTGCTGATACTGAGACAGGTGAAATTCGCCGCTTTTTAGTTGGGCCAAAAGAATGTGAAATAACAGGGGCTACGTGGAGTTCGGACCGTAAGACAATGTTTATTAGTGTTCAACACCCAGGTGAAAGAGGTAACTCAAATTGGCCTGAAGGTGGTGATTCAACACCACGCTCAAGTGTTATTGCTATTTCTCGTAATGATGGTTCTGTAATTGGTTGATGCTTATAGCCGCTGTATTCGGCTTATTAAGTAATTAATGAAAAACGCTACGTTTGAATAAAATGTGGCGTTTTTTTATGCCTAAAATACTAAGGAATATGAGAACAAGTGCCTAGGGAAGGTGCGAATAAGTCTACTAAGACTCAGTCTTGCAGAGAAACCGTCAAATAAGACACGATTCTGCAGGAATGTTAATACCTTTCAAAGAGTCGTAACGAAATGTGACGTTTTCTCTGAAAGACCCGCAGGGCATGGTCTAAAAGCCAGTATTCTTTGTTGAGTATCTCGAAAATAGGCCAGCTATTCACATTCGATACTCGCCTCGAATAGCCGGCTTTTATCCACATGCTGAGACAAGAGGGCTTATTCGCACCTTCCCTGACTGTACTCAAAGACATAGGTGATCGGTGCGTCGCCATCCTATCTTCTATATAATATAATCTATATTATAGACACATGTTATAACGTCTAAATCATGCTGTTTTTTATGCATGGCTTTGATTTTTTAAGATACGGGTTAATTTGAATATGGAATTTTTCGATAAAGTTATAACTTTTCTATAAAACGAAGTGCTTTTGAATAATCTATCTGAGAAAATAAGTCTTTTTCTACGAAAGAGGGGAACAGGTTGCAGTTTGCTTTCACAGGCTCATTATTTGGTAAACAGGCTGGTGCTACACTTTTATTGGCGGTGGTATTAAGTCTTGTTGTGAGTGCCGTTACATTTTCTTCTAATTTATCTTCCAGTCGTGAATTCATTACTCAAGAATTTAATGCGCTTTTATCTGTAATAGAAAAACCTGCAACTCAAGCCGCTTTTCGTATAGACCAGGTCCTTGCTCAGCAGCAAATGGATGGCTTGATGCAGAATAAATACTTACTAAAAGCTGAAATGTTAGATGAAGATGGTAATCTGTTTGCTTCTAGCTCAGTTGAGAGTAACCCGCCTCGTTTTTACAGCGAAATGGCCAATTGGTTACTACCTAGTATTGATCAGTTTGAGCTGGTTCTTAGATATGAAGACAGAAACATCATTCTAGGGAAAATTATTTTAACACCTAACAGAGAGCACTTAATTGAAGAGGTATTGTCACAAAATGCACTTCTTCTGCTTGGGTCGTTAATCAAAGACATTTTATTAGCATCGTTAATTTCATTGTTTTTCTACTATTTGGTGACAAGACCACTTCAAAACCTAACAATATTGCTATCTGAATCCAGTAGAAAGTCTGTTGACTCTCTGCCTAATCTTATTCCTCTTGGCCATGAAAATGATGAACTGGGTGAATTAAGCCGAGTTTTTATTAGTGTTTGGCAAAAACTCTCAGATACTCATGTTGCTCTGGAGTATAACATTGTACATACCAAGGCGATTATTGCGCACGCAGGTGATGCCATTTTCTTGGTTGAGGAAGATGGCAAAATTTGCCTTGTGAATAAAGCCAGTGAAACACTTATCGGGCGTTCTGAAGAGCGCTTATTAGGAAGCTATATGGGAGAGTTTCATACAGCTAAAGATTGGGAGTCGTTCAATGATCTGCTGAGTTCGCTCGCGTTAGATCAACCATTGACATTAGAAACGCACTATTTATCAGATAATGGTATTAAAGTCCCTGTTGAAATCCGACTGATTAAATACATGCTACAACATAAAGTAGAAGTTTTATTGCTGGTTCGTGATATTTCTGCAAGAAAAGAGGCTGAAGATCGCATTAACCGTTTAGCGTTTTATGACCCTTTAACTCAACTTCCCAATAGACGATATTTGTTGGATAGGTTAGAAGGGTTTGGGAAAGGAAATAAAAACACACAAACTACAGGTGCGTTATTCTTTTTAGATTTGGACCGATTTAAAAACATTAATGACTCTTTAGGCCACAATATAGGAGACAATCTATTGCGCTTGGTGGCGACAGATTTAGAAAATATCGCCCGCAATAAAATTGTAACAGCCCGTCTTGGTGGTGATGAATTTGTTGTGTTATGGCCACATATTGAAGGAACACCGGAGCAAATATCAGAAAAAATAACGGTATTTGCTCAAGAGATAAACAATGTCTGTTCCATGCCTAAGAAAGTAGGTTTTCACGAATTACATATCACCGTCAGTATCGGAATTACTATTTTTGATTCTGTTAAACCAGATGCGACTCTGTTATTAAAGCAAGCGGATACGGCTCTGTATAAAGCTAAAGACGCAGGACGAAATACTTACCGTTTCTATTCTCCTGAAATGCAGGCAATGAGCGATGAGCGCATGGCAATGGATAAATCGTTACACGATGCCATTGAAAATAAAGAATTTGAATTGTATTTCCAGCCTCAAAATGCATTTGATGGGTCTTGTATAGGTGCCGAGGTACTGATTCGCTGGCCACGAGCGGATGGTTCTTTTACGCCCCCTGACGTGTTTATACCTATCGCAGAAGAGATTGGTCTTATTACTGAGATTGGGGACTGGGTAATGGAAGAATCCTTTAGACAGTTATCCAAGTGGATTAAAGAAGGGGTTTGGCAGCCACATTGGAGGCTGTCTATTAATGTAAGCACTATACAGTTCCAGCAAGCAGAATTTCTTGTTGCTTTAGAAATGCTACTGATGAAATATGCTGTATTACCTAAGTATATTGATTTAGAAATCACTGAAAGTATGCTGCTAGGTGATTTAACGGTAAGTCGTAAGAAAATGAATAAGATTAGGGACTTGGGAGTTTTCTTATCGATTGATGATTTCGGAACGGGCTACTCTTCACTTAAATACTTGAAAACATTGCCAATTAGTCGATTAAAAATCGACCAGTCTTTTGTAAGAGATTTATTAGTAGATAGCAGTGACGCCGCCATTATTGCCGCTATTATTGCGATGGCGGAAGCGTTAGGCATAGAAGTCATTGCTGAAGGTGTGGAAACCGAAATGCATTATCTTCAATTACAACAGATGGACTGTCATTGTTTCCAAGGATATTATTTTGGCTTTCCTGTTCCAGCACAGGTTTTTGTCGAGAATATTAATACCAGTAAAATACATTCAATTAAACAATAAGAGAAGGCGTTTACGTTAAATGAAGTATCAATTGGCTTGTGGTGTTTTCAGTTTAGTGTTTATGTTCCCTAGCTATGCGCAAACTAATAACTATTCAGGAAACGACATTCAAAAAGAAGCGTCATTTGTAGAGGGAACTCTGATTCCTGCTTTAAGTAATTTAGGTGATGAGCCTGAAAAGCCGCTTTCTATCACTGAGCGAGCAAAACAAGCGGAAGGCTTTATTGAACAGAGAATGCGTAGGGAAAGAGCGACCACGTCAAATCCTTTTGTCATTACACCCCACAGACCTAATTATTTTTTACCGATTGCCTATACCCATAATCCAAATGCACGTAATCAATCAGAATCAACGATTCCAGATGAAAGTTTGAACAGTATTGAATTTAAGTTTCAATTGAGTTTAAAATTCCCTGTTATCGCAAATATTTTAAATACTGATACGAGCCTATGGTTTGCTTATACACAACAGGCTTATTGGCAGGCTTATAATTCAGATATTTCAGCACCTTTTCGTGATACCAATCATGAACCCGAAGCTTTCTTATTGTATGAAGTGAAAGGGACGAGTGACTTTTTTCCTAAATACGTGAGCTTAGGTATAAATCACCAATCAAATGGTCGAGTGGAGCCTTTTTCAAGGTCATGGAACCGAGTGTTTGCGAATTTTATTTTTGAGTATGAAAATACCGTTGTATCACTAAGCCCTTGGTACCGAATTCCTGAAAGTCGTGAAGAAGATGATAACCCTAACATAGAGCGATACTTAGGGTATGGAGAGTTAAGTGTTGTTCATGTGATCGATAACTATACAGTGGATGCGATAGTAAGAAATAACCTACGTTCTGATAATAAAGGATCGATTCAGTTGGGGTTTACTTTTCCTGCGTGGGGTAAAATAAGAGGATATGTTCAGTACTATAACGGATATGGACAATCTTTACTTGATTACAATCATAGAACGCAAAGTTTGGGTATCGGCGTGACTTTGACGAATTGGTTATAAGTGTTTCCCTCTTTCTTAAAAATAACTTTCCACCTTATTTACTTATCGTATGACATCGAAAAAGTTTGTCTTTATACGATTTTTTATTCTTGTGTAAAGTGAATTTCATACAAGGCAGAATTTGCTTTAGAATCGGCAGAGGCGCTTTTTTTGTTTATCTATGATTAGAGTGCCACAATGTGTTAAACATCGCTTAGGTGCAGTTTCGATGGTTCTGACAGTAACGCGGCGAATCAATACCAGAAAAGTTGAAATAAAAACGCATTTTCTCCATATGGAATCAATAAATAACAAGTATTTATCTAACAGAGGGTGACGTCTTGTAGAATAAGGTGAATTCAAATCGGTTTCAACGGTACAATATGCAAAGTCTCATTTCATATTGTTGATTTGATGTCATGCCAAATTACAGTTTTGTTAGGAAATAGAATATGCAAACAGCTAGTCTTACTAACCTTCATCCCGTTGTACCGTCTGCTGAAGCATTGAAAGTAAGAGATGCTTTGATCGAGCATGGGCTTGAAACGCCTATGATTGATAATGGTTTAACATCGGAAGAAAAATACCAGCGTATTAAACATGCGTTTGAAGATGTCGTAACAACGTTAGGTTTAGATTTATCGGATGATAGTTTAGCTGAAACACCTCATCGCATTGCAAAAATGTACGTGAAAGAAATTTTTTCAGGGTTGGATTACGGACAATTTCCTAAAATTACCGTCATTGATAATAAAATGAAAGTCGATGAAATGGTAAAGGTGTGTGACATCAGTTTTACAAGTACGTGTGAGCATCATTTTGTCACTATTGATGGGATGGCTAAAGTGGCGTATCTGCCGAAAGATAAAATTATCGGCTTGTCTAAAATTAATCGCATTGTTCGGTTTTTTGGGCAGAGACCACAGGTTCAAGAACGTTTGACACAGCAGATTTTGGTAACATTACAAGCACTTTTAGAAACAGACAATGTTGCTGTGAGCATCATTGCAACGCATTATTGCGTTAAAGCGAGAGGGGTTATGGATGCTAGCTCTTCAACTCAAACAACGGCTTTAGGCGGTTTGTTTAAATCCAGCGATAAAACAAGGGCTGAATTTTTGGCAAGGTAAATAATCGTTATTTGTGTTCTTTTGTATAAAAAAAGGCCCTTTTAGGGCTTTTTTTTTGACTTTTATCGAATTTAGGCTATGGCCTGATAATTGCTTTATATAAATCAATGAGATAATTAAGTTGATTATGTCAAAAATATGAGATAGTTATTATAAAAATCATGAATAGTGTGAATAAATAAAAAGTGATGTGCCGTGTAGGCGCGAGCCTGATGCAGTCATACAAAAGAGGGCTAAGAGGTATGGAAATAAACTGGAAAGATTACGATTCAAATAATTTTTTTGATGAACTAATTACTGAAGAAAAGTCACCTAGAGTACCGTCTGAAAAGTTAGTTAATTATTTATCTTCATTAGATGTTGAAGAGTTAGAAAAAAGAAGACTCATGGCGGAAGCCACGATTCAAGAGATGGGAGTGAGTTTTACTGTTTATACGGAAGAAGGCAATATAGACAGAGCGTGGCCTTTTGACATTATTCCTAGAACTATCTCTGCCGCTGAATGGAAAATAGCAGAGGCCGGTTTAAAACAACGTTTGAAAGCGTTAAACCTTTTTATTAATGATTTATATCATGATCAGAATGTTATTAAAGATGGCATCATTCCTGAGTACATCATCAAAGATTCTAAAAACTTCAGACCCGAATGTGTTGGTATTTCGCCTCCTTTTGGTGTTTGGGCTCATGTTTGCGGTACAGATTTGGTGCGTGCAGGTGATGGTAAGTTTTATGTCTTAGAAGATAATCTTCGAGTGCCTTCGGGTGTGTCATACATGCTTGAGAATAGAGCGATTACCAAGCGTGTTTTACCTGAGTTGTTTGAAAACGACAACATTTTACCGGTTGATGACTACACGTCTAAATTGTTTGATATGTTGGCAGCGCTTTCTCCTCGTGATATTGAGGTACCTGAAATTGTCGTCCTAACTCCTGGGATTTTTAACTCTGCGTATTTTGAACATGCTTTTTTAGCGCAACAAATGGGTGCAGAGTTGGTCGAAGGCAGTGATTTATTTGTCGGTGATGATGATTGTGTTTACATGAAGGCCATTGCAGGTCCGGAGCGAGTAGATGTGATTTATCGTCGTATTGACGATTTGTTTATTGATCCTGAAGCATTTGATCCTAATTCTGTTTTGGGTGTTCCTGGTTTGATGAGAGCGTGGCAAAAAGGCAATGTTGCTTTAGCAAATGCTCCTGGCGCTGGTGTAGCGGACGATAAAGTGGTGTACGCCTATGTCCCAGAAATCATTAAGTACTACCTTGATGAAGAACCTATTCTTGCCAATGTAGAAACTTTTTTATGTGAAGATCCTGAACAACAAGAATACGTTTTAGCGAACTTGGATAAGTTGGTTGTTAAACCCGCTAATGAATCAGGTGGTTATGGCATGTTGGTCGGGCCACATTCAACGAAGAAAGAGCAAGCCTTGTTTGCTGATTTGATAAAATCAAATCCAAGAAATTACATTGCACAACCGACATTGAAGCTATCAACCTCACCTACTTTAATAGGTAAGGGGCAAATTGAGCCAAGACATTTAGACCTCAGGCCTTTTATTTTGCAAAGCAAAGATACCTATGTAACAACGGGAGGCTTAACGCGTGTTGCTATGAGAAAAGGTTCTCTAGTTGTGAACTCATCTCAAGGTGGTGGTAGTAAAGACACTTGGATTGTTGATTTGGAGGCTGAATAATATGTTGTCTAGAGTAGCTGAACGTATTTATTGGAGCGCACGTTACATAGAGCGTGTAGAAAATATTGCTCGCTTAGTCAGCGTGTATGACAACATGCTGTATGACTTACCGAAAGGCGTGGATATTAGCTGGTACAACCTAGTTAAAATTAACAGTAATACAGAACTTTTTCATGAACGTTATAAAGTTCAAGATGAAAAAAATGTACTGAAGTTTATGTTAGAGGATGATACGAACCCAAGTTCAATCCTATCCTCATTAAAAATGCTTCGTGAGAACATTCGAACAACGCGGGATGTTGTGCCACAAGAAACGTGGGAGTTGATTAACGAACTTGATATATACGCCCGAAATAATATTAAGAAAGGCATTAATCGATCTGAGCGTCACAGTTTTCTAAATAATATTATTGAAGGCTGCCAAACCATTAACGGTTTGTTAGCAGGAACCATGAGTCGTGATGCTACATGGCAATTTGTCCTTTTAGGACGCAATGTCGAACGTGCTGACATGACAACTCGAGTGTTAGATGCCGCTGTCTCATTAATGCTACAGCCAAGAGACGAGCAAAGCTTGGCGCTCGGTCAAGTGCTTTGGTCAAAAGTCTTGAAATCTCAAGGAGCATATTTAAATTATCGTCGTACTGTTAGAACGTCTATTAGTGGCGCTAAGGTTGTAAAATTCCTATTAAACGATCCTTATTTTCCTCGTACTGTTAGTTTTTGCTTTAATGAAATGCTAACAGCGGTAAATAAACTTCCTCATGGAGAGCAAGTGTTAGAAACCGTTACCATGTTGAAAAAGTTGGATTTCGCAATCACAAGTTCAGATGACTTGGATATTAAATTCCGTGATTATTTGAATGAAGTACAAATAGGTATCATTCAGCTTAGTGGAAGCATTGCTGAAAGTTGGTTTTCATTTGATAAAGGAGAAGCCGCGTGACCATTCGTGTAGCTCTACAGCACAAGACAGAGTACAAGTTTGATCGCCACGTAAATGTGTTTCCTCATATTTTACGTCTGCGTCCTGCACCACACTCTCGCACATACATTCATAGCTACTCATTGAAAGTAACGCCTGAAGACCACTTTTTAAACTGGCAGCAAGACCCATTTGGTAATTTTCAGTCTCGACTTGTTTTTCCAGAAAAAACGGATAAGTTAACCTTTGAAGTCGAAGTAATTGCTGATATGACTGTCATTAATCCATTTGACTTCTTTGTTGAAAAGTATGCGGAGTCCTATCCTTTTGATTACGATAAGCAATTACAGAAAGAACTAGAGCCTTATCTTAAAGTGACGGAATCCGGAGCGCTCCTAGACAAATATCTTGAGGGCGTTTCAAGAGAAGAAATTCCTATTAATGATTTTTTGGTTGCTGTTAATACAAAGTTATCCCAAGACATTGGTTATGGAATTCGATTAGAGCCAGGTGTTCAGACATGTGAAGAGACATTAGAACTTCGCAAGGGTTCTTGTCGTGATACCGCATGGCTATTAATTCAAATTTTTAGGCATTGTGGATTGGCGGCCCGTTTTGCTTCTGGCTACTTAGTTCAATTAACGTCTGATGTTAAAGCGTTAGACGGCCCTTCTGGACCAGAAGAAGATTTCACAGATTTGCATGCATGGTGTGAAGTATTTTTGCCAGGTGCGGGTTGGGTGGGCCTTGATCCAACATCCGGTTTATTTGCTGGTGAAGGACATATTCCACTGGCTTGTACTCCAGAGCCTATTTCTGCCGCACCGATTACTGGCTTCACAGAGAAATGCGAAACAGAATTTAGTTATTCTAATGTTGTTACTCGTATCCTAGAAGACCCTCGTGTAACCAAACCGTATTCCGATGGCGATTGGTTAGACATCAAGGCATTAGGGAACGCAGTTGATGAAGAATTAGAAGAAGGTGATGTTCGTTTAACTATGGGAGGCGAGCCAACGTTTGTTTCCATAGATGATATGGATTCAGCTCAATGGAATACAGAGGCGCTTGGTAAGGATAAACTCAGGCTGGCAAAAGATTTGCTTTTAAGGCTGAAAAAACGTTTCGCACCTGAAGGGATGTTGCATTACGGGCAAGGTAAATGGTATCCGGGAGAAGAAGTGCCACGTTGGGCTTTGGGTTGTTTCTGGCGTTTAGACGATAAACCTTTATGGCACAATACAGACCTGTTAGCGCGTGTAGATAAAGACTATAAACACGATGCTGTAGACGCCAAACGTTTTGGTAACGCATTGTGTGACATATTAAAATTGGATAATGCTTATTTAAAGCCTGCTTATGAAGACACATTGCATTACCTTTGGATGGAGCAATCTTTACCTGAAAATGTAGATCCGACAAAAGCAGATTTAAGTGACAGCCTCGACCGTCGTAGATTAGCAAAATTGCTTACTCGCGGTTTGAATACACCAACAGGCTTTATTTTGCCATTACAGTGGCTTGAAGTGGGCTCGGGTTGGGAAAGCTCTGATTGGCCAATGAGAAAAGATGTTATAACGCTCATTCCTGGGGATTCTCCGGTAGGCTATCGTTTACCGTTAAACTCACTGCCTGCTGTGACGGAAGAAGAGATTAAGCCTGAACGAGACCCATTTGAATCCCGCCAACCTTTAGCTTCTATGGTTCCTCCTGCTCGAGACCCTAGAACGATGATGTCTTCTTTAAGAAAATCTGCTGCCCCTGTTGATGTGAATGAAATTAAAGAGGCAAAAGAAAAATCTTATAAAGGCGTGATTCGAACGGCATTATGTATTGAGCCACGTGAAGGCAAATTGCATGTATTCTTACCTCCGGTGCAAAAATTAGAACATTATGTTGAGCTATTGCATGCTCTTGAAACCGTTGCCGCTAAGCTATCGTTACCTCTAATCATTGAAGGGTACGAGCCACCAAAAGACGCGCGTTTACAGCGTTTCCAAATTACCCCTGATCCGGGTGTGATTGAGGTAAATATTCATCCTGCGTCAAATTGGGATGATATGGTTCATAACACTGAGTTGCTTTATGAAGAGGCAAGACAGTGCCGTTTGGGTACTGAGAAGTTTATGATTGATGGTCGTCATACAGGCACTGGGGGTGGTAATCACATCACTCTTGGTGGATTGACGCCAAATGACAGCCCTATTTTAAGAAAACCCGATTTGTTAAGAAGTTTAGTTACTTTCTGGCAGCATCATCCTGGTCTTTCGTATCTTTTCTCTGGCATGTTCATTGGTCCAACCAGTCAAGCACCACGACCAGATGAAGGCCGTGACGAAATGATGTATGAGATGGAAATTGCGTTTGAAAAAATGCCTGATGGATTTGTTGATGAACCTTGGCTTGCTGATCGCCTTATGCGTAACCTACTCATCGACATCACGGGGAATACACATCGTTCTGAATTTTGTATTGATAAGCTGTATGCTGCAGGTACATCGAGTGGCCGTCAGGGGTTACTTGAATTCCGTGGATTCGAAATGCCACCTCATCCAAGAATGTCACTGGTACAAATCTTATTATTAAGATGTCTGGTTGCCCGCTTTTGGAAGGCGCCGTATAAGAAACCTTTAGTTCGATGGGGCACATCTTTACACGATAAATTTATGCTGCCTCACTTTGTGTGGAATGACATAAAAGAAGTTGTAAAAGACTTACAGCAGCATGGTTACCCATTCAAATTGGAATGGTTGGCAGCGTTTGAGGAATTCCGTTTCCCTCATTATGGACGCTTGAAAGTTGATGATATTGAACTTGAGCTACGTTGGGCGATAGAGCCATGGCATGTTCTTGGTGAAGAAATCTCAATGACTGGAACCTCTCGTTATGTGGATTCATCGGTTGAACGTTTACAAGTTAAATTGACCGGATTGACAGAAGGGCGTCATGTTCTTGCGTGTAATGGTCGTCGTGTCCCAATCAAATCGACGGGCAAACATGGTGAGTTTGTGGGGGCTGTACGCTATAAAGCATGGGCGCCACCTTCAGCGTTACACCCCACGTTGGGGATAGACACGCCATTGGTATTTGATGTAATTGATACTTGGAACGGCATGTCTATTGGAGGATGTACCTATCACATATCTCATCCTGGTGGTCGTAGCTATGAAACATTACCTGTGAATGCAAATGAAGCCGAAGCGCGAAGAGTGAATCGTTTCTGGGATAATGGCTTTACCCAAGGCCGTTTTGATGCACCGGATGAATTTGAAGCGATAAGGCATTTTTATCCTAATGAAAAGGCATCAAAACCGATGGCTCCACCACCAGAAGAACCGGCAGGTGAATATCCTTATACACTTGATCTCAGGAAACGGTATAATGCGCTTTAATTTATTATTGAGCAAAACCATCTAAATGCCAGTTATGCAAACACAATCACAAATAAACTCTCTTTCGGAGTCAATGGAATGTAAATCGGAATTGTCATGGTACCCTCGACCAGAGGGGACCTATGACGAAGCGTTTACAGAAGACCGAATTGCACGCCCACATTGGCAAAGTCTTGTTGAGAGTATCGCTTCACTTGGAACGGATGGGCTAAGCGATCGAGAGCGTCGAGCTCTGAGAATTCTTAGGGACGATGGTGCGACTTACAATCTAGCCGCAGAACCGATGTCTCCGAAGGTGTGGGGGTTAGACCCTATACCTTCAATTATTAATGATAAAGACTGGAAAAAAATTGAATCGTCTTTGATTGAAAGATCAACGTTGTTTGATCTTATTCTAAAAGACATTTATGGCCCTCGTCACTTGATTAAGCAAGGGGTTATTCCTCCTGAAGTTATTTACGGTCATCCAGGTTTTTTAAGAGCCTGCCAGAGTATTGATGTTCCCGGTAATCATAATCTTTTATTACATGCCGCTGATATGGTGCGTTCTCAAGATGGGAATTTTTGTATTATTGGTGATCGTACTCAAGCGCCAAGCGGTGCTGGTTATGCACTGGAAAACAGAACCGTTTTGTCGAGAGTGATGCCGAGTATTTTTCGTGATAGTCAAGTACATCGTTTGGCGTACTTTTTTCAGGCTTTACGTAATATGTTGTCTAAGTTGGTTGAAGATAAAACCGATAATCCGCGCATTGTGGTTATGACAGAAGGAGCTTACAGCAATTCCTATTTTGAACAAGCGTTACTGGCCAATTACTTAGGTTACTCTCTTGTTCAAGGAAGTGATTTAACCGTACGTAATGGACACGTCTGTATAAAATCATTACAAGGTTTAGAAAAAGTCGATGTTATTTTACGGCGAGTAGACGATGCTTTTTGTGATCAAGCCGAACTGCGTTCAGATTCTTATCTTGGGGTGCCAGGCATATTAGAAGTGATTCGCTCTGGGAATGTCATCATGGCGAATCCATTGGGTTCTGGAATACTTGAGACGCCTGCATTATTAAAATACCTACCGAAAATTAGTCAATATTTCTTTGGGCATGATTTATCCATTGAATCCGTTCAGACGTGGTGGTGTGGTGATGAACAGGATTTGCAGTTCGTGAAAGATAATCTTCATGATTTAATTATTAAACCTGCAATAAGAACGGCGTCATCCCCTAGTGTATATGGTAGGCAACTGTCTGCAATTGATCGTGAGCAACTGCTTGAACGTATTAAAACTGCGCCACATAGATATACGGCTCAAAGCTATTTGGCGGCATCTCATACACCAGCGTGGCAAAACGAAGGTATTTGTTCAAGACCGACGATACTACGTACTTTTACTGTATCAAATGACACTGGCTATCAAGTGATGTCAGGTGGTTTGACGCGAGTTTGTGCTGTTGAAAACGACACAATCGTAACAAACTTTAATGGATCTAAGAGTAAAGATACGTGGGTTATGTCTAAGGAATCTGAAAATGATTTGACCTTAATGCATAGATACGACCTTCCTCAAGGAATTCAGCACTCCAACTTACCAAGTCGCGTTGTTGAAAATTTATTTTGGATGGGGCGTTACTCAGAACGTGCTGAAATGACAATGCGTTTGTTAAGAACGGTCTTTGCTCAAATGAACGGTGTGAACTCTTTACCTAAAGACTGCCGAGATGTTTTATTCAAAGCATTGTCAGTACAAACAAGTTGTATTCCTGGGTTCTGTGAAGAGTCGGAGATCTTATTAAACAACCCTGAATCAGAGCTTGTTGCAATGGTGACCGACGGATCTCGTATGGGGTCGGTTAAATCAAACTTATTGGCTTTATTAACCTGTACGGAAGAAATAAAAGAAATGCTTTCGGCAGATACTCGCAAGATTATAAATAACCTTAGGGATTATCTATTTGAATTGGATCGAGCTTATGTCAATGGTTTACCTGAAGCACCTGAAGAGTCGTTGGATAATTTAGTAACCTGTTTATTAGCGCTGTCAGGACTTAATCATGAAAGCATGTTACGCGGAATTGATTGGAAGTTTCAAGAAATTGGAAGAAGAACTGAAAGAGCGATTCAAACCGCGACGTTATTGAGGTCTACATTAACTCTGTCTCTCTCTCAATTGAATCAGCAACAAGTGCTTGAATCCGTTCTATTGAGTGTCGAAGCCTTAATTTCGTTTAGAAGGCGATATCGTACTCAGGTCGAAGTGGAATACGGCCTTGATTTACTTATGCTTGATGAAACAAACCCAAGGTCTCTTTTTTACCAAATAGAGCAATTACGCATATTAGTAAGTGAGTTGCCTAGAAGTGAAACGTCATTAAGAGAGATGAGCGCAGAGATTCGTTTGATTATTCAATCATTGAGCGACATACAGTTAGCTGATTTAGAAAAACTATCAGAAGTGGATTCGATTACGAACCAGAGAGAAAGTTTAAATAAATTAATGATGGAGCTTCAAGAGCGTCTAGAAACTTTTACGTCAAAGATTAGTGATAAGTATTTTGATCATAAAGCAAGTGGGCCTCAGAAGCTTGTCAGTACTGAATGGAATAACGATGTATGATGTACCGCGTTCGACATATCACAGAATATAAATACGTTAGCCCTGTTTCGTTGTGTTATAACGTGGCGCACCTGATGCCACGGGATACACAGTTACAAACGTGTTTAAACAGCTCGATAAAAGTGAGACCAGAGCCGATTAGTCAGCAGGAAAGAGTCGATTATTTTGGTAATAAAACATTTTATTTTTCAGTGCAAGATGCGCATAAAACATTAGTTATAGATGTTGTTAGCGAGATAAATATAACTGCAAGCATTGTGTTGCCTGATTTGACTCAAGGTCCAACGTGTAAAGAATATCTCGACTTGATTAGCGCGTCTAAAGATCCAGATTTTCTGGAGGCAAGAGAGTTTCTATTAGATTCCCCAATGATACGCTCATCCAAATCTTTAGCGGATTATGCGAGAGAGGTTTTTCAAGATGATGTGCCATTGTTAATTGCATTACGCCAATTTACGTCTAAAATTTTTACCGAGTTTAAGTTTGACCCAAATGTCACGACAGTGGCAACACCGTTAGATCAGGTATTAAAATTAAAAGGGGGAGTCTGTCAAGATTTTGCTCATCTTGCGATTGGATGTTTGAGATCGTTAGGATTTCCAACGCGTTATATGAGTGGTTATTTGGAAACACTCCCTCCTCCAGGAGTAGAAAAACTCATTGGAGCGGATGCTTCTCATGCATGGTTTTCTGTATTTTTGCCTAATCTTGGATGGGTCGAGTTTGATCCAACCAATGATGTTATGCCAACAACGCAGCATCTTGTTACCGCATGGGGGAGAGACTATTCTGATGTGACGCCTTTGCAAGGTGTTATTTTTGATGGGGGTGAAGGGCAAACCTTGTCTGTGTCTGTTGATGTTCAACGGATAGGAAGGGTGGGCTAATATTTCTCTCTGTGTGACCTTTTTTACCTTTACTACCTTCCTCATATTAATATCTGGCTCTTACTGTTTCCATGCAATTGCATCTATACGGTAAGAGCGTTTTTTTTTAATCACTGTTTTAGTTGTTCGTATGTCTTTACCCAGCCAAGAATACAAAAAGTGTATTGCTCAAGGAAAAATTACTTTTGATGATAATCAACAAGCCTCTTTGTATGCATTAGATCAGTTATTTAATGAGATCCTTTTTGCTGATGTTCCTCATAGTGAGGATAAGAACCGTGCTGCTTTAACACCTCGAAAACTCGGTATTTACCTGTGGGGGCAGGTTGGTAGAGGAAAAACGTTATTAATGAATCTGTTTTATCAATCACTGCCTAATGGAGTGGGAGCTCGGTTGCATTTTCATCATTTTATGGCAAATCTCCACAAAGCGCTGAATAAAATGACAGGAACTTCAGACCCATTGAAGCAGATTGCAAAAAATATGTCACAGGATGTGAGGGTTATTTGTTTTGATGAATTTTTTGTTTCAGATATTGCCGATGCTATGTTGTTGGGAGGATTGATTGATGCCCTGTTTGACGAAGGTGTTTATTTAGTCGTGACGTCTAATATCCCTATTGAGGACTTATTTCAAAGTCAACTTCAAAAAGAGCGATTTAAACCAACAATTGCTTTGCTCAATCGTAACCTGCACAGTTTTGAACTAAGTGGTGCGGTAGACTTTCGTTATCGGTTGCCGATTGATCAAGCCATTTATTTCACTAAAAAAGACGTATTGCGCGAGAAGATTGTTTTAGCCTTGTTTCAAAATTCAGAAAAACGAGAGCAAGATATTTTTATTCATGGACGAGCCATAAAAACGTTATCCACATCAGAAGACCGTGCTTGGTTTGATTTTTCCAGTTTGTGTGAAGGGCCACGCTCTTCTGATGATTATATGGCGCTAGCAGAGCGTTACAATCATATTGTTGTCTCTGACATCCCTAAATTAAGCAATGAACCTTTTGAGCACATTAAAGCGCGTGGCGTGGAAGACGGTGCGATTGGCTCAGGAGAAACGGGGGCGCGAAAAGTGTATTTGGGTGTAAATGATGATGCGGTAAGGCGTTTTATTAGTTTAGTTGATGAATGCTATGACCAAAGGGTATTAATGTATTTTCATTCAGAGGTTCCTTTAGACGCTTTGTATTGTAGCGGTTCTTTAAAATTTGAATTTAGACGAACATTAAGCCGTATCATGGAAATGCAAACGTCAGCTTACCTATCGATGGTTTAATTCTTATCTGAATTTAAGTATAAAAATGTATGGTCCGCCTCGTTATTGCAAATGATATTTTCGATAACGAGGTTGGTTTGCGCTAATGTATTCGGAGTCGTTATTAGGCTTCGCCTCGCTCCACGATGAGATCCGCGCTAGATTGTCCTCAAAAAGCCCATAGCATTGTCTGCTGTTTTTTATGTCAGGTCTTCAATCTAGTGGTCTGACCGTTCTGTCATCTTCTTTATCATCTGCATCAATGTAGTCATTTTTATTGGTTTTTACGTACGGTTTCACGTATTGAGGAGAAATGAGCTTGACGTCATGACCAAACTTTTGGCATTGACGAGCAAGCCAATGAGAACCGCCACAGGATTCCATAGCTATGGTTGTCGAAGGGGGATTCGCGAGATGTTCGAGTAACTTAGTTCGTGTAAGACGCTTTCGATATTGCTCTCGTCCAGCATGATCGTGAGCAACAATATAAAAAGAAGATTTGCCTAAATCGATTCCAATGACTTTAATATTAAACATGATGGTTCGCCTCTTTGTTTAGCCACCCCCTAAGCATAGCTCAGGGGTGAGGCGGACCATCTAATTAAGCCCTCAGTAATACATGCTGAGGGCAACCAAGAGGGGGGGGCTATCTTTTATTTACACGTTCTCTACGCATTTTTGAAAGGGCACAGTGCGAGCTAATAATTTCCAGCCTTAAAGAACATCGTCTCGCCAGAGCTATCATCTACGCCATCATTATCTGTTAGAGCGTAGGCTTGTCCTGTTTTATCAATAGCAAAGCCTTCTAATTTATCTGTGACAAAACCATTCAATGATGCAAGATCTGGAATAAAATCACGTACCATTTCTTTCGTTACTATTGGTAATGGGCTTCCTAATTTTCCTGGCACCATTTCGCTTTTTGCAACTTTATAAAGGCGTTTGATTTTTGCGGCCTCGCCAATTTGATTGTCACGCTCTACAACGTAAACCCAATCACCGTGAACGGTAATCTCGGATAAACCAACCCAGCCTTTATCTGCGGACTCGGTTGGATAGGTGACGGCACCCCATTCTTTGCTTTTGATATTATATGAAACCAATTTCACCGTATTTTTTGCGTCGTCTTTCCATGAACGTTGAATGGCAATCCATAATGTATCGCCAATACGAGTGATGCCTTCAGAGCCAAAACGTTTTTCAACCGCTAATAATTCGCTCGGGAATGGGATTTCTTTCTTAATTTCTCCTTTTGCATTTACGTTATACAGTGCGTGCGGTACTAAGCGATCGGTACGACCTTCTGATGCGATCCAAAAGCCACCATTACCATCAAGAGTAATGCCTTCTTGGTCAAGCTTTTGTGCAGGAGTGCCATCACGTGTGATAGGGGTTGCTGTGATTATTTTTGCAGGAACCTGATTGCTATCAATAGTAAAAATCTGTGGCTGACTTCTGTAGAAGCTGTCGTTAACCGCATAGAAAATACCCTCTTTTTTATCATCGGCCACCAATCCTGATAAGGCTCCCCAACCTATTGGTTTATCATTTTGCATCACAGATTGAATTTGCGGATAAAGAGAAGGTTGATTTGCTAGTTTATACACCATTACGTGAGCTCTGACACCGCCATCTTGAATCAAATCTGTTTCGTTTGCGCTGACAATCAGGTTTCTGTTGGGAATGGCGATCGCCGACTCTGGAGACAACCCAGAAGGGAGCAACTGGATAAACTCAGGATCACTTCCTGTATCTTTATATACGCCAATAATTGAAGAGCGTTCTGCAAGAATAAATAGGTAAGTGTCATCACCAAACGTAGCGACTTCTAAACCTTCGGGCTCAACACCTTTATTACCAGAGCGTTTTTCTGGGTAATGACCTGCCATAGCGACTCTGTACTCAAAATCCAGTCCAGATTCGTACATAACACGGCCATCTTTGTGGAAAATAGTGAAGCTGCGAGAACCGCCTTCAAAGTCCCCCTCGTTCGCAGTAACAAAGCGGTCATTATCAATCCATTTAACCGAATCTGGCTCGCGTTTTCTATTGAGTTGAACACCATCAAAGGTTAATGCTCTTTCTTCATCGAGGTCAACGTTATACAAATCAACGCTACCAGCAGAAAAATGGTTTAACAGCTTGCCCGTGTCACCATCAACTATCGCAAGATGATTGTTTTCTTGTAGAGTAATGACGATTTCATTATTGTCGTTAATTGCAACAAACTCAGGCTCTGGGTCGCTTGGCGCAACGTCTGCTAAACCTGTTAGACTTACGATTTTTTGATTATCACAATCAAGGGTGTCATTGTTAATCGGTGTGATGATTAAGCCACCTGCAGGATATTGTGGCATGGCGCCATCGTTTAGGTCTTCATCGCGTTCGTTTTCTATGGCGGTGGCAACAAATGACATATCAGGGGAGACGGCTACCGAATCTGGTTGCCCTCCAAGGTCACAGCGAGAGGTGATTTTTTGGTCTTTTAAGCTAACTGCGGCTAAGTACCCTGTTGGTTTTGTATAGCTTTCAGATGTGTTTACTGCGGTAATTGCGTGTGTTTTTGTAACACTAACAGAGGTGGGTTCCCCTTCTAAAGAGACAAAACCTGCTGCTGTTGGTTGATGAGCATTACTGATGTTAATGAAACCAAGTCCACTGAGAGGACTGTCGGTATAAATAATCTTTTGTCCGTCTTTCGACGCGGTAATGATTTCAGCTGATGTTTCCTGATCTACTTTTGTTCCAGTAGGGAGATTATGTGTTGTTGACCAAGAGGCGATTCGCTGAAAGTTATCGGCTTGTGCAAAAGTGGAGACACTCATAGCACTAATTAAAATCGCAAGCTGTTTTTTTGAAAACATATGATTCATTACCCTCAAACTTTATTGTGTTAAAAGAATTAACGATAATGATAGGGGAGTAATATGATGTTTTAATGAATCTGATATGACTTATGCAATCGAAGATGTGGAAGCCAACAGGGAACGTTTAATAAGGCACAGACGTTCTGTTAAAACCAGTGCCTAAGTTGAGAAGTGAAGTCATTGCTATTTTAGTTTATATGCACGCAATGGTGTGGTTTGTTGTTGTAGGTACTCATAGAAGCGCATGACATAACCACATGAAAGAGGTTCATCAACTTGGTTCATTAGTAGGTGGTTTATTGTCTCAACGGAAGGGATACCATTAAAGCTGATAATGTCAAAATTACCTGGCTGAAGTGTGGCAATAAGGTTATTGAAAATGTGTGGGTGTTGATTTGCTAAATCAAGGTTGGTTTCAAAGCTTACATAAGAACTGTCTTCTTGAGGTGTAATATGCATTGTTGCATAGAAGCCATCTTTAATCGCATTCATAGAATAACCAAATGGCTCGAAAACGAAATCATTAATTTCAAAACCAGGAAGAATTTCTTCAAAGTTCATTAATTTTCTAATGGCCTGTGCATTTTGATTTTCACTGCGTAAATATTGAGCAATAGATCCTTGGATATGGTACATCAGAAGCTCATAGGTATAGTCGTTGTCATCGGCAACATAAGGTTTATCAAGATGATATACATAGTTATGATGTGTGTCTAAGTTTCCCAGTTGGTAGGCAACACCTGACATTCTTTTTTGCAGTGAGTCAATGTCTTGTTCAAAAGAAGATTTTTGTAAATGCGATTGGTATTCATTCTTTCGTTGAAAAATCACAGATAGAATTTGCTCTTTTTCAAATTTATCCATAAACGTCTTGACGGATTCCACTAAGGTTGTGGTACCACAAGTTAGCATGACAAAATGATGTTCCCAAACAAATAGGCTCGATTCAGACAGCAAGTAAGCATCACACTTATCATTCGAAATACTTGAAAGTATCGTCGCATTGCATTTCGCGACCATTTCTTCCCAGAATGGCTGCCCAAGAGAGCGAAGAGAAGGTGCGCTCTTTGAAACAACGATTTCTACTTTTTTTTCCGAACCCTCAAAGAACATCAAATCTTTACCCTCAAATTAACTGCGTGCCTGAATGCGTCATTCAAAGATCGGTATTGTAGCGGTAAAAGTAAAAATCTAAAAAGAAAATATAGTAAAAAGATCAAATGCTAGCGATTGAGAAAAACCGATTATGGATAGGAGGTCTTTGTGTCTTTTTATAAAAGCCCTATGTGTTATTCTGTGCAGTTAGATTATTCAACTATTTAGAAGGACGTTATATGATCAGCCCGTTAGGGAAAAGAGAAATAGCAGGGAAAACATCGCGCATTATCTTGCTTGCTTGTTTGGTTTCTGTTGGTATTGGGCAGTCTTTTATTTTTACCTCACTCCCTCCAATTGGTCGTGAAATAGGACTCTCTGATGTTCGAATTAGTAGTATTATCGCGATAGGTGCTATTTTTTTTGTGTTAGGTGCGTTCCTTTGGGGTGGTATTATCACTCGATTAGGTAGAATGAAATCCATCCTTTTTGGTATGTCGTCGTATGCCATTGTCTTGTTTTTGACAGGGTTAGTTCTACAAAAATCGTTGTCTAATGATTTACCTGAAAATGAGGCCTATTACTATTTAATTGTTCTAAGAATTATTTTTGGTTTAGGTATTTCTGGTGTAGTGCCTGCTATCCAAACCTATCTTGTCTTTCATGGTGATTCTAGCAAACGAAGCTCAACAATCGCTTCTATTGGTGCCTCTTTTAGTATTGGCATGATTTTAGGTCCAGCAATGGCTTCCTTTGCAAGTAATATTAGCTTAACCGCTCCCTTCTATTTAATTGGGTTGTGCGCAATTTTACTTGTGGTTTTGGTTTTGGTGTTTGTGATGGATTCTGCCCATGTAAAAGCCCCCGTTAAACCTAAGCCTGTTAATTGGCTAAAGCATCCAGTTCTGCCTTTTTTAGTGATGTCTATGATGGTTATTTTAGGAATAACAGGCATTCAGCAGATCATTGGGTTTTTATTGCAGGATCGTTTTGGCTGGGATGCCGTGCAAACAACTGCACAGCTTGGTTATTCCATGATGGTGATGTCCCTAGTGAGCATCCTTATTCAAATGGCTATAGTGCCTCGTTTTGAAATGGGGCCAGTGAAGCTCATTTATCTTGGTGTTTTCTTTGGTGTCGTTGCTCAACTCAGCTTTATCTTTTTAGAGTCCTATATCGGTGTGATTATCGCAATGGGGTTGTTTGGCGCGTGCTCAGGGTTTTTATTTCCCGGTGTTGTGACATCTCAAACGTTAATAGTTAAAGATGAAGAGCAAAGCCGGCTGGCAAGTATCAATGCGTCTATGCAGGGAGTCGGTGGTGCATCTGGACCAATTCTAATGGCGTCTTTGTATCAAATTAATTCCACAGTTCCTTTTGTTTTTTTAGCTGTGTGTTATCTCGTTCTGATTTTTTCCTTTCTTTACATTAAGTCAAAAATACAGGCGGAAGGGTTTTAAATTAGTTACATAAATGGGGGTTTTCTTTAAAAATTGTTGCCAAAATTTGATCTATTGTGTGAGAATAAAGCGTGTTTCCGATTGGAAACTTATTTTATTATTAGGGAACTCTATCTGCCAAGTACAATTTCATATTGAGTGAGTTTAGTAGTACTAGGGAAGGTAGAACGACGTATATCTATTTTATTTATAGCACGATTAAAGAGAGATCATCATGGCGATTAGTTTATTTGATTTATTTAAAGTGGGTATAGGTCCGTCAAGTTCTCATACCGTGGGGCCAATGATTGCCGCTAATCAGTTTGCTCAGTCTTTATTCGATCTATCAATATTAGAAGATGTTGCACGTATCGAATGTGAACTATATGGCTCTCTTGGTGCGACAGGTAAAGGCCATGGGACAGGAAAAGCCGTATTGATGGGGCTAGAAGGTGAGTTACCAGACAGCATCGATCCGACTCTTATTGAGTCAAGAGTTGAAAAAATTAATACAGATAAAAGCTTACAACTGCTGAGTAAAAAGCACTTCAACTTTGATCCTGATCAAGACTTAATTTTTCATAAAGTTAAGCGGTTGGATTTTCATGCGAATGGTATGACATTACGAGCGTTTAATAATCAAGCCCAGTGTTTATCTGAAAAAACGTATTACTCAGTTGGCGGTGGTTTTATTGTGCAAGAGAATACTCAAGGAGAGCTTGAGCTTACGGAAGATACCACTGAATTACCTTATAAATTTAACAGCGCATCCCAGCTTTTATCTTTGTGTCAAACGTATTCTATGACCATTGCCGATATTATGTTAGAGAATGAAAAAGTCTGGCGCTCTGAAAAAGACATCAAGGAAGGCATTTTAGATATCTGGGCCGTTATGCAAGAGTGTGTTGAAAACGGCAAAAAGAAGGAAGGCATCCTCCCTGGAGGATTAAAAGTAAAGCGCAGAGCCGCTACTTTGTTTTCGGATTTAAGTAATAAAAACAGAATGGACATGATTACGCCATCGCTTGGTGCAATGGATTGGGTTAACTTGTACGCACTTGCTGTGAATGAAGAAAATGCTGGTGGAGGTCGAGTGGTGACAGCCCCGACAAATGGTGCGGCTGGCATTATTCCGGCGGTATTACATTATTATTGGGAGTTTTGCCCTCGTTCAAGTGAGCAAGGAATCATTGATTTTATGTTAACCGCATCCGCAATCGGTATGTTATTTAAGAAAAATGCGTCTATTTCTGGTGCTGAAGTCGGCTGTCAAGGAGAAGTCGGTTCTGCTTGTGCGATGGCCGCTGCTGGATTAGCGGCAGCAACTGGCGGCTCGCCAGAGCAAATTGAGAATGCAGCAGAAATCGGCATGGAGCATAACTTAGGATTAACTTGTGATCCGATAGGTGGATTGGTGCAAGTTCCATGTATTGAAAGAAATGCAATGGCATCTGTTAAAGCGATTAATTCTGCATCCATGGCTTTAAGAGGGGACGGCTCTCACTTTGTTTCGCTTGATAAAGTGATCAAAACAATGAGAGATACTGGGCGTGATATGAATGATAAATACAAAGAAACCTCTAGAGGCGGTTTGGCTGTTAATGTTATTGAGTGTTAATACGCTTACCTATTTATCAAATATCTTTTAGATTTCAAAAGGTAAGGCACTGTAGAGAAGAATTTGCAAAAGTTAGATTTCTCAAGGGTTTTTATATCTGTCTGCTCATAGTAGAATGGCGCCGTTGTTGCAATTTGATGACAAAATTGTAACAGATTTATGAAATTCAAGTGACGATTGGGATGTGTCGTCTTTTATATAGTCGGCTGCCACACTATGACTTGAATACACTTAAACCTAAATATAGTAGAGCCCATATGGACCTTACCAAAAATCAAAAAGCCAATGCACTGCGCGCTGAATTCCCTGATATTGTACGTCTAATGATTGCCGTTGGTTTTGTTTTCGTTGTTGGTTTGTACGCAAGCATAAATGGTGCTCATGTGTCAAACGTCTCCATTCTCGCAATTGCGTCTGCAATTGGCGCTTATATGGCTTTAAATATTGGTGCAAACGACGTAGCGAATAACGTTGGGCCGGCAGTAGGTTCTAAAGCGCTATCTATGACAGGGGCAATACTTATAGCAGCCATATTTGAAGCCGCAGGCGCACTGATTGCTGGCGGTTCTGTTGTTGGTACTATCAAGAAAGGTATCATCAACCCTAATGCCATTGAGGACGCTGAGACGTTTATTTGGATCATGATGGCTGCGTTATTAGCGGGTGCATTATGGCTTAACTTAGCCACATATTTTGGTGCCCCTGTATCAACCACACACTCAATAGTAGGTGGTGTTTTAGGTGCCGGTATCGCAGCTGGCGGATGGGATATTGCCAACTGGGGACAGATGGTTGCTATTGCTGCAAGTTGGATAATTTCTCCGTTGTTTGGTGGTGTGATTGCTGCCTCGTTCTTAATTTATATAAAACGAAACGTCACTTATCAGAGTGATATGATCGCTGCTGCTCAAAAAGTGGTCCCGTTGTTGGTTGCTGTTATGGTTTGGGCTTTCTCAACCTACTTGATTATGAAAGGTCTTAAAAAGTTATGGAAAACCGATATTATTAACGCTGCAATGCTTGGTTTCGGTTTTGCTGTCATTGCTTATTTCTTTGTTCGTCCAATTATTGATAAAGCGGCGAGTGATTTAAAAAATAATAAAGATGCAGTAAACAGTTTGTTTACGGTCCCTTTGATTATTTCTGCTGCTCTGCTCAGTTTTGCCCATGGCGCAAACGATGTCGCAAATGCGATTGGACCATTAGCTGCCATTAATGATGCTTTGATGAGTGGTGGTGTTTCATCTAAAGCCACTATTCCTCTATGGATTATGTTAGTTGGTGGATTAGGTATTGCTTTGGGTTTGGCACTGTATGGCCCTAAATTGATCAAAACAGTCGGTTCAGAAATTACTGAGCTTGATAAAGTCCGTGCATTTTGTATCGCAATGGCAGCAGCGATCACTGTAATCATCGCGTCTCAATTAGGTTTACCCGTTAGTTCTACTCATATTGCTGTAGGTGGTATTTTCGGTGTAGGCTTTTTACGTGAATATGTAAAAGCGTCATACAACAAAAAACTGGCGGTTATAATCTCTCATTCTGAAGATGCAGGTCATGATACAGTACAAACAAATGAGTTTGTGGATCGTTTTAAGTCTTCTTCGCTAGAAGGTAAAAGAGAGCTATTACGTGAGCTGAAAGATTTAGCCTATAATTCACCGATTACAAAGAAAGAGCGTAAAGGTTTGAAGAAAGCGACTAAGCAAGAGTTGGTTAAACGATCTGCTTTGCTGAAAATTGCAGCCGCGTGGATCATTACAGTACCTACATCTGCGCTATTATCTGCTATGCTTTTCTATATGTTACTTGGTTTTAGCGTAAGTAATAGCTAATTTAGCTTATTGTAAGATACGATAATGATAATTTACTAAGCCAGTGCATAACCTACACTGGCTTTTTTTGTATTTTGTAATGAACTCAATATGATGAGTTTGTGCTTTTAAAAAATATGTTTAATTTCTTATCTGTGCCTTATTGAAAATACTGCCTTTTATTAAGTGGCAAGCAGAGCAAAAACAGATTGATCGGGGAAGTGCAAAAGACTATTTGGAAAAAATACGGTATTCTCATGCTTGATCTAAAATTGATTTATTAGCAAGACAAGCTGAGGATTTATTGGAGCTTGATAAAAAGCTCAATCTTTAGAAAAGTACAGCGCAGCATTAGCTGAAGTGGAGCAAATTAATTGATTGGTTTCATGTGATGAACTTATAGAAAGAATGAACAATTCGATTCATTAAGTGGAAAGACAGTTGCATATAAGCCAAAATATTTAGGAGGGTTGATATTGAGATGAGGAAGAGGGTTTCAAGAGCCTCTCCTATAAGTTTATCTCGTATTATTGATTAATGTAATTATTTGGGCATAAAAATTATATGACGACCATTACCATAATTGTTCTGCTAGCACTGTTTGGTGGCTTTATCGGTTTTATTATCATGTTACAAATGAAAGAGCAAGCTCGTCTTGAAAAACTACGAAAGGTCTCACTTCTGAATAACCAAACAAGACAGGTTCGCCGCTATCTTGATGACTTTCCTCCTCAGTATCAACCTAAAGATTTGAGACTCTGGCTTTTCTCATATCTAGTATCCATATTTGATGAGTTATTGTCGCTGCAACCCGATGAGCAATTAAAGCGTCGTCGTGCGAATGTTGCAAAGGAAATGAAAGAGTTTCGTGATAGTAAGAAAAAAAGAAAAGCGAGAGCGGTGAATGATGAGCTTCAGGTAATGGAATTGAAGCGCCTATTTGATTCATTTGATAATTTTTTAACGACGGCTAAAGATCAGAAAAAAATTGATGCAGACTCCTCTTTTAAATATAAATCATTGCTGTCTTTTTTTAGATATAAAGTAAGTTCTGATCACAAAGGGTACTTGGCGAGACAGGCATTTTTAATGAGTAAATTTGATGATGCTATTGAGTTATATAAACAGGCGATTAAAGAGCTAGAACCCATTAAAGATGTTC
Source organism: Marinomonas phycocola (assembly GCF_047525455.1). Classification (NCBI taxonomy): domain Bacteria; kingdom Pseudomonadati; phylum Pseudomonadota; class Gammaproteobacteria; order Oceanospirillales; family Oceanospirillaceae; genus Marinomonas; species Marinomonas phycocola. The sequence continues at coordinate 93,354 of NZ_JBLIXL010000003.1, forward strand.
CCGAAGCCGATGAAGCCAGAAAGAAATTCCAAGGCTATGCTGATGAAATAGAAGCAGATCTTAAGTTACAGCAACAAGAAGGTGCGTTAATAGAAGAAGATGAAGGTGAAGAAGATATGAATGACGAATGGAGTAAGTTTATGGACAACTCCGATTTTGAAAAGAAAAAAACCTTCTGACTTTTTAACTCCAATACTAATATCAAAATCGATAGTAACAGTCTGTTGCTATCGATTTTTGCAATGTAACGCGCTTATAAAGAGGTTATAATGAACGTATCTGTTCTTTCGGTTTTCATACCGACGTTTTTCTTTGTGTCTATTACCCCTGGTATGTGTATGACATTGGCGATGACAATGGGAATGACCATTGGTGTGCGTCGTGCCTTATGGATGATGTTGGGTGAGCTTTGTGGTGTTGGCTTAGTTGCTGTTTCTTCTGCTGTTGGTGTTGCCGCTCTGCTACTGAATTACCCTGATGCGTTTGTTATTTTCAAATACGTAGGTGGCGCTTACCTTGCCTACATAGGCATTCAAATGTGGCGTTCCAAAGGAAAAATGGCAATCCAATCCTCGGAGGGTGAAAAGAAAGGAGCGACGCGTATTGAATTGGCCAGCCAAGGTTTTATGACGGCCATTGCCAACCCTAAAGGATGGGCTTTCTTAGTTGCTTTATTGCCGCCATTTATTTCTTCTGATGCACCTATGTTGGGCCAATTAAGTATTCTGATCCTGATAATTTTATCTCTGGAATTCATTTGTTTATTAATCTATGCAACTGGAGGTAGAACATTGCGAACCTTATTACAACAGAGGGGTAATGTTAAATTGATGAATCGAATTGCTGGGTCATTAATGTTTGGTGTTGGCGTTTGGTTAGCGATGGGTTAATCAAGCTTGATTTCAATCAAAGTAGTGCTCATAACGCTCTGTATTTCACCTCGTTATTTCTTAAAGAGAAGACATGTCATCATTGAATATTAGTAAATCTGACCAAGAATCACTATGTTCTCTTAAGCCAGTTTTTTGGACTAACGGGGCATTTTGTGATCAAAGTTTGCCTATCAATGTTGCTAACACGTCTGAGTTATATGAAGCCGCTGATCGTTTTCTTCGTTTTGCCCCCGTATTGGAGCGCTTATTTCCCGAATTGTCTGAAAGTAATGGGTTGATAGAGTCGCCTTTACTTGAAGTGCCTTTATTAAATAAATTGATTAACTCTCTTGGTGGGTCTTTGTATGTAAAAGCGGATCATGCGTTACCTGTTGCTGGCTCTATTAAGGCTCGCGGTGGTATTCATGAGGTGTTATGTTTTGCTGAAAAATTGGCATTAGATAACGGTTTGGTAAACGGTGTTTTAGATGATTATTCTATTTTCCTTACAGCTGAAGCGCGTGCTATTTTTTCTCAATATACGATAGCCGTGGGAAGTACCGGAAATTTGGGTCTTAGCATTGGTATCGCAGGATCTGCGTTAGGGTTTAAGACCGTTGTGCATATGTCTTCAGATGCGAAAGAGTGGAAAAAAACACGCTTACGTAAACGAGGCGTTAAAGTTGTTGAGCATGACGCGGATTATGGTGTTGCAGTCGAGGCAGGCAGGTCAGAAGCCGAGGCAGATCGATTTAGCTACTTTGTTGATGATGAGCGTTCTTCTCATTTGTTTATGGGCTATGCTGTTGCGGCTTTACGACTTCAGGAGCAACTAAAGCATCAAAATATTCCAGTGGATGAAAAACACCCTTTGTTTGTGTATTTGCCCGCTGGAGTTGGTGGCGCTCCAGGAGGGATTACTTTCGGTTTAAAAACCGTGTTTGGTGATCATGCTCACTGCTTTTTTGCGGAACCAGTCCAAGCACCGTGTATGTTATTGGGGATGGCTGGTGATCTAAATACAGACCCAACTCCAGTTTATGAATATGGCTTAACTATTGATACCGATGCGGATGGGCTGGCTGTAGGGACTGCGTCTCAATGGGTGTGTGATGTGACAAGGCATCTTTTATCTGGGGTTTTTACGGCAACGGATAAACAGCTTTATCAGCATTTACACTCACTTAAATCATTGGAAAATATTGAGGTAGAGCCGTCCGCTGCTATTGGTTGCCAAGGGCCGTTAATGCTGAATAGTCAGGCAGGGCAAGAGTATTTAAAAACGCACAGACTGTTACCATTATTGAGCGACAGTACGCACATTGCTTGGTTAACGGGTGGTTCTTTTGTACCTAAAGAGGAATATCAACGTTATCTAGACAAGGCGGTAATGTTACAAAACGAGTAAAATAAAACGCGTCAGATACAACCTTATACCGCTACAAGGATCTGTAAGAATCTACACTCGTTTCTTTATGAAAGCGTTTTGGACTTGGCTTTTTTAACGGTTCTTTTTGTTGTGCGTTTAGTGAATTTCTTACCCATTCCATTCATGCCTGAAAAGCTAACGTGCTCAACAGAGGCAATTAATGCCGTTAACCCTTCAGTTAAAGGTTTCATAAATTGAGTGTATTTCATTTTTTTCTCACTAATTGCTTCTAACTGAGACTCCCAATGAGCGGTCATGTCGGGTAAGACCATTTGAATAGGTAGACTGTTTATTAGTTGTTTACCGACCTCTGTAGCATGTATTTCTTTGCCTTTTTTAATTAAAAATTGTCTTTTAAATAATAATTCAATAATGCCTGCCCGCGTAGCTTCTGTTCCAAGGCCATCCGTTTCTCTCAGAACTTTTTTGATGTTCGGATCCGTAACGTAGCGAGCAATGCCCGTCATTGCTGACAATAAGGACGCATCAGTAAAATGTTTTGGAGGGCGGGTCATTTTTTCAGCTAGCTTTCCATCGATACAATCTACACGTTCTCCTTTTTTTACATCGGGAAGCTTACGAATAGAAAATTCATTGTCAGTGTCCGATGCGTTTTTTGTAGGGAAAAGCGCTTTCCACCCTTCGGAAGTGACTTCTTTTTGCCTAGATAAGAAAAGCCCTCCAGAAATTTCATGATCAATTTGTTTTTCGGAGTATTCAAATGCAGGGTAAAACTGAACTAGGTATTGCCGCGCGATTAATTCATACACATTTTTTTCGTCTTTTGTTAATCGACTGTGATCCATTGATTTAGCGGTTGGGATGATTGCATGATGTGCACTGACCTTCGAATCGTTCCATGCCTTGCTTATAAGAGGCAATGTTGCCTCAGAAGTGGCTTTTTCTAGCGGTGGGCAAGTAGATTTGATCGCGTTAATAACAGAGTGTTTATCCGCTAAATGCCCTTTGGGTAAATAGCGACACTCTGAACGAGGGTAGGTAATGAGTTTGTGGCGTTCATAGAGTTGTTGGCAAATATCAAGCGTTTGTTGGGCGTTTAAATTAAAACGCTTAGATGCATCTATTTGTAACGTTGACAGATTGTAGGGGAACGGAGGCGCTTGTTTTTTATTATCCGTTTTAACGTTTGTAACGTTTCCTACTTGGGTCGATACTCGACTTAATACTGTCTCTGCAAGCTTTTTAGAGAGGACTCTTCCATCTTCATCCATATAGGGCTCGCATGCCTCGCTCGGTTTCCACTTCGCACTGTATTGTTCTCCTCTTTTAGTTTGGAGGGTAACGAAAACTTCATAGAAAGGCTTTGTTATAAAGCGCTCCACTTCTTGGTCTCTGTGTACGATTAAGCCCAATGTAGGTGTTTGTACTCTGCCAATAGAAAGCACGCCGTGGTAGCCCGATTTCTGTCCTTGTAGAGTGCAAAGTCGAGTCATATTAATGCCATAGAGCCAATCGGCTCTCGCTCTGGCCAGAGCGGATGTGGCTAAGGGGACGAAATCGGTATTATTACGTAGATTATGCAATGATTTTTTAATGGCCGCAGGGTTCATATCACTAATGAGACAGCGTTTTACGGCCTCACGTTTTTTCTTTGATACGCCAGTATAGTTAATGACTTCGTCTACTAGAATTTGCCCTACTCGATCGGGGTCACCCATGTTGACGAGGCTGTCAGCCTGTCTGATTAATTTTTTAATAATAGTAAATTGATTTTTTGTCTGAGGTTTAACCTGATGTTTCCATTTAGTAGGAATAATAGGGAGATGCTCCTTTCTCCATTTTTTGTATTCTGGGTTGTAAGCATCTGGCTCTGCTTGTTCTAACAAATGCCCGATACACCAAGTGACAATGTCGCCGGTTGCGACTTCAATATACCCATCGCCTTTTTTATGAGGTTTGGGTAAAACATCGGCTACGGCTCTACCAACACTGGGCTTTTCAGCAATATATAAAATCATAGTTAAACTTTACTGGTTTTTTATACAGTAAAGTTTAACGGTAAGTGGTGTTTAGCGCCACTCTTTAATTAGTGGATAGGTACGACTAGCACTGGAATTTTACTCTGATGTATTACTTTATTCGCGTTTGATCCAAGCATTATTTGCCCCAGCTTAGAGTGAGTTCGGTTATTCATAATAATAAGGTCGGCTTGGTGTTTCTCCGAAGTGCTCTTAATCACTTCATTTGGTGTGCCTATTGCAACCAGGCAGCGAGGCTTTTTTACCAGTTTCGATAGTGGATCTAGATTGTCATTTAAATACTCCGTTAGTTGTGTCTGCATAATCTCTCTCGTGTCATTGATGGCCTTTTCTCTTATTTTTTGAAAGGTTTCAGGTGGAATGTAGCTCTGAATCATGCCTTCTGTTTGAGGGCTAACTGGGTCAATAACATGCAGTAAAATGACTTCAGCTTGATGTTGTAACGCCATACTCATCACTAGATCCATAGATTCTTGTGTTTTTCCTGCAAGATCGTATGCGTAGATCATTGTGTTTATTTTAGTAATCATTGTACTCTCCTAAATAAAAAGGGTTATGCAGTACTTAAAGATGTCTTATTTAGTGTAGAAGAGTCGATGTTTTTTTATGCTGATGCACATCAAGATATTTGTAGGTATTTTGTATTGATTTTGTAAGATTTTTTCCTGATTATCTATCGCTATCTCATTAACATGGCTCGGAAGAGGAAAATGTCTATGATATGATGTCCGCCTTAATTTAAAACACACTTTTATAAGAGAGTACGGACTATGTCAGAGCTGTCATTCGACACAAACGAAGCAAAAATTGGTTACGGAATTGGTCGTCAAATTGGTGATCAACTAAGTGGTAGTGACCTTGGTGAAATTTCTTTGGAGCACCTTTTTGCTGCAATTGAAGATTCGTTGAATGGTGCTGAGATGCGCGTTCCGGCTGAAGAACTTGAATCCGCGTTTGCTGGTCTTCAAGCTGCAATGGAAGAAAAACAAAAAGCAGCGTCGGAAGGCAATGTTACTGCTGGTTTAGAGTTCCTTGCTGCAAACAAAGAAAAAGAAGGTGTTCAAGTAACTGAAAGTGGTCTTCAATATGTAGTAATTGAAGAAGGTACAGGTGCAACACCAACGACGGCTTCCACTGTTCGAGTTCATTACGAAGGTCGCCTAATTGACGGACAGGTTTTTGATAGCTCTATTGCTCGTGGTGAGCCAATTGAGTTCCCTGTAACGGGTGTTATTGCTGGTTGGACTGAAGCACTACAAATGATGAAAGAAGGTGCTAAATATCGTCTTACTATTCCCGCTGAACTTGCTTACGGTGCTCAAGGCGCTGGTGGTATGATTCAGCCGTTCTCTGTATTGGAATTTGATGTTGAGTTGATCGCTGTTATCTAATTGGAAACGGCTTATATGATCGTTACGTTGTTTATTATTTAGCCTTGTACTCAAGAAGTATTTATATAAAATAAATTATAAGTACGATAATTCAACCATAAAAAGCGGACTCACAGGTCCGCTTTTTATGGTCTATAGCATAGAGAAAACTAGATTTTTCGTGCCATTAATACATGAAAAACCCCCGCTTCTAAAAAGACTTTACCGTCTGTTTTAAAGTCTTGTTTTTCATAAAACGGTTGGGCATCTGCTTGAGCGTGTAAGTGCACCTCTCTGTGCCCCATTTCCCTCGCGACTTGAATGGCTTTGTCTAGAAGCATACTGCCATAACCTTGATGGCGATAACTGGACAATACGGCCATTCTACCAATCTTTCCCTCTGGAGTAAGTCTGGCTACACCCGTTGGTACTGCTGTTGTTCCAAAGGAAACAAAGTGGACAGACGCTTCGTCCAGTTCATCCCACTCATCTTGTTCAGCAATACCTTGCTCAAGAATAAAAACCTGTTTACGTACGAATTGCAACTGAGCTTTGCTGCTTCTCCAATCAGTGGTTAATACTTTCATAAAAACTCCTTGTTTATTCTTCGTTTTCTGTTAATTCAATTAAGCCTTGCGTTTGTAACAAAAACTTAAGTATCAGTGCGATATCGGAATGCTTATCAAAATCCAGCTCGGTAAACTCAAACTCGACTTGATCACAAATCGCTTGGATAAAGCTTTCTAATGTATGATCTACCACAAGGTGATCGCCATTACAGAACAGTTTTATTTGACGGCTGTTCTCAGTGGATGTTGCATAGCAAATTCTAGCGTCACCTGGGCGGAAGAATGTTGCACCTTTTTGAATTTGAGAAAAGGCTTGTTCTGTCTCTTCGGTTGTGAGTATTTTTTGGTATTCGGGGTATTTTACATCACTCATGTTTTGTCCTAACCAATCTAACAGCTTCTCAGGTTGATCCAATAATTTAGACAGTTCAGAGTGAAGGTAAGAGAGGTCACTGGAATCAATTTCTGCATGGTGTATTTCTTTAAATAGCCCTGGCGCTGCAAAACGCTTTTTTTCATCAGCTTGCTCGATTAGCTGATCATGGATCCCTGTTAACGCGTCTTGAATACTCGGTGCTCTGAAGCCAACAGAATAGGTCATGCACTCATTGTCTAATGCACGGCCATTATGGGCGTAATTAGGTGGTAAATATAGAATGTCACCAGTGTGTAAGTCGTACTCTAGCTCAGGGTTGGGAGTAAACTCTGACAGAATGTGTAAATCAATGTCTTTAATTGGTATGTCTGTGTATTGATCAGGCGGTAGGACTTGCCAACGGCGGCCGCCAGACATTTGTATTAAAAAAACGTCGTATTGATCAAAATGAGGGCCAACACTGCCACCTTTGGTAGCGTAACTGACCATAATGTCGTCTAGGCGCCAGCTAGGTAAAAAATGGAAACGTTCTTTCAATTCTTGTATTTCAGGTACCCAATGATCAACGGCTTGAACAAGTAGCGTCCACTCTTCTTCAGGAAGATTGGCAAAGGTCTCATCGGTAAAAGGCCCTTGTTGCAGTTCCCAAGGTGTGTTCCCTTTTTCGATAACAATTCGAGACTCAACTTCTTCCTCCATGGATAAACCGGCTAACTCATCCGCCTCTAAAGGCAAAGGAAAATCCTTTAAACCACCTCGTATTACCAGAGGTTTTTTCTGCCAGTATTCTTCCATGAACGTTCGAATGGTCATGCCACCTAAAATAGAAATAGGAGAATCAAGTGTGCTCATTTGGGGTCTCTGTATTGATAGGGAAAAACAAAAAGAGTCGAATAATCGACTCTTAAGCAATGGGTTCATCAAATGCAAGTAATCCACATCTGATGGACGAATTAACATCGCATCGGTATTAGATTGCGTTAATATTTTTTGCTTGAGAAACGGCGTTACCAATGTAATTGTTTGGTGTCAGTGCTTTTAGCTGCTGCTTCGCTTCTTCAGGTAACTCTAGAGTGTCGACGAACGCTTCGATTGTTGCTTGATCGATGGCACGACCGCGAGTCAACTCTTTCAATTTTTCATAAGGTGATTCAATACCATAACGACGCATTACGGTTTGAATCGGTTCTGCTAATACTTCCCATGCAGCGTTAAGGTCGCTATCAAGGCGAGGCTTGTTGATTTCAAGTTTGTTGATGCCTTTTAACGTTGCTTGGTAAGAGATTAAGCAATGCGCCAAACCAACGCCTAAATTACGTAGAACAGTAGAGTCTGTTAAGTCACGCTGCCAGCGAGAAATTGGCAACTTAGCACTTAGGTGACCCATGATCGCATTAGCAATGCCCAAATTACCTTCTGAGTTTTCAAAATCGATTGGGTTTACTTTGTGAGGCATGGTCGATGATCCGATTTCGCCAGCAATGGTTTTTTGTTTGAAGAAGCCCATGGAAATGTAGCCCCAAACATCACGATCAAAATCGATCAGAATTGTGTTGAAACGGCTAAGTGCATCGTACAATTCAGCAATGTAATCATGCGGTTCTATTTGAGTCGTATAAGGATTCCATGTTAATCCTAAAGAGGTCACAAACTCTTCTGCGTGAGCCTGCCAATCAACATTTGGATAAGCAGAAAGGTGTGCATTGTAGTTCCCCACGGCGCCGTTAATCTTACCTAGAAACTCGACCTGTTTTACTTGATTAACTTGTCGAGATAAACGTGCAGCGACATTCGCCATTTCTTTACCAACGGTGGTTGGTGATGCTGTTTGGCCATGAGTACGAGACAGCATAGGCTGTTCAGCATGTTCATGTGCTAACGCTTGAATGGCACTGACGACGTGGTTTAGCTCGGGAAGAATGCCATCATTTAATGCTTCACGTAGCATCAAAGCATGGGATAAATTGTTGATGTCTTCAGAAGTACATGCAAAGTGGACAAATTCAGAAACAGCAGCAAGCTCAGGGATTGTTTCCATCTTGCCTTTGATGAAATATTCAACGGCTTTTACATCGTGGTTGGTGGTTTTTTCGATGTCTTTGATTGCTTGAGCGTCTGCTTCGCTGAAGTTGTCCGCCAATTCGTTTAAGAAAAGGTTAGCAGGCTCACTTAACGTAGGCACTTCTGGAATACCGTCATGATTTGACAGCGCTTGGAGCCATTTAACTTCTACTATGACGCGCATTCTTAATAAGCCATACTCACTTACAGAGCGGCGAAGAACATGAGTTTTTGAGCCATATCGACCGTCAATAGGAGAAATTGCGTTTAAACTTGATAGTTGCGTAAAGCCTGTTTGTTGCATTGAGAGAGAGCCTCGACCATGGTTTTCAGGGAGTGGCTATTATAGGCAAAAGGGGGCTTGGAAGCCATTATAGGAAGGACATTCTTTAATCAAAGGTGAACCTGCTTAGTCTTTTTTATCTATCGGTGGGTAAACGCTACCTAAAAGTTCTAAGTGAGTAAGATAGAGGCGCATATCAAATTCGAGTTGATGATAATTAGGTAACATATGACAGCAGACTTTATAGAAAGCTTTGTTGTGTTCTTTTTCTTTCAGATGGGCAAGTTCGTGCACCACAATCATCCGCAAAAATGCTTCCGGAGAGTCTTTAAAAACCGAACTAATACGAATCTCATTTTTATTTTTTAATTTGCTGCCTTGTACTCTTGATGCATAGCTGTGTAACCCTAATGCATTATTCACCACATGAATTTTATTATCATAAATGATTTTGCTTAGAGGATCGGATTTTTTGAGATATTGGTTTTTTATAGTAAGCGTGAATTCTCTCAGAGCTTTGTCATTGCTAATTTGATGAGTGGTAGGGTATTGCTTGCGAATATGATCAGATAAACGATTGGATTCGATCAATTGTGTTACTTGATTTTGCAAGTCTATTGAATAGTGCTTTAAGTACTTTAGGGAAATCATATGTTGTAATGTTACGTTTTCGTGTTAATAAAAAGCCCAAACGAAATGATCGCTTGGGCTTTTGGATAGAGCAATGTGTCTTTTCTAAAGGATTAGTTTAAAAAATCACAGTGCTTCAAGTGTTGCGTTAAACGTTGTGCTTGGGCGCATTACTTGTGTTACTTTCTCAAGATTGATGTTGTAGTAGCCAGATAGATCGGCAGGCTTGCCTTGAACACCATTCAATTCAGCAACAATTTTATCTTCATTTTCCGCTAAAGCAGAAGCCAAAGGCGCAAACTTCTGAGCCAGTGTCACATCATCCGTTTGTTTTGCCAGTTCTTCTGACCAGAACATAGCAAGGTAGAAGTGGCTGCCACGGTTATCTAATTCACCGGTTTTACGAGAAGGTGATTTATTTGTATCCAGTAGACGTTCTGTTGCTTTGTCCATTGCTTTTGCAAGTACGATGGATTGAGGGTTATTGTTTTTAATGCCTAGCTCTTCTAGAGACACGGCAATGGCTAAAAACTCACCTAGAGAATCCCAACGTAAATGGTTTTCTTGTGCTAATTGTTGTACGTGTTTTGGTGCTGAACCACCTGCGCCTGTTTCGTACATGCCACCGCCATTTAGCATTGGAACAATAGATAGCATTTTTGCGGACGTCCCTAACTCCAAGATTGGGAAAAGGTCGGTTAGATAATCACGTAGCACATTGCCTGTAACAGAAATGGTATCTAGGCCGCGTTTAGCGCGTTCCATAGAGAAGCGAATGGCTTCGTTGTAAGGCATGATACGAACATCCACACCATCCAAATCGTGATCTTTAAGGTAACGTTCTACCTTCTTACGAAGTTCATTGTCGTGTGCGCGTTCGTCTTCTAACCAGAAAACCGCTGGCGTATTGGATTGACGGGCACGAGTTGCGCCCAATTTAACCCAATCACGGATTGGCGCATCTTTCGTTTGGCATGCACGCCAGATATCACCCGTCTCAACAGTGTGCTGCATAAGTACTGTGCCATTTTCAGCAACAACACGCATAATGCCATTTTCAGCAATTTCGTATGTTTTGTCGTGAGAACCGTATTCCTCTGCTTTTTGAGCCATTAAACCAACATTAGGAACCGTGCCCATTGTTGTTGGGTCAAATGCGCCATTTGTTTTACAGAAATTGATCGCTTCTTGGTAAATACGTGCATACGTTGATTCAGGCATAACCGCTTTCGCGTCTTTAGGTTGGCCGTCACGGCCCCACATTTTACCAGAACCGCGAATCATTGCTGGCATTGAAGCGTCAACGATGACATCACTTGGCACGTGTAGGTTAGTAATTCCACGATCAGAATCAACCATTGCTAGCTCAGGGCGAGTCGCATAGCATGCTTCGATTGCGTCTGTTATTTCTTTTTGCTTTGCTTCAGGAAGTGATTTGATTTTGTCATAAACATTGCCTAAGCCATTGTTTGGGTTTACACCAATCTCTTTAAATAACTCACCGTATTTTGCAAATACATCTTTATAGAAAACAGTAACAGCATGACCAAATACAATAGGGTGAGACACTTTCATCATGGTTGCTTTAACGTGTAAAGACCACATGATATTGTTCTCTTTAGCATCGTTTAAAGAATCTTCCATAAACGCGCGCAATTTTGCACAGCTCATGTTCATGCTATCAAGTACTTCACCTGCTACAACAGACAATGTCTTTTTAACAGTCACTTCGCCAGATTGATTAACAAACTCTAGACTAACAGTTTGATCTTGATCGATAGTGACGGACTGCTCACTTGAGAAGAAGTCTCCATCACGCATATAATCAGCGTGTGACTGAGACGCTTTGCTCCATTTTCCCATTGAGTGAGGATTTTTACGAGCAAACGCTTTTACTGCTGCTGGTGCGCGTCGATCAGAGTTACCTTGACGTAATACAGGGTTTACCGCGCTGCCTAGGATTTTAGAATAACTGGTTTGAACGGCTTTTTCTTCGTCAGTAGAAGGTGCTTCAGGATAGCTAGGAATATTGTAACCTTGAGATTGAAGCTCAGTAATCGCTGCCGTTAATTGAGGAATAGACGCACTGATGTTTGGTAGTTTTACAATGTTTGCTTCTGGTTTCTTTGTTAATTCGCCCAAAAATTGTAAGCCATCAACAACGCGTTGTTCTGCTGTTAATGCTTCTGGAAAAGCGGCAAGAATACGACCAGCAAGAGAAATATCGGTTAATTCAATTGCCACACCTGCTTCTTTAGTAAAGGCACGGACAATAGGCAGTAGAGAAGCGGTCGCAAGAGCTGGAGCTTCATCAGTAAGAGTGTAATAAATAGTCTGATTATCTGACATGTGTTTCCCCTAACGTTATGATCGGTTTAACCAATTGAATTGGTGATAATGTTTCATCACATAATTTTGATTTGAATCGACAGCTAAATAAAAGGTTCAACTGTCATTTTCGAATGCACATAGTACCTAAAAAATGGTCTTATAAATAATTGGTGAGCGATATACTCATAATTTTCATAAGTGATTTGCTCTCAACGAGTTTCTAGAGCGTGTAACAATGCTTTTCTTTTAAAAATAAAATGCCATCTACGGCCTCCTAACTGACGCCATAGAATAGCGGCACGTACACCGGATAGCAGTATTGCTCGCACTTGTTCAGCGATATGCCCCTGCTGTAAGAATCGACTGTCTCCCTGAACTTGAATTCTGAAACTTAAATTACTTAAGGTATCTTGATATAAGCCAGACATAGCAGCGATAATATTAGCATGAGTACTGGAATCAAAGTGATCTCGCTGACGCACCAGATTACCTAATTTAGTGCCAACGGTAGATAGCATGGTTTTATCTTTTGAAAGCTTTGCTTCAAGGTGGAGCACGCTTAAAGCATAACGGATGATGTCAGGGTCAACGGAATTTCTATCGTTACCGAGCGTCTTTTTGCAAAGCTGCTTACCTTGTTGTAATTGTGTTGACCATTCCCATTCACCACCATAAATATCACAGGTATTAGGCGCATCTAGAATCAATACACTGTCTAGTAAAGGAGTTAACTGCTCTTGGTTCACTTGCCCTGTTTTTGCAAGGGTGGCAACGAGCTCTGCTGCTTGGAATAGAGCGGATAATGCAATGGCCTGATCTTTTTCTCGAGTGGTCACAGTATCGTTATACCTATTTAAAAGATTTTATTTATTAAACGCATGATTAATAATTCCGCCGCCTAGACATAAATTATCAAGATAAAATACAACCGATTGGCCAGGCGTTATAGCTCTTTGAGGCATTGTGAAGCTCACTTCATAACGGCCGTCTGTTAATACATCGATCGTACAGTCTTGATCTGTCTGACGGTAGCGACATTTTGCTTTGCATTGTAAAGGCATGATGGGGGCTTTTAAGGCAACCCAATCCATGTTGTCCGCAATAAGGTGCGTTTTGTATAATGCATCATGCTCACCCCCTTGTGTGACAAGTAAAATATTATTCTTGAGATCTTTTTCTACGACATACCACGGATCATCAGAATAGTTAGCTAATCCTCCAATTCCTAATCCTTGGCGTTGGCCTATGGTGTGATACATTAATCCAGAATGGGTTCCAATCGTATCGCCTTCTAGTGTTTGTATCTGTCCTGGTTGTGCTGGCAAGTATTGTTCTAAAAAGTCTTTAAAACGACGCTCTCCGATAAAGCAGATACCAGTACTGTCTTTTTTGTTGTGAGTAACTAAATTATGTTCTTCTGCTAAACGCCTCACTTCTGGCTTTTCTAGTTCCCCAACAGGAAACAGTGTTTTGGCTATTTCATGTTTGCCAACCGCATATAGAAAATAGCTTTGATCTTTGTTGTTGTCCAAACCTTTTAAGAGTGTGGCTTCGCCTTCGAGTTCTCCACGACGAACATAGTGACCGGTAGCAATGTAATCAGCGCCCAATTCCAGAGCGTATTCTAAAAAAGCTTTGAATTTAATTTCTTTATTGCAAAGTATATCAGGGTTAGGAGTTCGACCCATTTTGTATTCTTCTAAAAAATGCTCAAAAACATTGTCCCAGTATTCAGAGGCGAAGTTGGCGGTATGCAAATGAACGCCCAATGTATCGCAAACAACCTGAGCATCGGCGAGGTCATCTTTTGCCGTGCAATATTCTGTACCATCATCTTCGTCCCAATTTTTCATAAATAACCCTTCTACTTGATAGCCTTGTTGCATCAGTAAAAGAGCAGAGACAGAGGAGTCAACACCTCCAGACATACCGACAATGACTTTTTTGCCAGTGTTTAAAGGTGTATTTTGATTTGAAGTGGGTGTATTCATTGAAAAATAAAGGCTCAAAAATGTAAGGTAATAAAAAATTGAAACTATTGTACCTCATGTGCGTAATTATCATAGGCCATGAGATGGGAGTTATTTATTAAGTTTAAGGAGAAGATAAGGCCTTTTTCAAAATCTTCAATGCACTGTCTTACTAATGGGCTCCTTAACGGTTGAGATAAAATTTCCTCTTTTGTCATCCAATCACAACTATCGATGTCTGGATCAAGGTTATTATGCTCTTTAGATATGGGGGTACAAATAAAGCAGACTCTATGATAGGTGTCTGCTGTCTCGGTGGGGGTGAATGAATAAATACCTAAGAGTTGCGCTGGCTTGACTCTCCAGCCGGTTTCTTCAAGCACCTCACGTATTATGGCACTCTCTAAGGATTCTCTGTTTTCAACATGACCTGCGGGTTGGTTAAGAACGAGTTGTTTTCCTTGCCACTCTTTTACTATTAGATAATGGTTTTCTACCTGTTTTTTCGTTTGGTGTGGTTTTGCGTTCTGTTGAGATACTGCCATCTGATTGGGTTTTACTATAATGGCGGCGACTGTTATTCGTGGGAGCTCTGGACGTACTTTTTTTTCTGTTTTTTTCAAATTGAAATACTCGTTCTTGAAACTCAGGAGAAAGGGGGACGCTTTTCCATTCGCCTTCAGCTAGATTTTCCGTATCAATGCTATAAGGGCCAATCGCCACACGGATTAATCGTAAGGTTGGATAGCCTATTGCTGCCGTCATCCTTCTTACTTGTCTGTTTTTACCTTCATGTATTTTCAGCTCAACCCAAGACGTTGGAATGGCTTGACGAAAACGTACTGGAGGAGATCTATCGGAAATAGAATTTGGCGTTATGCTTTTTGCTTGAGCTGGCAATGTTATCCCATCTTTTAGCTCTACTCCATTGCGCAATTTTTCAAGATCGTATTCACTCGGGATTCCTTCGACTTGAGCCCAGTATGTTTTAGGCATTTTAAATGTGGGTGATGAAATTAAATGCTGAACTGAACCGTTCTCAGTTAATAGCATCAGTCCTTCAGAATCAAAATCTAACCTACCAGCAGGGTATACATTAGGTATATCAATGAAGTGAGCCAATGTTTTTTTGTCTCCGTCATTACTAAATTGACTGAGTACTTGGAAAGGTTTATTAAACAGTATGATGTTGTTCATTAGAGTCCGAGTTAAAGTGAAAACATTGAACCTATTATGTTTAATATTGGCTCTAGATGCATCTAAAAAAACGCTTCTATGATCTTTTAAAAACTGACAGTCGATTGTCTAAATTAGTCGCTCTTTTTATTATCTATAGGTTTGTCATCGACGGGGGATATGTTGATGGCATGGAGGCCTCTTTCGCCAGGCGTTACTTCAAAGGTAACTTCTTGTCCTGATTTTAATGTTTTATATCCTTCGATATTAATTGCAGAGTAATGGCTAAATAGGTCTTCGTCGAAACTGTCACAAACGATAAAACCATAGCCTTTAGCGTTATTGAACCACTTTACTGTTCCTGTGTGCATACTTCTCTCCTGCCTATCGTAGACTTCTATGAACCGATAAAAAAGAAAACAACTCAATGAAAGATAGTCGAGTTTGAGGTAAACATCAAAAAGCCAACTAGGAAATATGTGTTTTTAAGTGAATAAAAAACCGCAATTAATGCAAAGTTGAAGTGTCAACATAGTGCTACACTGATGAAATTAGAAGATCTACTATCATAATTAACTTATGAAAATGAATTGATTTTTGTTAACTTGTTCCAATTAAGTAAGAACAATTAAATTTATAAACTATTTAGAGACCGAGGATGAAGACAGCGCAAGAAACTCGACTAGGGTTAGAAGATGATAATCACGGGCATTCGGTTATTTCGATTTCTGAAGAGGATATGAAGTTAAAACCGCCTTCGATGTATCAAGTCGTTTTATTCAATGATGACTTTACACCAATGGATTTTGTTGTGTTTGTTTTGCAGCGTTTCTTTTCATTGGATGCAGAAAAAGCAAATCAGGTAATGTTAGAAGTGCACACAAAAGGTAAAGGAGTATGTGGTGTTTTTACCTTTGATGTCGCAGAAACTAAAGTCGCAATGGTACAGCAGTTTGCTCAAGAAAATGAGCATCCACTAATGTGTGATTTGCAACAAGTTGACTGATTAAAATTGGGGTTATTACCATGCTAGATAAAGAATTAGAGCAAACCTTAAACAGCGCGTTCAAAACAGCAAGAGACAAACGTCATGAATTTATGACGGTTGAGCATCTATTACTGGCTTTAATTGATAATAATGCGGCTTCATCGGTTTTATTCGCCTGCGGTGTTACTCTTGATGCCCTTAAAAAAGAGCTTGAGGAATTTGTTGATAGTACAACACCACTGATACCTGAAGAGGATGCAGAGCGAGAGGTGCAGCCAACGTTAGGCTTCCAGCGGGTCTTACAAAGAGCGGTATTTCATGTTCAATCCTCTGGTAAGAGAGAGGTAACGGGTGCAAATGTATTGGTCGCTATTTTTAGTGAACAAGAAAGCCAAGGTGTTTACTTGTTAAAAAGACACGGTGTTGCTCGAATTGATGTGGTTAATTTTGTGGCTCATGGAATTTCAAAAGTGGGTGATGATTCCTCATCTGAGAATAAAGAAGAGGAAGAGCAAGATGAGAGTAATGTTGCCCCTCTACAAAAATACGCCACAAATTTAAATGAAGAAGCTAAAAAAGGAAAGATCGACACATTAATTGGTCGAGAGCATGAAGTAGAGCGTGTTATCCAAACACTTTCTCGTCGTCGTAAAAACAACCCTTTATTGGTGGGTGAGGCCGGAGTCGGTAAAACGGCTATTGCCGAAGGTTTGGCAAAACGCATAGTCGATAATGATGTTCCTGACGTTATTCAAGATGGCATTGTTTACTCGTTGGATATGGGGGCTTTATTAGCTGGAACGAAATACCGAGGTGATTTTGAAAAACGTTTAAAACAACTTCTAAACGATTTGAAAAAGCAACCACATGCGATTTTATTTATTGATGAAATTCATACCATTATTGGTGCAGGTGCAGCGTCTGGTGGTGTAATGGATGCATCAAATTTACTGAAACCTGCGTTAAGTTCTGGTGGATTGCGTTGTATCGGTTCGACAACATTCCAAGAATTCAGAGGTGTGTTTGAGAAAGATCATGCCTTAGCGAGACGTTTCCAAAAAATTGATGTTAATGAACCAAGTGTTGAAGATACTTATCAGATATTAAAAGGTATTATTGGAACTTTTGAAGAGCATCATCAAATTAAATACGAAACACCAGCCTTATTAGCGGCATCGGAATTAGCGTCTCGTTATATTACTGATCGTAATATGCCTGATAAAGCAATTGATGTGATTGATGAAGCAGGTGCTTTTCAAAGGTTGCAACCTAAAGATAAGCGTAAAGAGTTGATTACAGTAACAGAGATTGAAGACATTGTGTCTAAAATTGCCAGAGTGCCTGTGAAAGCGGTGAATTCTGATGATAGGAAAGTGTTATCCAATCTTGAGCGTAACCTTAAAATGGTGGTGTTTGGTCAAGATGATGCCATTGAGTCATTGTCCGCTGCTATTAAGCTTTCTCGTGCAGGACTTAAAGCGGATCAAAAGCCAATAGGCTCTTTTTTAATGGCGGGTCCTACGGGGGTGGGCAAAACAGAAGTAACTCGTCAGTTGGCAAAACAACTTGGCGTAGAGTTGTTGCGTTTTGATATGTCTGAATATATGGAAAGACATGCTGTGTCTCGTTTGATTGGTGCTCCTCCGGGTTATGTTGGGTTTGATCAAGGTGGTTTGTTGACTGAAGCAGTGACAAAGAATCCCCATAGTGTTGTTCTACTTGATGAAATAGAAAAAGCGCACACTGAGGTGTTTAATATTCTACTGCAAGTAATGGATCATGGAACGTTAACGGACAATAATGGCCGTAAAGCAGATTTTAAAAACGTGATTTTAGTTATGACGTCGAATGCAGGGGCAGAAGTTCTTGCGAAGCGCTCAATTGGTTTCTCAAACCAAGACAATTCAACTGATGGAATGGAGGTTATTAATCGGACATTTACGCCAGAATTTAGAAATCGTTTAGATGCCGTTGTTCAGTTTAAACAATTAGATGAGCGCGTCATCTTTAATGTGGTTGATAAATTCTTAGTGGAGTTACAGGCTCAGCTCGATCCTAAATCTGTCTTGCTTGATATTGGGGATACAGCCCGAGGCTGGTTGGCCAGTAAAGGGTATGATCAGACTATGGGGGCAAGACCAATGGCAAGGGTTATACAAGAGCATTTGAAGAAACCTTTGGCGGAGTTGATTTTATTTGGTGATTTAGATGAGGGCGGTGTGGTTTCTGTTTCACTTGATGAAATCAAAGATGAACTTGTATTGACGGTTGTGGAAGAGAGTGTGGTGCATCATTAATAGCTGTGCTGATTAGACATAAAAAAACCGGACAAAATCCGGTTTTTTTATGTCTAACATTTATACAATGGAATGATACAAATGGTTGAGTTTAACGTGCGCGATAAACGATGCGACCTTTTGTTAAGTCGTAAGGTGTCAACTCAACTTTTACTTTATCGCCAGTTAATATACGAATGTAGTTTTTGCGCATTTTTCCAGAAATATGTGCAATTACAACGTGTCCGTTTTCAAGTTCGACGCGGAACATGGTGTTAGGCAGTGTATCAATGATAGTGCCTTCCATTTCTAAGCTGTCTTCTTTTGCCACAATAAATGTCCTATGGTTTTAAAGGTGAAAGGCCGTGTATAGCCCAATTCAAATTTTACAATATTAAGAATAAGGTCATATTTGAAATTTTAGTCGCGCATATTTTGCCTAAAAAAACATTGAATAGCAAATGAACTGAGCAAGTATTCCTATCTTTTAATAAACGAACGTGAGATTTAAATGTTTAAGGTCTGATTTAAGAAAAACGGCTTGTTTCTATATGGTGCTTCTATCTTTATTTGCCTTTAAACCTGTATGGGCAGTATGGAATTTAATTGTAAATAGCCATTTAATTGAGGGGGGGTGCAATAATCGTCTAAAAGATCGCAAAATTTTATTCTTGGAATGAGTGTTGCGCCTAAAGTGATTAAGTGGTCGGATTCTACTTGGCAATCGATTAAATGAATGTTCGCTGCATTGGCGTGTTGGCAAAGTGCATAAAGAGCGGTTTTTGAGGCATTTTCTTTTCTTGAAAACATCGATTCTCCAAAAAACACGCGGCCTAGGCAAACTCCATATAAGCCACCAATTAAGAGATCACCTTCCCAAACTTCAATAGAATGAGCAACTCCTGAGCGATGAAGTGCGCTGTACGCATTTTTGATGTCATTTGATATCCAAGTTCCTTCTTTGTCTGCTCTGCTGTCAGAGCAGGCCTGAATGACGTCTGAGAATGATGTATTTACTTTCACGGTCCATGTTTGTTTTTTAATGTGCTTTTTTAGAGATCTGGATAGATGAAAATCCGTAGGGAATAGCGCGCATCTTTCTTTTGGGTGCCACCATAAAATAGGATCCGGTTCGCTATACCAAGGAAAAAAACCATGTTGGTACATATTAATTAATCGAGTTTTGCTTAAATCGCCACCCATTGCACATAAACCATCAGGCTCATCAAGAGCGTTTTCTGGAAATGGAATCTCAAACGGAGACTCATTTAAATAGGTAATGGATTTGTTTGTTGCAGGTTGAGTCATTTGGTTCCTTTTTGTAACGTTTTTTTGTTAAGGAAGGGGGGGGTTATCATAAAATAAATGCTTTTCATTGTGGTTTTTGATTTTAATTGTCTCTTCAAGAGGGCGGTGAAGGGAAGAGGGTGAAAAAAGTTGGATTATTTTAGGTAAATGTCGAATGTGTATGATTTAATGGTTGTGCGTTTTTTAGGCAGTTTTGTTGGTTGAAGGAGAGAAAAAGTGTTGTTTTTTGTCTGTCAATTCATTTAAAACGGCAAAAATGCAAAAAATAAGAAAAAAAGCACATGAACTCTTGACCAGCATAGGAAAACTTGGTTTTAATCATGTCAGTTCCAAACCGAGTCTATTTTGAAACAGCGACTCACAAGAGCAATGCCGTTTTGAGGTGACAAACGGTTGACTTTTTTGATCTATATGTCATAAAAGTGAAACTGTTCGGTTTTATTATGCATGAGTCGTTGATTTGTCGGCGTTTCTTGTTTAGGTTATAGAGACCTTTCAATGGGTCTAAAATATAAAATATAAAGGGGAATCTTGAATGAAAGCGATTAAACTTGCTTCTATCTTTGCAGTATCTGCTGTTGCGGCTGCTGTATCTACTACTACTTTTGCTGCTGAAGCTGTTTTCACGGGCGAAGCAGGTATTGAATATACGTCTTACTACGGCGATTCAAAAGATGATAATGATCTAGCTGATGGTACTGATCTTGGTGAAGTTGAGCTTAAAATCGACACGGGTGTTGTGTACGCGGAAATCGAAATCGCTAACACTGGTGATGATGAAGCAACTAAAATTGGTGTGGAAAAATTGTATGTTAAGCAAGGTGCCGTATCTTTCGGTCGTTTTGACGGAACTATAGCGACTGGCGCTTACATGGGTATCGATGAGCGCTTCGGTGGTGTTGATATTGAAACTGATGATAGCGATACAGATAACACTGGTGTTCGTTATGAAGTAGCTCCAGGTCTAACTGTGGCTCTTGAAGCAACTGAAAACAACACTGATGATTCAGATGTTGGTGTTGCGGCGTCTTATGTTGCTGATCTAGGTGGCTTTAAAGCGGGTATCTCTGCTGGTTCTGTCGGTGACGCGAATGCAGTCAACGTTGGTGCTCAGCTAGATGCGGGTGCAGCAACTTTTTCTGTAACTTACGGTGTTGGCGAAAAAGGTTCTGGCACAACTTCTGATGTTGAAGGTTACGGTGTTTCTCTTGAGTTCGCTGCATCTGATGCACTTAACTTCGGTCTAGAATATGTTTCTGACGAAGAAGCTGAAACAGACGGTACTTACTTCTTTGCTAAATACACTGTTGGCGATCTAACTTATTCTTTCGAGAATTTCAATGGTGATATAGCCGACGGTGAAGGCGAGAAAAATGTTCTTGGCGTTACTGCATCTTTCTAAGATTTCCCTTTCTTAGTAAACGCTAAAAACCAGCCCTCGGGCTGGTTTTTTTTGTGGTAAACTTTTCCTTAGTATCTTAAGTAAGACAATAAAAGAAAATTTCAAATACAAAACTAAATGTGAGGCAATTTTGTCAGAAAGTTTGAGTGAGTCTGGACGATCACCTATATGGGAGCTGTTTGCTAAGCAAGCTGCGTTTATTTCGGCTTTAGTCTTTTTTATCTTTTTTAGCTTGGCGACTTATACTTATCATCCGGAAGATCCTGGTTGGTTCTATTCGGGTGGCAGTGGCGTTATTCAGAATTCTATGGGGGTGTTAGGCGCTCTTATTGCGGACGTCAGTTCCGCTTTTTTCGGGTCCCTATTTTTATCTCTTCCTGTTGTGTTTCTTTGCGTGGTTTTTGTTGTTTGGCGAAATGATCATCGTTTATCCCCGCTGTTTCAGACGTTAATTTGCACTGTCGGTAGCATTTTGTATTTGTCTTCCGGTACGGTTTTAAGTTTTTTACATACTGTTGGTAGCTCTGCTTATCAATACGGTACTGGTGGTATTCTCGGCAGTGCGTTAGGTGATTTATTATTTCATTGGGTTGGTTATGATGGCGCAACATTATTTAGTTTAGCTATTTGGTTTTTATCCTTGACTTTGTTGCTGCAACTCCAGTGGATGACATTGGCAGAAAATATTGGTGAGCGTATTTCTAATGTCTGTTTCCGCTTATATTTAGGCTATCAAGAGCGTAAAGAACGCAAAACTTCAGAGATGGTTGAGGGCAGTTCCGTTGATGACGATGAGCTGCCTATTAGTTTTGAGAAAGCGACGCTCTTTAATCAACATAATACAGATGAACCCGCGTTGTTTCGAAAACTTCGTAGAAATAAGAAAAGCGCTGAATTAGTCGATGCTAACGACGTTTCTTTGGATGAAATTGACCCTGTGCTTCCTGAAAGTACCGATGATGATTACGAAGAGAATGATCAAGAAGAAAAAGAGTCTCTTATGGGGGCTTTGCTTAATCGCTTTCGTAAAGAAAAAACGGCAGCCCCTCTTTCGAGAATGGACAGTTCTCATGATTTTGAAATTGGGGAGCTAGAGCAGAATGAGTTTATTGCACCTCACGATTCAGAAGAGTTTTCTCTAGGTGACTTGGACATTGATGTTGAAGACACCTTGTATGTTGAGGGTAGAGAAAGTGAAAGCAATAGATCAATTAAAGAATCAAAGCAACGGAATGCAATAAGTAAAGTTATGGGTGAGCAAAAGGTGTTTGAAAAAGGTGATACTGAAAATCAGCTTATGAAACAAGTGTCATCCACAGAGCAAAAGCCATCGCAGCCTCCAGAACCGCCAGCGCCTGTTAGTGACTCTGATAAAGCGATTAGTCATAATAAAAAGACAGTTAGTGATCATAATAAACCTGCAGTTCGAACATTATCTGAAGCGAAACAGCTTGAAAATCTTGGTGGGGTGGAAACAGCGCAACCGACAATAAAGAATTCATCTTATACATTGCCTGATAGATCGGTTTTGACTGCACCTAAACCTAAGAAGGGAGGGTACACAGAAGAAGAATTAATTGATCTTTCTGCGTTACTTGAGCTTCGTTTGCAAGATTTTGGTGTGAAAGCAGAAGTGGTTGAAGTGAATCCAGGGCCAGTCATTACGCGCTTTGAAATTCAACCAGCACCCGGTGTGAAAGTGTCTCGAATTACGAATTTGGCGAAAGATTTAGCACGTTCTTTAAGTGTGATGAGCGTACGAGTCGTTGAAGTGATTGCAGGGAAATCAACGATCGGTATTGAAATTCCGAATCAAGTTCGTGACACCGTGTATTTTAGTGAAGTCATCAATTGCGAGGCTTATGATAATTCATCCTCGCCTCTGACATTGTCTTTAGGGCATGATATTTCAGGTGAGCCTGTTGTTGTAGATTTGGCAAAAATGCCACACGTGTTGGTTGCAGGTACAACGGGTTCAGGTAAGTCTGTTGGTGTTAATGCCATGATCCTGAGTATGTTGCTTAAATCAACGCCTGATGAAGTTCGTATGATCATGGTTGACCCCAAGATGTTGGAACTCTCTATTTATGAAGGTATTCCTCATTTATTAACGCCTGTCATTACCGATATGAAAGATGCTGCGAATGGGCTGCGTTGGTCTGTTGATGAAATGGAGCGTCGATACAAATTGATGTCGAAGTTAGGGGTAAGGAACCTTGCGGGTTATAACAAAAAAGTCAGAGATGCGATTGAATCTGGCCACCCGTTAGAAGACCCATTGTGGCAGCCAGATCATGAAGCCATGTTTTCTCTGGACGGTGTTCCTAGAACGGTTCCGTTACTTGAGCCGTTACCTTACATTGTTATTGTTGTTGATGAGTTTGCAGACATGATGATGATAGTGGGTAAAAAGGTTGAAGAATTAATTGCGCGGATTGCTCAAAAAGCGCGTGCCGCAGGGATACACCTAATCTTAGCGACACAGAGGCCTTCAGTTGACGTTATTACTGGTTTGATTAAGGCGAATATTCCAACGCGTATGGCATTTCAAGTTTCGTCAAAAATTGATTCAAGAACCATTTTGGATCAAGGTGGTGCAGATCAGTTATTAGGAATGGGTGATATGTTGTATTTACCTGCGGGTTTACCAACGCCAATCCGAGTGCATGGTGCTTTTGTGTCGGATGAAGAGGTGCATGCGGTTGTAGAAGCGTGGTGCGCACGTGGAGAGCCAGACTATATAGAGGGTGTGGTGGTTAATCCAGAAGATCTAATGTCTCCAACGGGCAATGCCGAAGATAAGGATGCTTTATATGATGAAGCTGTAAAAATTGTGATTGAAACGCGTAAAGCGTCTATATCGTCAATACAGAGGCGTCTCAAAATAGGATATAACAGGGCGGCAAACTTGGTTGAGTCTATGGAGTCTGCTGGCTTGGTTGGCCCGATGGGGGCAAATGGGCAGCGCGAAGTATTGATACCTGAATCTTAAAAATAAAGTGTTCTAAAGTAGGGAATGATTAATGAGTTATAAATGGTTGTTGTCAAAAACGCTGATCACTTTTTTCTCTGTGTTTTGTTTGTCCGTTTTTGCAGAAGAAAGCAGTGTGTCAAAAACGGAATCTTTGTTAGCTGAATTGTTGGAGAGTAACAGAAACATTGAAGGCGAATTTCTTCAAGTGACTTATGAGTCATCTGGAGATCAGGTTCAGCTCAGTGAGGGAGTATTTATGTTGGCGAGCCCGAATCGTTTTGTTTGGGATACCATCAAACCGTTTCCTCAAAGAATCATTTCGGATGGTCAATGGTTGACCATTTGGGATGTAGATTTAGAACAAGCAACGAGAAGAAGAGTTGATAATACGTTAGGTCAATCTCCCGCAGCCTTACTGGGACAATCGGCGTTGAAAGTCTTGCCTTTTTATGAAGTGGCGCATCTTGGGCAGCAGCGTTTTCGTTTGATCCCTTTATCAGAAGACGGGCTATTTACGAGCTTAACCTTGTCGTTCAAAGGCCATGTGATTAGTGCAATGAGTATTGAAGACAGTTTAGATCAAACAACGGTGATTGAATTTAAGTCAATTGAAGAGCATGAAGGTGTCTCTGAACAAAATTTTGTGGTTGACTTGCCTGACAACATTGATGTCTTTGTAGAAGAATAGTCATTATGGATTTATTTTCTGGGCAAGAAAGTGAACTTTCTTTTATTCCGCTGGCGGCTCGGATGAGGCCGCAAGACTTAACGGAATACGTTGGTCAATCTCACTTAATTGGCGAGGGAAAGCCTTTAAGGAAAATGATTGAAAGTGGTCGCTGTCATTCTTTTATATTATGGGGCAGTCCGGGGGTGGGCAAAACCACGTTTGCTCAACTGTTATCTCATCAGCTCAATATTCATTTTCTCACTTTATCTGCGGTGATGTCTGGTGTTAAGGATATTCGTCTTGCGGTAGAAAAGGCAAAGCAAAATACGTTACTTACTGGTAAACAGTCCATTCTTTTTATTGATGAAGTTCATCGGTTTAATAAGTCACAACAAGATGCTTTTCTACCTCATATTGAAGATGGCACTTTTTTATTTATTGGTGCGACAACCGAAAACCCCGCTTTTGAATTAAATTCAGCGCTGTTATCTAGAGCAAGAGTGTACCGTTTACAGGTGCCTTCTGTTGAAGAGGTAAAGTCGGTTTTGGTGCGTGCTTTGGAAGATTGCGAAAGAGGTTTAGGGTCTCGCTCCATACAAATAGAAGATAAATACATTGATACTCTTTCTAGAGCGGCTGATGGTGACATTCGTAGAGCGTTAAACTTTCTTGAAATAGTGGCGGATCTTGCGGTCAATAATCGTGTGGATGAAAAAAACATTGAGGATGTTTTAGGTGCATCCTTTCGACAATTTGATAATAAGGGGGATGTTTTTTACGATCAAATTTCAGCATTTCATAAATCAGTTAGAGGGTCATCTCCAGATGG
Source organism: Marinomonas phycocola (assembly GCF_047525455.1). Taxonomy (NCBI): domain Bacteria; kingdom Pseudomonadati; phylum Pseudomonadota; class Gammaproteobacteria; order Oceanospirillales; family Oceanospirillaceae; genus Marinomonas; species Marinomonas phycocola. The sequence goes on from NZ_JBLIXL010000003.1 coordinate 118,868, forward strand.
TGCTCTGTACTGGATGGCTCGAATGCTGGATGGCGGTTGTGATCCTTTGTATATTGCCCGCCGGTTGTTGGCCATTGCTTCTGAAGACATTGGTAATGCGGATCCAAGAGCGATGCAGGTTGCTCTGACGGCTTGGGATGTCTTTGAAAGAGTTGGGCCGGGAGAGGGCAATCGTGCTATTGCTCAAGCGACCATTTATTTGGCTTGCGCTCCTAAAAGTAATGCCGTTTATGATGCCTTTAAAAGTGCTATGAGAGAAGTGTCGAGCCAGCCTAGTTATGATGTGCCTAAGCACCTGCGTAATGCACCGACATCTTTGGCTAAGAGCATGGGCCATGGTGAGGATTATCGTTATGCGCATTCGGAGCCCTATGCTTATGCGGCTGGAGAGAAATATTTGCCAGAAGAAATAATGGATCAAACGTTTTATCAGCCAAACGATCGAGGATTAGAAAAGAAAATTAGCGAAAAAATGGCGTGGTTAAAAAGTTTGGATCAACAGAGTTCTCAAATTCGCTATAGAGATAAGACCTTCGATGATAATTTAGAGTGACACAACTTTTTCACGTACAAGGTAGGTTTTTATTTGTTATTAACGTATTTAATGGTTGCTTTGGGTGGAAGCTTTGGTGCTATGAGTCGCTTTGGGCTATCGACTTTGATTAACCACCATGTGAAAACGGTTTTTCCGATTGCGACGCTGAGTATTAATGTTATTGGTAGTCTGTTGATGGGGATTTGTTTTGTTATCATTACAGAGCGAATGCCAAGCATGGAATCTTATCGGCCACTTGTTATGGTGGGCTTTTTAGGTGCATTTTCAACATTTTCAACATTTTCTTTAGAAATTGTCTCACTTATTAATCAGCAGGCTTGGCTAAGTGCATTAAGCTATTTATTATTAAGCTGCCTACTGAGTGTGTTGGGTCTGGCAATAGGCATTTTTATTGCTAGAGCCCTATAAATTATTAAGTTTTATAATACTTAAATTTATTTTTTCAAATGTAATGATTAGTGATTTTTCACAGTTGTTAGATTTATTTATTAGAGGAATATTTTGCCGCAATGTTAGACATTAAAGCACTGAGAACTGACCCTGAAGCTGCTGCAAAGCAATTGTTGACCAAAGGCTATACTTTGGACGTTGCAACATTTGTTGCGCTTGAAGAACAGCGTAAAGCCATTCAAATTGAAACAGAGCAATTGCAGCAATCTCGAAACTCTGTATCGAAAGAAATTGGTATGGCGATGAAGTCGGGCGACAAAGCATTGGCAGAGCAACTAAAGGCGAAAACCTCGACATTAGGGGACGATCTTTCTAGGGCGAAAGATGCGTTAAATGCTATTCAAGACAAAATGGATCATTTGTTAGCAGGCATTCCAAACCTTCCTCATTCATCTGTACCTCAAGGTGCGAATGAGGACGATAATATTGAAGTGCGTCGCTGGGGGAATCCAGCAGAGCGTTCATTTGAAGTAAAAGATCATGTCGATTTAGGAGAGCAACTCGGCATGTTAGATTTTGAATCCGCAGTAAAGATTACTGGCTCTCGTTTTGCTGTTATGACGCAAGGATTGGCTCGTCTGCACCGAGCTTTAACTCAGTTTATGATTAATACGCATGCTGATGAGCATGGGTATACAGAGGTGTATGTTCCCTACTTAGTAAATGAACAATCATTAAGAGGCACGGGACAACTTCCTAAATTTGAAGCAGATTTGTTTAAAGTCCCAGTCGATAAAGACAGCGGAAACGGCGATCTATATCTAATTCCAACGGCAGAAGTACCGGTTACGAATCTCGTTCGCGATGACATCTTGTCAGATGAGAATTTACATCGTAAGTTTGTTGCTCATACTCCTTGCTTTCGTAGTGAAGCGGGAAGTTATGGTCGAGATACTCGGGGCATGATCCGTCAGCACCAGTTTGAAAAAGTAGAATTGGTTCATGTATGTCGACCTGATCGTTCTGAAGAGGCATTAGAAGAGTTGGTTGGACATGCTGAAGCCATTTTACAAAAGTTAGCGTTACCGTATCGTACTGTTATCTTATGTGGTGGTGATTTAGGTTTTTCTGCTCATAAAACCTACGACATTGAAGTGTGGTTACCAGGTCAAGCTAAGTATCGTGAGATTTCCTCTTGCTCTAATATGTGGGATTTCCAAGCACGTAGAATGCAAGCTCGCTGGAGAAACCCTGTAACAGGACGTCCGGAGTTGGCTCATACCTTAAATGGCTCTGGTTTGGCTGTAGGTAGGACGTTAGTGGCCATCTTAGAAAATTACCAGAACGAAGATGGCAGTATTCGTATTCCTACCGTTTTGCAGCCATATATGGGTGGGAAGACGGAGTTGCGCTTAGCTTAATCAATAGAAAGTGATGACACATTGTGTTGTGCGTTTTGACATGAAAAGCGCTTGTTGAGCTTTTCATGTCAAATCTGATAAAGAGAAATTAGTAATATGAGTGGAAAAGTTTACTTGGTCGGGGCGGGCCCTGGTGACCCAGAGCTTTTAACTTTAAAAGCGCATAAGTTACTTATTAGTGCGGATGTTGTTTTGTACGACCGTTTGATTGATGAAGAGATCATAGCATTGATTCCTGACACTGCCGAAAAAATGTATGTTGGTAAAGCAAAGTCTTTGCACAGTTTGCCGCAAAACGAAATTAACTCATTATTGGCTAAAAAAGCGAAAGAAGGAAAAAATGTCGTTCGTTTAAAAGGGGGTGACCCGTTTATTTTTGGACGTGGCGGCGAAGAAATTGAAGAACTAGTTGAAGAGGGTGTTTCTTTCGAGGTCATTCCTGGGGTAACGGCTGCTGCTGGATGTGCTGCGTATGCGGGTATTCCTTTGACACATCGAGATTACGCTCAGTCAGTTCGCTTTTTGACGGGTCATCTTAAGGATGGGACGACAGAGCTTCCGTGGGAGGAATTGGTTCATCCTGCCCAAACATTGGTTATTTATATGGGACTTACTGGGTTAACTGAAATCAGTGCGTCTCTACAGCGTTTTGGAATGTCTGAGTCTATGCCTGTGGCTATTGTGGAAAAAGGAACCACTAAGCAGCAGAGAGTGTTTGCTTCTGATATAAGCCATGTCGCCCAATTAGCGATCGATAATGAGGTTAAGTCCCCTGCTTTATTGATTATTGGTGAGGTTGTGTTATTACAAAAAACATTGTCTTGGTTTAATCAATAGTCTTTACTTCGTTATGAAGTTTGATAAATGTTTTAAATACAATTAGCGGGTTTTGGTAGACCTGCTATTTTTGCTGCTAATTTAGGTGGACTTCCTGGGAAAAGCTTCATCAAATAAATGCTTTTGCCTTTGTCGCTACCAAGTTTTTTACCCACCGCTTTTGTTAAAGGGCGCATAGAGGGGGAGAGTTCGTACTCCTGATAAAACGCTCTTAAGAGGTGGATGATTTCCCAGTGTGCCTGTGTTAATTCAATGTTTTCCATTTCCGCTATGTGTATCGCGAGCTCTGAAGACCATTGTGATAAATCAAGTAAATAACCTTCCTGGTCCAAATTAACGTGATCAAACATGTATTTTATTCCTCAATAAAAGTCTAAATTGCATTACCAAGCTATGTGATGGTTGCATTCACTGGTAAGTGCTACCCACTCTAGATCAGTAATCGGTGTAATATAAGTTGGTAACACCGCTCCATATGCTTTGAGGTCAGATTCCAAGGCATACATATCGATCTTTTTTTGATGGATGAGATTGAGCAAAGGGTCTGATTTATTCATTAACCGAATGATGGCGTCTTCGATTAAAAGGACTTTATCTGATGGCGCTATGCTGTAGATAATGTCTCTTTCTATAGAGGATGAATAATTTGCTTTGTTTATCTGGTGTAATCGCATAGCTAAAATCTCAAAATACATTCATAAGTTTGCAGTTTTTGACTCCATGATTCAGTGTTGAGTATGCTAATGCCGTCCCATAGGTTGTCATGTTGAAGCTCACTGATATCTTCACTGCAAACGTATATGTTCTCAATGTCGTAGAACTCTAAGCTTGGTAAGGCTTTGGAGAGGTTTTTACCATGAATTTGTTCGGGTTTTTGATTGCTACTTAGAATTGAAAGGGCTTCCCCACCAAAATAAAGGTCGATGGGTTGTTCAAACGTTGCCATCACTAATGCTAAGTCTAAACCTTCTTTTGCGGATAGACCAACAAACGAAGAGCTGGAAATATGAATTAAAAAAGAGTTCATAAGAAGGAGTCCGTCTAATTAACGAAACGTTATGGTTCTATCAGAAGTGTTCATTAGTTGTACCAATGTTCCTAACCCTTCCAGTTGGAACGGAGTCGCCAATGAGTATTGATCAAGCTCATAACGAGACATTTCAGATTCATTTATAATGCCGCGCCTTATTGCGGCTGCAATACAGACATACAGGTCAATAGAATGTTTTTCTGCCAGTTCTTTCCATAGGTTGCTGATATGTGCTTCATCTCTAGGTGGCTGAGCTAATGCATTTGCTATTAGAACGCTGTCTTCGTAAAAAAAAACACCTTCGATAGTATGTAAGTTTGAGTTAACCAGTGCTTTTGCAAATGTGTAGGCTGAATGGCATGCTTTGGAGGAGAGGGGGGATCCTTGAATAAATATAGTATATTGCATAAGGTTTGTGTGGCCTTTTAACAAGATAAGCAAAAGGGGCTTGTAAGCCCCTTTTGTTGGTATTTATAGCAGAGCGACAGAGTTAGTCATCGTTCGCCATGCCTAAAAGGCTTAATACGCTTAAGAACATGTTGTATATAGACACATACAGGTTCACAGTGGCAATAATATAGTTTGTTTCACCGCCGCGTACAATTTCTCCTGTTTGCCATAAAATCATAGCGGCAGAGAAAAGTGCAAAACCTGCAGAAAGGAAAATTTGCAGAGCAGGCATTTGTAAAAATATATTGGCAATCATTGCACCGATTAAAACGAATACGCCGACTACCAGGAAGCCATTTAAAAAGCTAAAGTCTTTTTTAGTGGCAATGGCGTAAGCTGAAAGGCCTAAAAACGACAATCCAGTAATACCAAATGCTGTCATGACCATTGATCCACCGTTTGGAAGATTAAGGTACATGCTGATTATTGGTCCAATCGTTAGACCCATAAAGCCAGTTAAAGCGAAAACAAAAATAATGCCTAAGCCACTGTTCTGGAATTTATGAGTTAAAAACAACAAACCATAGAAACCCACCAAGGTGATGATTAATCCTGGGTGAGGAAGTTGCAATGAAATACTTAAAAAAGCCGTAAATGCACTAAAGAATAATGTCATTGCTAATAAGCTGTACGTACTTCTTAGCGTCTTGTTTATGGCTTCGGACGGTTGATTAGTTATAGCATCGTTATAACGCATTATTTACGCTCCAGTTAATATTAAATCGTTCTTAACTTTATTGTGGGGTTAGAAGACAGAAACTCAAGTATAAATGATATAAAAAAAACGTCATCCTTAAGACGACGTTTTTTTAAAAATAAATAATGTATGAACGTATTACAATGCTACTGTTGGTTTATGGTGTCCAGCAGATTGTTTGGTTTTATGTTTGTCTATTTGTCTGGCCAGTTTATCAACCATTGAGTCTATCGCGTGAAATAACCTGTCTTCAGATACGGCTGCTGCAAATAAATCTTTTCCTGGAAGGTGGATGGTTGCCTCAGCTTTTTGTTCATGACTGTCTTGCAGTAAGGTTACTTGGACAGTTGTTATTTGGTCACTTAATCGAGATAATTTGTCGAATTTTTCATTGATGTGATCTTTTAATGCTGGAGTGACGTCTACGTGATGACCTGTGATGTTGATTGTATACATACAGCTTTCTCCTATAGTAAAAATGAGCCGCTTTTTTGTTTTTGCTGTTCTGCGGCACAGATTCAGAATAAGATTGCAAAAAATGATTGTCAACAGACTTTTTAATCCACGATAAAAAAACGATTATCATAATGACTTTTTTATTTATTATTTCCTGCTGCGTGTTAGTGCGAAATGAGTATCTATTTGTTAGACTCCAGAGATCAATAATTTATTATGTAAACTATGTCTGAATACGATTTTTCACTTCCTATTTCTTTTTCATTAGCCGCTGAAATCGGCTTGGAAGAGGCTGTCTTACTGGCTTTTTTGCGCCAGAAATCTTATCTTTCTCGATCGTCTATTTTGCAATGTGACATTCGTAATCTGTTGTCTCAGTTACCTTTTTGGACCCAACCTATGTTGTTGAGGGTTCTATCAAGTTTGCAACTGAATCAATGTCTTACCTTTGATAAAAAGCAATCATTAATAGAGGTTAAACTGTTTTCAAAAGAGCGGGGTAATGATAGAAATAGTGAGGTTGAGCAAGCAAATACCACAACAAAAAGGCGGGGGAATCAAACTGATTCTTTGGTTGAGAAAGTGGAAAAGCTTGCTACAACGCCAAAAAAATCATTAAGACAAGAGTCTGTTGATAGGCCTCCTTTGAGTCAATCTGATCGTAGTCATAGCAATAGTATGGCGATGGCTTCGAATAGAAATAATGCAAATTACTCGCATATGTCTAATGAAAGACGAAGAGGTGTGACTGATTTTGATCTGTATTTAGAGCAAAAAGAAAGAACTCGGCAACCAGATCAATGGCAGCCAGAGGAGGCAACATTAGAGCAAATTCTTCAATCAGGTGTACCTAGGGGATTTGCATTGCAGCTGCAAGATGAGTTTTTACTTAGAATTAAAGAGCAGCGTAAAAATGTGCGTACTTGGAACAGTGAATTCTTTAAGTATGTAAAACGCCAATGGCAATACAAACAATCGGATCGATCTTCTAATGAAGGAACCACAAGCAGCACACACACTTCTAAAACCTCTCGCGAAAAAGTTAGCGACGCACTCACAAACATTCACGACACAGACTGGTAATACCCAAGAATCTACTCAGAGTGAGTCCCAAGAGCAGCAAAATAGGATGTTGGTGAATATGCTATTCGCTCGTTTTAAGGCGATTTATACGCATAAATTTGCATCCGCTTACAGTACGCCTGATGAGGTGAAACTAGCGAAACGAGAATGGTCTATTGCTATCAGAGGGTTTCAGGAACCATTATTAGCATACGCGGTAGAGCGAGCTAAAGAGACGTATGCTTGGCCTCCAACAATATCTGAGTTTTTGAATCTAATTAATACTGCTTACAAAGTATATGGTTTGATGAGTCCGCGAAATGCTTATGTAGAAGCGTGTCGTTGTCGAATGAACCCTTTGGAGTTTAATTGGACTCATCCTGCTATTTATTTCGCCGGAGTATCGGTTGGTTGGTATATTCTAAGAACAGAAGAGGAAAGCCGAAGTTGGCCTGAATTTGAAAAAGCTTACTTAGAACAAGTGCAAAAAGTGATTGGAGGTCAGGTACTTACAATGCCAAAAGTTCCTCAAATTGAGAACAAACAAGAGGATATTTCAGTCGCTCTTATCCCTGAATTGGTAAAACTAACAGGTTTGTCTGAGTCAAAAATAGCGGCTTTACTGTATTATACAAAAAAGACTGAAGGGACTTCGGTTCGTGCTAGTTACAGAGCGAAATCATTAGGTGAGTTAGCTTCATTGGGGTTTGTGATTGACTTACCTTCTTAGCATTGAAATGATAGAGGCAACATATTAGGTTTAGATAATAAGTAATATCGTTATTGTATTAAATGGCAAGGTGGTATGCGTGTTAAAAATTTTAATTGTTGATGATCATGAGCTGGTGAGCACGGGAATATCTCGTGTTTTACAGGATGAAAAGACGCTTTCTGTTGTGGGGAGTGCTTTTAGTGGCGAGGATGCAATTGAAAAAGCAAAATCGTTGTCACCAGATATTGTTTTGATGGATGTGCATATGCCCGGCATTGGCGGCTTGGGCGCGACCAAAGAAATTAAGCGCTTGTTTCCAAGAGTGAAAGTTATTGCATTATCTGCCCATGACGATAATCCTTACCCATTAAAGTTAATTGAAGCGGGTGCCAGTGGATATTTGACAAAAGGTGCGCCAGCGAAAGAAATGTTGGATGCAATAAAAGCGGTATCATTAGGTAATAAATACATTACTGGTTCTGTTGCTCAAAAAATGGCTCTCTCAAAAATGTCCTCTAAAGACGATTCTTCTCCTCTTGATATTCTTTCAGACAGAGAGTTGCAAATAGCCCAAATGATAATCGATTGTAAAAAACCTCAAGAAATTGCTGATCATTTGAATTTAAGTAGTAAAACTGTAAACACGTACCGTTATCGTATGTTTGATAAGCTTAGTATTAGTAGTGATGTAGAGTTAACTAAATTAGCGATGAGATACAATTTATTGGGTATGGGTTAAAAGAGAGTCCGTTTGAATTCGCAAGATTTTGATGCAAAGCATTTCATTAGTAATTTAACATCCAGACCTGGTGTGTATCGAATGTATGGGAAGGGGGTTTTATTATATGTGGGGAAGGCTAAAAACTTAAAAAATAGGGTTTCTAGCTATTTTAGAGCCACTGGGCTTACGACAAAAACTATGGCATTGGTGAGTCGAATAGATGAGATAGAAATTGCGGTTACTAAAAGTGAAACAGAAGCATTATTACTAGAACAAACGTTAATCAAGCAACATCGTCCACCTTACAATATTTTATTGCGGGATGATAAGTCTTATCCGTATATTTTGTTATCGGAACATCATCACCCAGCGTTACTATTTCGACGAGGCTCTACTAAAACGAAAGGCCAGTTATTTGGGCCTTTTCCAAGTGGAACGGCTGTAAAAGAAAGTTTAAATACGATGCAGAAAGTGTTTAAAGTACGGCAATGTGAAGACAGTTATTATGCGAACCGTTCAAGGCCTTGTTTGCAGTATCAAATTAAGCGCTGCTCAGGACCTTGCGTAAATTTAATTGAGGATGATGAATATGTAAATGACGTTCGTCATGCAAAAATGTTTTTAGAGGGGAAAAATAACGAGCTGACAAAAGAAATTACCTTACAAATGACGGAGGCTGCAAAGTCAATGGAGTTTGAAAAAGCCGCTTTGTTAAGGGATCAGATTGTTCAGTTAAAGCATGTCCAAGAACAGCAGAATGTCTATGGACAGACCGGTGACGCAGATGTGCTAGCGGCGTTGATACAACCAGGTGGCTTATGTGTGCATCTGATGATGGTGCGACAAGGCAAAATAATCGGTAGCAAGAGCTATTATCCAAAAATGCCTATCGATATGGCTGAAAGTGAGCTGCTGTCAACTTTTATTGCTCAGTTTTACATAGGTAATAATGATTTACCCAAGGTGGTGATTACCAGCCATGAATTAGAGGACAGCGAGATTCTTGTTGATGCTTTGTTTGCCAGTGTAGGTAAGAAGGTTGAATTGACTTTTTCGGTTAGAGGTCAAAGAGCGCGTTGGTTGGATTTGGCAAAACTTAACGCTGAGCAAGGTTTGCAGTCAAGATTGCTGGATAAGAGAAACCACTTTAGTCGTATGGTCGCGCTACAAAAACTTTTAGGATTAGCTGAGCCTCCAAAAAGTATGGAATGTTTTGACATTAGTCATTCCAGTGGTGAGGCAACAGTGGCATCTTGTGTTGTTTTTGGCACAGAAGGCCCAGACAAAAAGCGTTATCGTACTTTTAACATAGAGGGTGTTGCAGCAGGTGATGATTATGCCGCAATGCACCAAGCGTTAACTCGACGTTATAAAAGAGTTAAAGATGGTGAGATTGATGCCCCTGATGTATTGTTGATTGATGGTGGTAAGGGCCAATTAACACAAGCTGAGGATGTATTAAAGACACTCGGGCTAGTGAACATATTTTTACTTGGCGTAGCTAAAGGAACTACGCGTAAAGCAGGGCTAGAAACTCTCTATATCGGCTCTAAAGAGGATGAGGTGGTGTTGCCTCCTGACTCTGCTGCATTGCATTTAATACAGCACATAAGAGATGAGTCTCATCGGTTTGCAATTAAAAACCATAGACAGAAAAGAGACAAGAAACGTCGTCACTCTGTTTTAGAAGGGATAGAAGGCATTGGGCCGACGAGAAGAACGAATTTATTAACCGCATTTGGTGGCATGCAAGAGTTATTGTCGGCAAGTGAGGAAGACATTGCAAAAGTGAAAGGTATTGGCGTGAAAAAAGCCGCTGAAATTTATTCTTTTTTACATAAAAATTGAGACCTATTACAAGTGAGCGCTTAGAAGATTCATGAACATTCCTAATATGTTAACGTCGGTACGTATTATTTTAATTCCCGTTCTGGTGGCAACATACTACCTTCCATGGGATGGTCGTTATGTTACTTGCGCAGGGATATTTGCAGTGGCTGCTTTTACCGATTGGTTAGATGGCTATTTAGCGCGTAAATTAAACCAAGCAACCCCATTTGGTGCTTTCTTTGATCCGGTGGCGGATAAAGTAATGGTGTCGGCGGCTTTGGTTATGTTGGTTGAAAGTTACGGTAGTATATTGATGACGGTTGCCAGTGTGGTTATCGTTAGTCGAGAAATTGTTATATCGGCTCTTCGTGAATGGATGGCTGAAATGGGCAAAAGAGCCAGCGTGGCGGTGTCTTATGTGGGGAAAGTGAAAACAGCTATGCAAATGCTGTCTATTTTTATGCTTTTGGGCAGTTCCCCTGATTCCGAATGGGCTATATGGGGGGAGGCCGTTCTAATTCTTGCTGCTGTCTTAACACTTTGGTCTATGTATGTGTACATGAAAGCGGCTTGGCCTGAACTGACGTCGTCAGGGTCGAATGGAAAATAATCAATTAGATAAGGAAAGTTAAAGTAGTAAAGTATTTCGCTTTTTTTTCTTTAAATGCTTGACGTAAATAATAAAAAGCATAGAATATGCACCATCTTTTGAGCGCGGGAATAGCTCAGTGGTAGAGCACAACCTTGCCAAGGTTGGGGTCGCGAGTTCGAGCCTCGTTTCCCGCTCCATTCAAAAGATAGATTATTATTGAGGCCGGATGGCAGAGTGGTCATGCAGCGGACTGCAACTCCGTGTACGCCGGTTCGATTCCGACTCCGGCCTCCAAAAATAATCAAAAGGATACATCGATAGATGTGCCCGGGTGGCGAAATTGGTAGACGCACAAGACTTAAAATCTTGCGATAGAAATATCGTACCGGTTCGATTCCGGTCCCGGGCACCATTTATGGTGCTTTTTCTTATGTAAAAAAGATCATGCATTATATGCTTATGTCGATTAATCCGCCCGGGTGGCGAAATTGGTAGACGCACAAGACTTAAAATCTTGCGATAGAAATATCGTACCGGTTCGATTCCGGTCCCGGGCACCATTTATGGTGCTTTTTTGGGTCTATAAAAACACATCCTCATACTTCTATTTTGCTATCAGTTTGTTTCCCTTTCTTATTTTGATTCTGATGTTATCGCCCCTATTGTTTTTGAATGCTGATTTGATGAGGTGCTCAGCTCAGTGCAGAATTTCAATATTTAACTTACCTGTGGCGTAGGGGCAATGCTAAGAGTTTGGTCATTTATTCAGTGTGTCGAAATCTAAGGGTTGTGTTGCGAAGGAGGTTTTTAGTTACAAAAAACCCTCAGTGGTGAGCATTCAACATTGAGGGTTATGTTGAAAACTAAAGAGGCCATTAGTCTTTAGTTTTCTTAGCTAAGATTTTTATTCACTATTGGAAGTAGGCTTTTGAATAGACGAGGGTTTGCGCATAGCAAGTTCCCCGTTTCTTCAATACTTGGTGAGCCATTAAAATCAGAGAAAATGCAACCTGCTTCTTTTGCGATGAATAATGGTGCCTGCATTTCCCATGCGTAAAGTTTGATACCCCAAACAGCATCAAGGCGACCTGCTGCCACATTGGCAATTTGTATTGCTGGAGAGTCTTGAGATACGATGCGAGCGCCTTTTTCCGCCAATTGGGAGAAAATGGAGAATTGCCCAGCAGCGCTTGGACGTGTTTTATCGGTAGATGGAAATTGTGCTGCAACTAGCGTGTTGTGAATGTCTCTTGCGCTAGATGTACGAATTCGTGAGTTATTAAGATAAGCGCCACGGCCTTTACTGGCAAAATATTCATCTTTAGTCATAGGGTTGACGATAACCGCGTGTTCAACTTTTCCAGCAACAACGTAACTCATTGTAATACAGTGACCACTAAGGCCGCGTGTAAATAGATATTGGCCTTGAATGGTGTCAATGATCCATTCGCCTTCATCGCCTTTTTGAACACTTCCAGCTAAACGAGCTGTAATCGTGTCATTTGGGTAGGCCTTTTCAAGGTGATGAATAATGGTTTTTTCTGCGCCTTGACACACTGTTTGATAAACTTGATCAGGTTGCTGACCTTGCTCTTTATCAAAAAGTAGTTTTTCTTGTACGTGAACAATGTAGTCCGCAGCTGCACGTGCCGCTTTGATAGCGACGTTAATTCTTGGTTGCATAAGATACCATTTAAGTTTCTAAAAGATGCCAAATTATCGAAAGACGATAAGTTACTGGAAAAGTGTTAAAGAGCGATGAATTCGATTCGTAGAATGCTTTTAAATCTCACATTCTATTTGCGAATTATTTGAGCGGAATTCTAATGGAAAACACGTCATTAAACCAGTTAAAACTGGTTGTTAATTGTGCTATTCCTCTTTAAGTGCCAAATCTTTTAGGAAATTCTGATACTATGTGCAAAATTTAAATTGTCTTGCAGAATTGGTTTTATATTAATGAATAATAAGGTTCGAATCGTACTCGTCAACACATCCCACCCTGGTAATATTGGTGGTGCTGCACGAGCAATGAAAAACATGGGGTTAGATCGTCTATACCTCGTCTCTCCAAAAATATTTCCAAGTGAAGAGGCGATAAGCCGCGCATCTGGTGCAACTGACTTGCTTGAAAAAGCCGTTGTTGTAGAGACATTGGAGGAAGCCATTGCTGATTGTCAGTTGGTTGTTGGGACCAGTGCTCGTGAACGACACATTCCCTGGCCTTTGGTTGATCCAAGACAGGCAGCCGACCTTGTTTATAAAGAAGGGTTAGAGACCGCTCTTGTATTTGGAAGAGAGGATAGAGGGTTAACTAACGAAGAGCTACAGCGCTGTCATTACCATGTTCATATACCTTCTATAGAGTCATTTAGTTCATTGAATCTTGCTGCTGCAGTACAGGTATTGTCATACGAGCTACGGATGAAATCATTGCTTGCGATTGGTGACACAACCGTTCAAAGTAAATGGGATGTTCCTGCTGCCTCTGTAGAGCAAGTTGACTACATGTTAGAGCATTTAGAAAAAGTTATGCTGTTAACTGAGTTTTTAGATCCTAATACGCCACGTCAAGTGATGACTCGATTTAGGCGCCTTTTTCAGCGTGCTCAACTGGATCAACATGAAGTAGGGATGCTTAGAGGTGTTTTGACATCAATTGAAAAATTAAAATGAATGTCTAAAAGCACACTCTAAAATAGAGTGGGATACCGTAAAAAGGCGCTCACACAGCGCCTTGTTTACTTGTAATGTTTTAAGCTGGTCTTTCGGGGCGGTTTTCTTCCTGCCAAAAAGTATGAAATTTTTGACCTACTTCAGAATCGACTCTTTCATAGGTATGAGCGCCAAAAAAATCTCGTTGAGCTTGCAGTAAATTGGCAGGTAAGATCTCAGAACGATATCCATCAAAATACGCTAATGCAGAGAAAAATGAAGGTGTTGGGATGCCTGATTGAGCGGCTAAAACCACGGCCTGGCGCAATCCTTTTTGCTTATCATTTAGGGTGTTTGTGAAATAATCTGCTAATAGTAGATTTTCTAAATTAGGGTTATCGCTAAATGCTGTGGCGATTTTTTGTAGGAAGGAAGCTCTAATAATGCAGCCCCCGCGCCAGATTTTTGCAATATCACTGAAGTTGAACTGCCAGTCATATTCTGTTTGAGCGGCACGCAGAAGTTGAAAACCTTGAGCATAAGCACAAATTTTCGCACAATACAGTGCATTTTTGATGGCTTCTATAACCGTTTCAGGATCAATATCTCCAAGCTCAACATCACCTATTAAGCGTGAGGCAGCGATTTCCCTTTCTTGGGTTAATGTGCTCAATGCTCTCGCATAGACTGACTCACTAATAATGCCTGCAGGCACGCCCATTTGAGTTGCGCTTACAGAAGTCCAGCGTCCAGTACCTTTTTGGCCTGCACAGTCGAGAATAATGTCAACTAGAGGCGCTCCTGTTTTATTATCATATTGCTGTAAAATGTCAGCCGTAATTTCAACTAGATAGCTGTTAAGTTCGCCTTTATTCCATTGTGCAAAAATTTTCCCTATCTCTTCAGGTTCATAGCCGAGCAATGAGCGCATTAAATGATACGCTTCGCAAATAAGCTGCATGTCGGCGTATTCGATACCATTGTGTACCATTTTGACATAATGGCCTGCACCATTTGGGCCTAAGTACGTTGTGCAAGGCTCACCTTCTGTAACGGGCTGACCAGGGATATTTTGAATGATCTGAGCGCCATTTTTATCGACTTTTGCTGAAACGGCTTCCCACATTGGTTGGAGGTGTTTCCATGAGTCAGCATCACCTCCAGGCATCAATGAAGGGCCAAAACGTGCTCCGACTTCTCCGCCAGAAATGGCGGTTCCAAAAAATTTTAATTTGCCTTTGAATTCTGATTCTCTGCGAATAGTGTCTGTCCATTGGCTATTCCCGCAGTCAACAACAATATCGTTAGGTTCAAGTCCTGAGTTGATAAGTTGTTGGCAAATAGCATCCACCGGATTGCCAGCTGGAACGAGTAAGACAATAACGCGAGGAGTTGTTAGTGTAGGAAGCATTTCTTCAAGAGTCTTGCAGCCAATAATTCTTGCCTCAGAAAAATCAGCGCTACGTTCTTTTTGTTCTGTTTCTAAAACATCTTTAATCTTGTTTGAGTCAAGATCAAAGCCTGCAACTTTGTATCCATGATCGGCTAAATTGAGAGCGAGACTTTTGCCCATAACGCCAAGACCTACAAAACCAATATTGCAGCTCTGATGTGAATTTAACATAGTTATTGATCAACCTAATTGAAAGAGAGGGATTTCATCTCAATTTTATCATGAAGATCTATGATGGTGGGGCTGTGAAAGGAAAGATATTATAAAAAATACGCAAATATTTAGAATCACGAACGTTTTTAGATAGTGAGCTGGCAAATTACTATTTGAATTTTTATAAGGGGGCGCTTTGACGTAAAAAAACAACACTTTATGCAAAAAAATCAAAATATTGTAGTTTATCTAGAAAGAAAATTACATATTAGGAAGAATGCATCTTTTTATTGTGTATGAAATGATCAAAAGCACGTTTTATAGAGCAATCTAGGGGCATAATTAAAATATATTTTTATAAATATCAATTACTTATGTGTTTTTAAAATTTTGTTTTGAATTTTGTAGTAAAATAACATTTTGTTATATTAATACTTTTTTTTAGATTCTTTTGTTACTATTTTGAGAATGGTAATGCCATAACGCAGTGGCTAATAAATGTATGTTCAGAGGAATGCTAAACATGAATGCGCTAAATAAACGATCAGTTATACATACTAATTTGACAGCCGCTCTACTAGTAGAAAAAGCGCTAGAAAATAATGAAGGCCAATTGGCTGACAACGGAGCTTTGGTTGTTGAAACAGGCAGTCGTACAGGTCGTTCACCTTTAGATCGTTTTATTGTTGAAGAAGATGTAAATAAAGATAATATTCAGTGGGGAGGTGTCAATCGCCCATTTCCTGAAGAAAAGTTTGAGCCGCTATGGAATAAAGTTGAATCTTATTTAAATGAGAATGAATCTTATATGTCTAATGTTCATGTAGGCGCAGGGGATGAATATTATTTACCTGCAATTATGAGAACAGAAACGGCTTGGCATCACCTTTTTGGCCGTAACTTATTTATTCGCCCTGATGTTTATAATCCAGTTAGTAAAGATGAATGGCAAATCTTAAATGTGCCAACATTTGTATGTGATCCAGAGAAGGATGGAACCAACTCTGAAAGTTGCGTGATATTAAACTTTGCGACTAAAAAAGTGCTGATTGCTGGTATGCGTTATGCTGGCGAGATGAAGAAGGCCATGTTCTCTGTGCAAAACTACTTATTGCCTGAAAAAGATGTATTGCCTATGCATTGCGCGGCAAATGTAGGGCCAAATAAAGATGTTACTTTGTTTTTTGGTTTATCTGGGACAGGTAAAACAACATTATCGGCCGATGAAGAACGCTTTTTAATTGGCGATGATGAGCACGGTTGGGGTAAAGATACTGTTTTTAACCTTGAAGGTGGCTGCTACGCGAAATGTATTGATTTGTCAGAGAAGAACGAGCCACTTATTTGGAAAGCGATAAAGTTCGGAACAATTGTAGAAAACGTGGTCATTGACCCAGATACTCGCATTGCGGACTACACCGATACATCGCTGACTCAGAACAGTCGTGCAGGATATCCACGAGAGCACATTGATAAATGTGCAGAGGGAAATCGTGCCGGTGAGCCAAATTCCATTATCTTTTTAACGTGTGACCTGACGGGGGTTTTACCTCCTGTCTCAATTTTGTCTAAAGAAGCGGCTGCGTATCACTTCTTGAGTGGTTACACGGCATTAGTTGGTTCTACAGAGATGGGGGCTGGAAGTGGCATCAAGTCAACGTTCTCAACGTGTTTTGGTGCGCCATTCTTTCCTCGACCAGCGCATGTTTATGCTGATTTGCTTATTAAACGTATTGAGGAGTTTGGTAGTCAGGTTTACTTGGTAAATACGGGCTGGACTGGTGGTGCTTATGGTAAAGGTGGAAAGCGTTTTAGTATTCCAACAACTCGAGCGGTTATTAGTGCCATTCAATCCGGTGCTTTGGTTGATGCAGAAGTTGAGCATTTAACAGACATTAATTTGATGGTTCCAAAATCCGTTGAAGGTGTTGATTCTATTTTACTGAATCCTCGTAAGACTTGGGCTGATGACTCTGCTTATGTCGAGCAGGCAAAAGGTTTGATTGATCAATTTGTAACAAACTTCAAGAAGTTTGAAGGGGTATCTCAAAACATTATTAAAGCGGGCCCAACGTTTTAATTTAAATTTTTGATAAAAAACCGTCTAATGCTATCTTAAAGTATTAGGCGGTTTTTTTTGCTCTAACTTCTGGGAGTGTTTTTTGAATAATTTTTTATATGTATATCGATAGTCACTGTCATTTAGACTTTACTGTTTTTGATGAGGATAGGGACCATCTTATTGAGCAATGCCGCCATCTTGGTGTTGATGGGTTTATTATTCCAGGAACGAAATTCGAGCGTTGGAATAATCAGGTCTTATTGAAAGCTCGTTATCCCATGTTTTCTATGGCGTATGGTATACATCCCTACTTTTTATCTGATGAGCTTATCGTGTCGGTAGAATATCTTGGCGAGTTTTGTGAAAATAATGATGCTGTTGCAGTGGGTGAAATAGGTTTGGATATTTGGCCTACCTCGTTGCCTTTGGATCTACAGTTGAGCTTCTTTAGATCACAACTTTCTGTCGCATCCACATTGAATCTACCGATAATACTTCACGCTCGTCGTAGTTATGACTTGTTGTATAAAGAGTTAAAAAAACAGCGTTTTTCTTATGGTGGAGTGGTACACGGGTTCAGTGGTAGTCTCGTTCAGGCGAAGCGATTTATAGAGCTAGGATTTGTGTTGGGAATAGGTGGTAATATTACTTATACAAGAGCATCAAAATCGATTAAAGTTGTGAAAGAATTGAAGAATGAGGATTTTGTTCTAGAAACGGACTCTCCTGATATGCCTGTAATGGGTCTGCAAGGTGAAAGAAACACACCGCGAAACATTCCTTTAATTGCGCAATCGATTGCTGATATTAGACAGCAATCTTTACACAGTATTGCTAAAAATACATCTATGAATGTCTGTAGAGTATTTCCGAAATTTGTAAGAGGTTCAAACGTTGAATTGTGAAAGAGATATAAATGCGCCAATACGAGTTGTGTTATTGGGTTGTGATACAGTTGTAGGAGAAGAACTTTTACTTTTTTCTAATAACTTATCCGAATTTGAATGGCATACATTATCTTGTAGTGAGTTATTGAAGCATGATTACAGTACTGAATTGTTACAAGATGTTGGGTGCGATGTAATTATTGATGCGTTAAGTATCGATCGCTCTCTTGATTCTCGTTATCCTACATTTAGAGATGCAGTAGCGGATTATTCAGCTAAAACTAATACACAGGTCGTTATGATTAGTAGTGCATTGGTTTTCTCAGGTGACAAAGAAACGGCATACGATGAAAGTGATTTACCAGACTCTCAAGACCCCTATTCAGTCTCTTTGAGTGTGGCTGAGAAATGTTTTTTATCGCATGCTCAAAATATTGTGTTGAGAACAGGGTGGCTATTCAGTGGTAAAAATGATGATTTTGTCTGTCGTACTATCGACTTAATTAAACAAGGGGCGAATTTAGCTCATAATGACAGTTTTGTTGGTAGTCCGTCTCCTGTTTCAGATTTGGCTCGTGTCACCTTAACGATTATAAAACAGCATTATTATGGGTCTACCAATACAGGTGTCTATCATTATTGTTGTTCTGAGGAAATCAGTTGGTATGGCTTTGTTGAGGCTATTTTGGCAACTGCTGGGCAGTTTGATGCTAAAGCATTAGTTAGCGTTGAAGCAATTAATAACTGTTTTCCAGACTCTGAAGATATTATATTAGTTAAAAGGCAATCTTTATCTTGCCGAAGAATTTTTAATCACTTTGGTGTCAAACAAAGACCATGGAGAGCGAGTTTACGACAACAGGTGAAAGACCTTTACCAACTTGCTTAGTTAGAATGAAGGTTGCTCTCAATTATAGAGGAAGTTCATTTTGCAAAAAATAAATCATAAAGCAGCACTCTTAACGATACTTTTACTCTTTGTATTGGGAGGGCTTTGGAGTATGGCTGCACCAGAAATGCTAACAGCGGATAAAGGTGACGATCCAATTTTTATTGCTTTATTTTCAATAGGCATTATTTGCTATGTTTATTTTAATGCTTGGTTATTACTAAAAACACGTTTTTCATCTTTTGTTGATGGTGTATTTTTAATTATGGGGATTTGGTTGTTTTCGGTAATGCCAAATCTCTTTTTTATACAGTCAATTCTAGCGTTACCGATTGATAGTTTTCTTTATTTGCTGACTTTCGGGGCATGCTCTGGCATGGTCACTTCATTTGTTCTTTCTGCATGGCGATCTTCTAGAACCATCTTTAAAGGGTAGCATTTGTATTAGACCCGTCTCATCGTGTGGGCTTGAACTCGATTCTAGCTAAGCTTGACACAGATTTTTACGGCAATACTTGTTGAAAAAATCGAATGTAAAGCAAAGTGTTAATATTGCTCTTCGCTTAAATTTCCAAAAGCCGAATTATACATTCTCTTAATTCAAGAGTGTTGGTTAGTTCTATTGCAATAAACGGAATGATGTGTTTTTGGATGTGTTGTGAGTTCAATGCGTTTTCTATATCAGGGGAAACAGATATTGAAATTAAATAACGTACTATTTTCAATATCTGTAAATAGGAAAGTTAGGCGAAGTTATATGTATTCACTTAAATCATTTGGAATATTAAGATCAATATCGACTGAGTATCCTGGTAACTGAATTTTATCTTGTGAAACAGTAAGGTCTTCACCTGATAATACATTGTACCCAAAGTGGTAAATGGGCTTAGACTCACCAAGAATAGCTTGTTGGTTGTAAGCGGTGCTTTTTATTTTGGTTTCATGGTTTAGGTCAAAGTAGCGATTTAATGTTTCTTTAGAATGTTTCTTCTGGAGCATTTGTAGCACCTTGTGTGGCGCTAAGAGTACTGCTGTACCGTTATTACCACCAAATCCTTTGGAGTTTAACAGTGCGCCGTCAAAGTATTCTTTGCCGTACTCTTTATGTTCAAGTTGAAAAGACAGGCCCTCAGTATGGACATCATCTGCAAGAGCTGGCGTAGTTGTGATACCTGGTAGAATGCCATGCTCCCATACACCTAAGGATATGTGGAGTTGATCTCCCCCAGCTGTTCCTTGAGAATGACCTAGAAACGCTTTAACAGCCGTGACTGGTATATTTTTCGCGCCAAAACTTTTCGCAACCTTACTTAATACGTGAGATTCTGTGATCCTATTCTGAGGTGTGCTTGTGCCATGGGCTTGTATGAACGTTTTGTTATGTAAACCTTCTTCACCAATGATGTTTTTCAAGTAAGACATTGCTTTGCCCATGGTGAGGTAATTACCGATTCCTGGAGCAGAAATGGATTTTTTGTGGCCGTCAGCAAAAGAGTAAACCGCCGGAATTGCCCCATGGATGTTTGCACCTAACTCAAGAGCAAGTTCATCATCCATAAGCAGAGTCCATTGACTTGACTCTCCAATGGTGAAACCGCAGTTATTAGCAAAAGGTCGGCAGCTTTGTGTATGATCGGGCTCTGCTTGATCCGTCAATGAATCTAACGCCAGTAGGGCGGTATCTTCTGCAAGGGCTCCCATAGTGCGAAAGCCTTCAATGATCTCTGGAGTAATAGGAGCGTCACTGCCCCCTACCATAGCAACGCGAATATCGCCGGACTTGATGCCTACAATTGCTTTTTCTAAGTTAAAAAAGTATGTTGCGCAAGCTCCAATAGATGTGCCAACAATACCAGCACTGCCAAGTACGTAGGCATTGACAAAATCTGCTGGCATTTGAGCGTAGCCTAAAGGAAGATGTTTAGATGTGGTTCTTTTCCCTTGAAGTGCCGACTTAAGCATGCCACCAAACCCAAAATCATCCATTTGACCAATGGAGTTTGCAGCGAATACAGCGACTTTGTCGGGAGAGACGCGATCTAGAATGCTTGACCACGGAATACCACTGCTGTTTATTGCGTCGGAAGCACCATAAATCGTCATTTGAAGGCCGCGAGGATGATTTCTACTTTGATACATAGTAGAAGGGTCAAAGCCTGTTGGTAATTGTCCTGCGGCTTTGACGCTTAAATCTTTTGTGTCTTTTATCAGGGCTTCTAAATTACCTTCAACTGTTACCTCTGAAAGGGAATCTGAAAGAGCTAAAATAGACCAGTTTTTTGGTAGTTTGTCCGGTAGAGAACGTGTTTTTATTGTAAAAACGATGTGCTCATCGTTAGTGCTAGGAGATAGAATAGAAGACTTATGCAGAACAACATTGTCTACATCAAATAATGATGGGTGTATGCGTCTAATTAAGGTCTTTGCAAGAATGGATTCGCTGAATGATTCGATAAACGATTCTGTATCTAATTGTTCACCGGAGTCGGTATACCAAATTCCATTTCTGTGTTCAGCTGTACTCGTCAGTGTTGCTAGATCCAGCAATACTTCTTGTTGTACTGAGCTTGGCAACATATCAAAAATAATTCTTCTATAAGCTTGGTGTGATGAAGAACGACCAGCTGAGTTGATTCCGCCAAAGCCAACAATAACAGGTAAACGGGCCAAATGAATTTCCTCGTTTGAAAGTGGATGATAAAGGCTAGCTATTGTAAAGAAGGTTTGTAACCTTAGCTAGCCTGAAATAGTTAATGACTTCAATGAAGTAGCTTTATTATGAGTCTGGCTTATTTGCATCTCTTTTATTACTTGTTAATAGTTATTTCTCTATTAAAGTATCTCTTTTTTGATTGTATTTCCAAAGTTTGTTGTATCTTATAAGCTCTTCAATTTCATCGATATAGTCTTGACCCCTTTGAGAATAGTTCAGTAAACCAGATGCGAGTGCTATACCTGTAATAGGTTCTTCGCTACTTCTCAATTCGGATCGCTTTTTACGTAAGTCTTTATAGGCTGCATTAATATTTAAATTGTCAATATAAGCGAACACGGATTCTTTAGCATTTTTAAACCGTTTTACTTCATGGTCGGCATCATAATCTCTATTGACTGGAACAAGTCCACAACCTTTTCTAAAGCACCATTGACCAAAGTAATTATTGCCTTCCAACGCGAACCGAGATGTTCCCCATGCGGACTCGTTGGCGGCTTGAGCAAGAGCTAGGGATTCAGGAATAATGTCAACATGAGGTAATAGCTCTCTAATAATGTCGTGAGTGTAAACATCGACTTTCTCTAATCTAAAAATACCACGAAGAGCTTTTAGCCATCTCTTATCTTCGCGGGAAGGGGGCTCTTTATTATTTAATATCTCGTATATTTTTTCTCGGTCTCTTATTAAAAGCGCATTCTTTTCGATTACATAAGGCAACAAGTAATGAAAGAAGGTGTCTTTTTTCTCTTGCGTATCCGTTATTTTTGCAAAATCTGGGGGGCTGTTTTCATCTTTGACTGCTTTTCCAGTTATTTGTGGCGTCGCTTTATCTTTTTTATCTTTGACAGGCGGTTCTTTAACAATGTTGGGCTGACCCTTATCCTCATCAATTTGAGATTTAGGATCGACATCCACGACTGTTTGATCATTTGATTGCGATTGTTTTATTGGTTCCAACTTTAGCCACAGAATGAATATAACTAGAAAGGAAAGCACCCATAATATTTTTCGTTCCATAACAAGTAGAAAACCTATGCGTATTAAAAAGTGATCGGCTGACCGAAGTATGTATAAACTAACACATTAAGCCAAAGTCTGAAAATAGGGTGGCGTGTTCCTTCATTAATTACGAAAAAAAACCATGAAATACAGGCTTAGGTCGTTTTTGATGTCTATAATGTCTTTTTTTGATACGGATCAAGGTGTTTAATGATGAATAGACCTTGAATGAAGACATAGAAAAATATGGGGTTATAGGTGAAAAAAATGTCTTTTATAGACAAAATGATGATCGAAACTTATGTTCGAATGATTCGACAGGTGCTTAAAAGACAGTTATGCCTAAAAAATTAAATGTACTATTAATGCCTCTTATTCTGATTACGGCGTGTATGTATGTAGGAGCGTATATACATTTAATACCATCTATATGGCTTAATATTTTTATATACTTGCCTTTTGTGTTTGCTGGAGTATTGATCTTACTTGCATGGCATTTTAACAAGGGGCGACTGCTAGTCATTGCGATCCTTCTGTGTATACCTCTTTATCAGTCATTCTTCAATGAAAATGGCCTGAGTTCTCTTAGCTACATCACTGTCACTGTTGTAAATTTATCTGTTGTTGCGTTTATGCGTGAAAGGGGGTTTTTTAACCGTTTTGCGGTCAATCGAATTGCTTTTATCGGGATGCAGCTTGCTTGGTGCTTGGCATTTGAGAAAGAGTGGGTTTCTTTTCCAATACTAAATGAACGGATATTAGCTAATGAAACGCCTATCTGGTCAACACTGATCCTATGGGGGGGGATCGTTGCCTGTTTGATCTTAAGTAAGTTGTATTGGTGGCGTACCGAGAGCGACATAGGTGCTGGTGTTCTTATTACGCAAGTTGCTTTAGTCATTTTATTTTATGTTGTTAATTCTGAAAATCAAATCTCTTTATTGTTATCAGGGTGCTTTCTGGTTTGGATTCTTTATATATTAATTGAAAGCCATCGAATGGCCTATGTCGATGATCTTACTCAGCTTAATAGTCGTAGAGCACTGAATGAAAAACTCTTAGCCTTGCCTAAACGCTATGTAGTAGCGATGGTGGATGTTGACCATTTTAAAAGATTTAATGATACGTATGGTCATGACATGGGCGACTTGGTGCTTTATCGAGTGGCTAATGAACTGTCTAAAGTTTCCGGAGGTGGAAAACCATTTCGTTATGGTGGTGAAGAATTTACGATTATATTTTTTAATAAAAGATGGTCAGATGTTGAAGATAGTTTAGAGAACCTAAGAGAATCAATTGAAAATATGCGTGTTAGTGTGATTGATCCCAAAAAGGGCATAGCAAAAAACGTACAGGTAACGGTGAGCTTAGGGGTAAGTGAGTCACGGGTAAACATGACACCAGAAGAAGTGATTAAATTGTCTGATGAAGCGTTGTATCAAGCGAAACGTAAAGGTCGAAATCGAATCGAGCTAAATAAAAAACAAACCTGAACAAGCGGTTAGAAAAGATAAGGTCATCTATTGTTTAAGAAAAATAATGTGTTTATAATTGCTTTATGAAATTTATGTTTCAAGCATGATTCTGCATTCTATCTTAGCTTAGAATTCTATTAGAACGGATTTAAGTGGATAACAGCGCCAACGTGGTGCAACAGTTTAATCAATGACGAATGCCTATAGTTATTGTATTACTCTGTTGTGAGGGGAAATAGGGAGCATTATGCTCCCTTTTTTTATGCTTTTTTGAGCGAACGATGATGACTTTCTTGCAAGGAGCAATAAAATGCTTCTATATTAGATACATAGGATGCTTTTTCCTTTAGAAAAAGGATGTTATTGTATCTTACATAATATCCCTTCTGTGTTTTATATTTACTAGTTCTATTGTTATCTAAATTCTTACTGAGAGGTGTCCTTTTGATAGATGATACAAAGCGTGCTAAGGATCAGTTGAAGATCCATATACGTGAACAAAATCAAGCGCATATATTGGAATGCGCTGAAAAAGTTTTTGCAAGACAGGGATTAGCTAAAACGACGACACAAATGATTGCTGATGAAGCGGCGCTTCCTAAAGCGAATATCCATTATTACTTCCGTTCTAAGAAAGATTTGCTAGAAGCCGTTTTGGAAAATATTCTAGAGCTGTGGTTAGATTCCGTTAGTGCTTTTGAAGAAGAAGACGGTCCTAAATTATCTCTAAGCCGCTATATTAGTGAAAAAATAGATCATTCTAGAGAAAACACCAATGCTTCAAAAGTGTTTGCGATGGCTTTAATTGGTGAAGAGCCTTTTGTTCTAGAGTTTTTGCAGGCGCATTTTGTTAAAGAACTTGCAAGAGAAAAGCAAATTATCGAAAACTGGGTAAGTGCTGGATTAATGAAGCCAGTTTCAACAGAGCATTTATTTATTAGTCTATGGGCTGTTACTCAAACGTATGCTGATTTTGACGCTCAGATTAAGATTGTACTAAATAAAACCAAACTGACAGAAGATGATTATGAAGATGCAAAAGACTTTATTATCAAAATGATCTTATCTGTGTGTGGCATTAAATAGAATGAGGATTTCGTCGTATGACCATTGAAAGTAGTATCACATTTTTTATTGCGATTTTTATATTTGGCATTACTCCAGGTCCTGGGGTGTTTGCAATTTTAGCGAGAAGCATGCTTAAGGGCGCGGGCTCTTGCTTTTGGCTAAGCACTGGAATGGTAATCAGTGATATTGTCTATTTGATCATGGCGTGTTTGGGGCTTGCAACGGTTGCGGCAACATGGGAAGAGCTTTTTATAGCGATTCGAATTGTTGGCGCGGCGTATCTTATCTACCTTGGATGGAAGATGTGGACCATTAAGGTCGATGCAATGGATTCAACGTTAGATGAACAACCTCATGTTGGCGGTCATGTTGCAAGCTTTGTTCAAGGTTTTTTGATTTCTGCGTCTAACCCTAAAGTAATTATTTTTTATATAGCGTTTCTACCGACCTTTATGGATTTGGCATTGTTAAGTTCTCAGGATGTGGTGATCGCTTCAGTGCTCACTTTTTTTGCTCTATTGTCCGGACTAATGCTGATTGCGCTAGGTGCTTCTCAAGCAAGACGATATTTAAAATCTGAAAAGTCGATAAAAATACTTAATAGAACCGCTGGTTCGATCATGGCGGGCGCAGGATTTTATATTGGTTTACGAAGCTAGATTAATTAACCTTCTTGCTGTAATTTTGTGCCAAACATTAGACATTAAAAAGCCCTCTGTGTTGAGGGCTTTTTAATGACAAACTAATGGCATTATCTGTTCGAATTTTTTAGAGCAACTCGAACTCGTTATCGGGTTCCATAAATTCGATCGCCAGCATCGCCCACGCCTGGACGGATGTAAGCATGATCATCTAATTCACGATCAATCGTGCCAATGTACATAGGTACATCACCGTGTTCCTCTTTAAAGGCAGTAATGCCTTCTGGCGCAGCAAAAAGACAAATAAATCGAATGTCTTTTGCCCCCAGTTTTTTCATTTTCGAGATTGCCGCTGCGGCTGAGTTTCCCGTGGCTAGCATTGGGTCAACAACAATAATGGTGCGTTGATCAATGGAATGAGGCATCTTCAAATAATAATCAACCGGTTGTTTGGTTTCAGGGTCTCGGTACATACCGATATGGCCTACACGGGCCGATGGAGATAACTTTAAAACGCCTTCAGCCAAGCCATTACCCGCTCTCATAATAGTAACAATACACAACTTTTTTCCTTTTAATACAGGACTCATGGCTTTTTCTAATGGTGTTTCCACTTCGACATCAATGGTGTCAAGGTCTCTTGTTGCTTCGTAACCAATGAGAGTTCCTAGCTCTTCAACTAACATGCGGAACTCACGCGTACCGGTATTTTTGTCTCGCAAACTGGTTAGTTTGTGTTGCACAAAAGGATGATCTACGACAGAAATGTCCGAGTGTTTTTGTAAAATTTCGGCTGCTTTCATTGATCTGATTCCTTAACCTTTGTATTTGAATGTAATGTATGCTTATTGATTTATAGAAAATAATAGCACACAGCTACGTACTTTATGTGTTTGTTTTCATTTGCTAATAGTTGTAATTAGTACTTTTGTCATTACATAGTTAACAAGCAATTCGTGAGTCCCACTATTTGATTCATTGAGAAGAATATGAATAACGATGAAGAATACCTAGATAATATTTCCGAAACAGTTCTTGATGACGACGCTGCAGATAATGAAAGCATTGTTATTGATGATCCAAAGGCGTTGGCCTTACCTGAAGATGTTCTACCTGAAACATTGTATTTATTACCTGTTTCTAGTCGGCCGTTTTTCCCTGCTCAGGTGCAGCCAGTTATGGTAGATGCAGATCCATGGGAGGGGACGTTAGAAAGAATTTCTGATGCTCAGCAAAATGTCGTTGGTCTGGTGTACGCCGAAAAAACAAATGCAGGACCGCCTTCTATTGACACATTTAGACGTATTGGTTGTGTGGCGAAGGTGCATAAGGCGGCATTAGAAAATGGAAAAATCACCTTTTTAGCCCAAGGTGTGAAACGCTTTGAAGTTGTTGAGTGGCTTAGTGAGACAGCTCCCTATTTAGCTCGTGTTCGTTATATGAACGACAGTAAAGTAAAGGATGATGAGTCAAAAGCCTATTCCATCGCCTTGTTAGATGCCATAAAGGAGTTGATCCGTTTAAATCCTTTGTTTAGTGAAGATCTTAAACAATATTTAGGTCGTTTTACATTTAGTGAGCCTGGTTTACTTGCTGATTTTGCGACATCGATTACGTCAGCTGAACCTGAAGAGTTGTATGAAGTTTTAGCAACGCATACGATCCAGCCTCGGTTAAATTTAGCGTTAGTTTTAATTAGAAAAGAATTGGAAATAGCACGATTACATAATGAAATCAGTTCTGAAGTGAATGAAAAACTGAGCAAGCATCAAAGAGAGTTTTTCTTGAAAGAGCAGCTGAAAATCATTCAAAAAGAACTGGGTCTTACTAAAGATGATAAAACATCAGATATAGAGACGTTTAAAGAGCGGCTGTTGAATAAAATAGTACGTGAACCCGCACAAATTAAAATTGATGAAGAATTTAATAAACTGAGTGTGTTGGAGCCAGGTTCACCTGAGTATGGCGTTACTCGTAACTATTTGGATTGGGCCACAGCGTTGCCTTGGGGGGTTCATTCAGATGACAACCTAGATATTAAGTCGGCAAGAGATATCTTGGAAAAACAGCACGCTGGATTAGAGGATGTGAAAGACCGTATTGTCGAGTTTTTAGCATTAGGTGCCCACCGTGAAGAAATGGGTGGCTCAATTATGCTTCTAGTTGGCCCTCCAGGTGTGGGTAAAACATCGATTGGTAAATCGGTCGCTGATGCTCTCAATCGAAAATTCTACCGCTTTAGCTTAGGTGGAATGCGTGATGAATCTGAGATTAAAGGACATCGCAGGACGTACATCGGTGCTTTGCCTGGGAAGTTTGTACAGGCATTGAAAGAAGTTCAAGTTGAAAATCCAATTATTATGTTGGACGAGATCGATAAAATGGGGTCTTCGTTTCAAGGAGACCCTGCTTCCGCTTTACTAGAGGCGCTGGATCCAGAACAAAATTCAGAGTTTTTGGATCACTATCTTGATATGAGAATTGATTTATCGAAAACATTGTTTATTTGTACGGCTAATCAACTGGATACCATTCCCGCACCTTTATTGGATCGAATGGATGTTATTCGCTTGTCTGGTTACACTTCTGAAGAGAAGTTAGCTATAGCTAAGTTGCATTTATGGCCTAAGTTATTAAAGAAAAATAAATTACTTAAAAAACAACTAAACATCACGGATGCGGCATTAAAGCATGTTATTGAGGATTATGCTCGTGAAGCTGGGGTGCGTGGCCTTGATAAGTTGTTACAGAAAATTTTAAGAAAATCGGTTGTTCAATTTATGCTTAATGAGGCCGAAAGTATTAATGTTGGTGTAAAAGATATTGAAGCATTGCTTGGTATGCCATATTTTAGAGCTGAAAAAGCAATCCGAGGCGTTGGGGTTGTTACTGGCTTGGCATGGACATCCATGGGGGGAGCCACTTTACCTATTGAAGCAAACAAAATTCACGAATTGAGCCGTGGTTTGAAACTTACGGGGAAATTGGGCGAAGTTATGAAAGAGTCGGCTGAAATTGCGTATTCTTATGTCTGTTCTCATACAAAATCTTATCAATTACATCCTGAATTTTTTGATAAATGTTTAATTCATTTACATGTACCAGAAGGTGCAACACCAAAAGATGGGCCAAGTGCAGGTGTGACTATAGCAACAGCACTAATGTCTCTTGCTAGAGGTGAGCCTATTCGTCGACCATTGGCGATGACTGGTGAGTTAACATTAACGGGGAAGGTACTTGCTGTAGGTGGGATTCGAGAGAAAATCATTGCTGCAAAGCGAATAAAAATTCATGAAATTATACTACCAGAAGCGAATCGTCGAGATTATCAAGAGCTACCTGATTCCATAAAAGAGGGGATGACCGTGCATTTTGCTGGTCGATACTCAGATGTAGAAAAAATTGTGTTTGATAAGAAAAAGACAGAAGTGCACTAATCTTTCCGAAGATTTGAAAGTATTCTTGCTTTAGGGTTTGTTAGTACTAGGATACATGAGAAAATAATAAGAACCGAACGCGTTAATCTTTATCGTGTTCGGTTTTTTTATTGTTTAATTGATTCATACATTCGGAGAATAAGATGCCCCCAGAGGCAAAGTTTACTCAAGGTTCGACATTAAAACATGTGGTTATTATGTCGGCTACGGGTGCTTTTGGCCTTATGTTTATGTTTTTAGTCGATTTGGTGGATATGTGGTTTCTATCCATGCTTGGAAAGAAAGAGGCGGTTGCAGCGGTAGGTTTTGCAAGTGTCATTTTGTTGTTTACGATTTCTATTAGCATTGCTGTAGCGATTGCTTCGACAGCTCTGATCTCGAGGGCAGTTGGGGCGGGCGATATGGCTTTGGCTAAGCGGTGCTCAGTGAATTGTTTGGTTTACGGTATTGTTTTTTCCTTTACTATTGTTTGGTTTATTTACCCTAAAATACCCCACTTGTTACTTTATATTGGGGCGAGTGGTCGAGCATTAGATCTTTCAATTGACTATTTACAGATACTCATTTTTGGGATGCCAGCAGTCATGGTCGCCATGATTGGCTCTGGGATCATGAGGGCAATCGGTGATGCTCGCCGTGCTATGTACGCCACTTTAATAGGCGGCTTTGTAAACGCACTTCTTGACCCCATTCTAATTTTTGGGTTCGGATTAGAGGTCCAAGGTGCCGCGATCGCGTCCTTAATTGCACGCATTTCAATGATTGGTGTGACGTATTATTGTGTTATCCATTTGTACAAAATGTTAGCCGAGTTTGATTTATTGGATTTCTATCATGATGTGAAAGTGATTTCATTGATTGCCATACCCGCGATGTTAACCAACTTTTTTTCACCTTTAGCCAGTGTTATTGTAATAGAGCATTCCGCCAACTTTGGTGATGAGGCCGTTGCTGCTATTGCGATTATCGGACGTGTTGTTCCTGTCGTTTTTGGTGGGGTATTTGCCTTAACGGGTGCTGTCGGTGCCATTTTAGGTCAGAACTATGGTGCTAAGTCATTTAAACGCCTGCAAGAAACATTAACCAGTGCGGTCATCTACAGCTTTGTTTATTGTTTAATTATGTGTTCGGTATTGTATGCTGGGCAAAATTGGTTAATTACCACATTTAATGCGACGGAAGCGACCGCGGATTTAATACAATTTTTTGCCACATTTACGTCATTTAGCTTCTTTTTTCAGAGTTTGCTTTTTATCGCATTAGCCACATTTAATAATTTAGGGAAGCCCTATGTCGGCACCTTGCTGAATTTTGGGCGTGCTACGTTAGGGACATGGCCTCTCATTGTTGTTTTCTCGTGGTTTTTTGGGGCAGAAGGCATTCTATTCGGGCAAGCTGTGGGGAGCATCATCTTTGGCTGTTTTGGTTTTATAATGGCAAAACGATATATTGTTCAATTAGAAAAAGAAGCAATGCTTGCTGTTAAATTAGATCGAAGCATTCCATAAAATCCTTATCCTCATCTCAAAGCGAATGTGTTAAGTGAGACACTTATGAAGTGAGCTTCTTTATTTTGCTCTTTTAAATTTGTATGGATCAATCTTTTTAGTGTTTGAGTGCGGCTCTTCATGAACAAAGCTGAAATGTAAATGTGATTAAAGAAACCTATCAAAAAAAAACATGTGGTCGATAAAAATATCTGATTAAATGTTAAAACCGTAACAAAAAATGTTTAAGGTGGAGGTGAAGGTGTTAATTTCTAGTGACGAGCTGATTTCTCAATTGAGGGATACAAACGTGGTTGTTTTAGACAGCCGCTTTTATTTATCAGATCATAATAAAGGACGTCAACTCTTCCTTGAAAGTCATATCCCTAATGCGCGTTTCGTTGATCTTCATACTCAATTGTCCTCCGAAGAAACCGAAGAAACGGGTAGGCACCCTTTACCATCTATCGAAGATTTTATTGAGACAGTTCAGTTATTAGGAATAACTCAGGACAGTTTGGTGGTTGTGTATGATGATATGGGGGGTGCGATTGCTTCTCGATGCTGGTGGATGCTTAATCAATTGGGAGTGAGGGCTTGTGTTCTTGATGGCGGTATTACTAGGTGGCTTCAAAAGGGGTTACCTATAGAGTCAGGTGAGGCAACTTCTTTTTCGGCTGTTGACAAAATTAAATGTGATTTAACTGCTTTTTCATTATCGGTAGATGAGCAAGACGTTATTCAGAACTATGAATTAAATCAGTTTTGTTTACTGGATGCCCGTGCAGAGGAACGATTTAGTGGTGAAGTAGAAACTATAGATCCTGTTGCTGGGCACATACCTGGAGCCAAAAATCGGCCTTTTTCGGAAAACTTAGACTCGAATGGCTGTTTCAAATCACCGAAATTGTTAAAAGAAGAGTTTGAAGCATTAATGGAAAATGAGCTGCCTTTTGTGCATTATTGTGGTTCTGGTGTTACAGCTTGTCATAATGTGTTGGCTTTAAACATTGCGGGGATTGAGCAAAATAAGGTTTTTGTTGGGTCTTGGAGTTTATGGTCAAAAAGAATGATGCGTTTAGTAATTCAATCACAAGAAGATGTATAAAAAACAGTAACCTGTAGGCTAATTAATGAGTAATTCGACGTTATTGATATTGAAAAATGCTTCTTTTGAAGTCGGGGTCTGTCCTAAAAATGGAGGAGTAATCACGCATTTCACTTCTCCACACAGAGGGGAGAAAATTGATTGGTTTAGAGCAATTAATATAGCAGAATTAAACAATCCAATTGATGCATTGAATGCCGCATCGTTTCCCTTATTTCCTTTCTCTAACCGTATTGCTAACAATATGTTGAGTATAGGGGGAGAGGATTATAAGTTGTCCTCTAATGTTGAAGGATGGCCTCAAATAATTCATGGTCATAGCTGGTTAGGAAAATGGCACGTCACGCATCATAGCGATACAGTAATCACGCTTACTTTTAAGTTCCCTAATACTTCTGTGGAATGTTGTGGTTGGCCTTATTCTTACGAAGCGGAACAAAAATTCGAATTGAGTGATACAGGGCTCAATATACAGCTGAAATTATTGAATACGAGTGACAAGGTTATGCCTGCTGGAATGGGCATTCATCCTTATTTTTGCACAGAGCCAAATATGCAGGTGTCACTGAATACTACAGGTCAGTGGTTCGGCGATGAATTAAATATCCCTCATACCCATGAGTCAGAAACGGTTGCTGTTTTATCCTTTAGAGAAGGTGAGCTCACTAAAGAGTTAGATCATAATTTCACTGGCTGGGATGGCGTTGCAAATATTCACTGGCCATCTCATGGAGGAACTTTACAAATTAAAGCCTCTGACTTATTTAGAAATGCGGTTGTGTATTCACCCAAAGAAGAGTCTTATTTTTGTTTAGAGCCTGTTACTCACACGACAAATGCATTTAATCAGAGTGATTTGTCAGATGTCCTTGGCGGTACTCAAATGCTAGCGCCTAGTGAAAGTATTCAAGGGGATATTCAGTTTACCCCACAGAATTTCGAGTAGTGGAATAGTAGGGCTAAAGATCAAGAATGTACCGCTAAAGTGCCTATCATGTAAGGCGCTTTAACGGTAAGGTTATAACGTGTAAGTGTATTGAAAATAGTAATAGAGCGGTCTATTTAGGTGTGGTGCCAGCAATGAACATTTGAACTTGTTGGTTCTGTTCCCCCCAAATTTTTATTTTAACGGCAGCTAGAAAAGTTTCTGCTTCTTTAAGTGTGACAATGCCGTCAATAAGTTTTACACCAATACCTTCCTGAGCGAAGAAAAAGCGCCAAGTATGCCCTTCTACAAGAACGTCCCCTTCCCCATTTAAGTAAGCTACCTGCTGCCATTTGTAATCATCTGGCACAAAACAAGAGAGCTCCTGGCCTGCTTCCCCATAGACTAAATCAGGTATGTATCCTTGACGATCAACAAGTTCAAATTTCATAGGCGTACTCCATATTATTGTTTTTTCTTTAGAGTAGCCTGATTACGATTGTTTTGCTGTTATTATTTTTATCTTTTATGCTGAAATTCGACTTTTGATTGAATACATCTATAAAGCTCCATAAAATGGCGGTAAATATTAATTAGATGAGTGCGGAGCGAGAATGAAAATAGCAGTGGTTGGGACCGGTTACGTTGGGATTTCAAATGCATTATTGTTAGCACAAAATAACGAAGTGATTGCCTTAGACGTTGTAGAGGAAAAAGTAAGCTTATTAAATAAAGGCTTATCGCCAATTGCTGATGCTGATATTGAATATTACCTTGCTCATAAAACACTAAACTTCAAGGCAACCTTAGACAAATTTGAAGCGTATAAAAACGCGGAATTCATTATTATTGCCACACCAACAGACTACGATCCTCATACCAATTACTTTAATACATCACTAGTTGAATCTGTGATACAGGATGTGGTTGAGATAAACCCCTTGGCAACTATAGTAGTAAAATCGACTGTACCTGTTGGATTTACTAAAAGGGCATCGCAAGACTACAAAACCGCTAATCTTATATTTTCTCCAGAATTTTTGAGAGAAGGGAAAGCTCTTTATGACAATTTGAATCCCGCGCGTATTGTTGTTGGTGAAGAGTCTGAACGGGCTAAGATGTTTGCATCTCTTCTGGCCCAGGGAGCAACTAAGAAAGATATCGATATTTTATTGACCGGATCGACCGAAGCGGAAGCGATTAAACTGTTTGCGAATACTTATTTAGCTATGAGGGTGGCTTTTTTCAACGAGTTGGACAGTTTTGCCGAAACTCAAAATCTTAACTCAAAACAAATTATTGAAGGCGTTAGTTTAGACCCTCGCATTGGCGGACATTATAACAATCCATCATTTGGTTATGGCGGTTATTGTTTGCCGAAGGATACCAAGCAGCTGCTGGCGAATTACGAGAAAGTTCCGAATAATTTGGTTCGAGCCATTGTTGAGGCGAATGCAACACGTAAAGATTTTGTTGCAGAGTCTATTTTAAAAAAGGCACCGAAAGTGGTGGGGATTTATCGTTTAGTAATGAAGGTAGGTTCAGATAACTTTAGAGCGTCTGCTATTCAGGGAGTGATGAAGCGTATTAAAGCGAAAGGTGTTGAGGTTGTTGTGTATGAGCCTGTACTTGATGATGAGAGTTTTTATAACTCCAAGGTGATTCAAAACATCGATGAATTTAAGTTAGTGAGCGATGTTATTGTGGCAAACCGTATTACTGATGAAATTTCAGATGCGTCAGATAAAATTTACACACGTGATTTATTTGGTATGGATTCTTAGTTACGCAGTTATTAAACATGAAAGATTTAGAGTACTTTAAAAAGAGAGCGAAAAAAATTTGGTATTACTTATCCGAAATGATTAAAGTAAGTAAGCCTGAGTTTGTTGACTATCAAGCTTTACTGTCAGATATGTCAATCGATGAAGACATTGAAAAACGTGTTGCATACTACTGTAAAAGTCAGGGTGTATTCCCTATTGGCGAGGCGGTGGCGATCGGTGATTTTAAGAAAGGCAAGAGTTTTACTTATTACGCGGATACGAAGAAAGTCGTGAAGTTTTTCCCTAAAACGTTGCGTTTCCACTATATTTTTGGCGATGTGACCCATATTCCAGATGTGCCTTCTTTTGTAAAAAGTCGACCAGTAGCAGAAGATAATCAAGCATCAATTTTACTCAAACTCAATGCAATTCGTCATTATAATTTCATTAATGACTCGCAAAAATTCACCGACAAAAAAAGCTTAGCTGTTTGGCGTGGAATGATTTATCAAGAGCATAGAAAAATACTAACGGATAAGTTCTCCACTCATCCTTTATGTGACATTGGCCATTGTGATGAAACGCTTAAAGATGACATAGGGTTTAAAGGTTTCTTAACGATTGAAGAGCAGTTGAATTATAAATACATAGTCAGTGTTGAAGGGAAAGACGTTGCGACAAATTTAAAGTGGATCATGTCTTCAAATTCAGTGTGTTTCATGAGGCGACCACGGTTTGAAACATGGTATATGGAAGGTTTGTTAATTCCTGATGTTCACTACGTCTTGTTAAAGGATGATTTTAGTGATTTAGAGGAAAAAATTCAGTATTACAATAAGAACCCTTTGTCTGCGCAACGTATTATTGATAATGCTCAGTATTATACCCAGCAATTTAAAGACGCTAGTAGAGAGCATAAAATTAACCTTTTAGTTGCGAAAAAGTATTTCGAATTATCTGGTCAACTATAGAAACGAATAAATATGCTGAATTAGTTTATCGGTATCATAACGGCCAACCGTCGTAGATCTGGTATAATCCATCGTCATGAAAATGATACCAGATACCTCACCAAACGACGTTGAATCCCTGAAAAAGTTACTGCTTGAACAACTATCTAAGATCAGTGAAAAAGATTCGGCTCTCCAGCAAAAAGATTCAAATTGAGCTCAGTGGTAATCTAAGAATTAGAACATTCTTGAGCAATTGCGTTTTGTTCAACAGCGACAGTTTGGTGCAAGTTCCGAAGTCATGCCTGTTCAGGGTGATTTATTTGATGAAACATCAGAAGTTGAACTCACTTCACAAGAGGAGGATGGGCAAGAAACAGAAATGTCTGTGGCTAAAAAACGTGTTCAACCTAAGTGCAAGCCTCTGCCCAAAGATCTTCCTTTTCCATTTAGGAAGTAGCTCATTTTTTGATGTAGATTATTTTTTTATAGAGAGACAAATACCTTTCAGCCATTTTTTCCGGGGTGTAGTTTTCAGTGTGTTTTTTAGCGCCTATAACCAGCTTTTCTTGAAGTGTTTTGTCTTCGTAAAGTTTTATTATGACGTTTTTCAGTGCCATACTGTCATTTGGTTCGACAAGTAGTCCTGTTTTATTGTTAATTATAATGTCTGGGATACCGCCAACGTTAGAGGCAATTATAGGGACACCAGCATCCATTGCATCTAATAAAGTCGAACCCAAGCCTTCATTTCTCGATGGGAAAGCAAAAAGGTCGAAGTAGGGTAAGTAGTCTCCAATATTAGGTTTAAACCCCATCCATGTAACATTTTTATTTTCTCTAGATAAGGACTCAAGCTCTTCTTTGTCAGAACCGTCCCCGAAAAAGACTATGTGGAGGTTTGGATGGCTTTTTTCTAGTATGCTCGCGGCCTCTATAAGAACTTTTTGTCCCTTATGCTTGTCTACAAGCGCACCTATATGGCCAATAATGGTTTTCCCTGGGAAGGCTTTTTTAAATGCTTCGCCTTCTTTGGGATTAGTTTCTAAGTGAGCTAACGTACTAGGTATTTGATAAACTTCTCCCCATTGTTTATCACGAATATGATTGGCAATAAGTGTTGATATGCCGACTAATGCTGATGCATTACTATAGGTCCTTTGATTGAGCCATTTATCTTTAATAATCGTATCTACACGGCGTGTAATTATATAAGGAATGTTTTTGAGTCGTTTATGAAGGTATGACCAATGTACTGCTTTGGCTTCATGTGCATGTATGATATCCGCTGGAGGGGTTGAGAAGTGACCTAATAGTTGGTGGTTCACTTCAACGAATGTTAGGTTATCAACGTCTCCAAGCCTTTCTCGAAGAGGCGAGTTTGCGCGACAGGCTAGCAATTGTTTAGTATTAAAATACTTTGACAAAGCTCTGATAAGAAGCTCAGTTTGTCGTTCGCCACCACGGAAACCTCTGGAGAGATTTACATGAAGTACTGTGAAGGTTTTATTCAATGTATGTCGCCTATTTTATTACCAAATATTTTTAAAGTCGTCTTGTTTTGTGACGCTCGGGTCTCGTTGATATTCCAGTAGCTTTGCGTATTTTAGATAACTATTAACAGCCGAACTTAAAGCAACTGTCATTCCATCCACACCTCCCAGAAAGCCCCTTTGAAATACATATTTTCTAATGAAGGCATTTAGTCCATGAATGAATGGAGATATGGAATTGGCTCGTTTACCCTGTGCATACATTATTTTAGCGGCTCTTCCGCTGAAGTTTCGACCAGGTTTAGCAAATAGCTCACCGATATTCTTAAAGGAATAATGAATAATATCAGCATCAATGTTTTTGACTTTTCTAGTTTGAACGCTTGCGTGTTGCTTGACATCGGCAAAGCGGGTTTTTTCAGTATTATATAAACGGATACAGCGATCTGGATACCAACCGCAATGCTTAATCCAACGATTACCTATCCAGTTTTGACGGCGAAATGAATAACCTTCAAAATCAAGAGATTTTAAATCTAGTTGTTGTATGGCTTTTGTCATTTCAGGGGTGAGGCGTTCATCTGCATCTAAGCTCAATACCCAAGAGTGTTTAGTGTGATTTAAAGCAACATTTTTTTGAATGCCATCACCCAAATAAGGTTGATTTACTATTATGGCACCTAAGTTTTTTGCAATTTCAATCGTATTGTCAGAGCTTCCTGAGTCAACTACGATAATTTCATCACAAACAGTCTGCATAGATTTAATACAAGAAGCGATGTTTTTTTCTTCGTTTAAGGTGATAATGTTGCCTGAAATGTTCATTTTTGGCCCTTTGATAAATTAACAGCGAATTCGGTCACGTTGTCGGTTGTAATGGTTTTGATGCTATGGCCTTTAAAGGGAAGTACTTTAACTGACTTTGAGTGCTTAGGAAACCATTCTACATTAGGTTCTCTGAAGAACCCTGTATAAGGTTTTTGCATGCATTGTGTGATATATGACGGCCCACAATCATTAGCAATGGTTAAGTCACAATAATTAACAAGTTTTGAAATATCGTGCAGGGTCATATTTATGTGTAAAGATAAATTATTGATGGCGCCCAAATTTTGTATGTATTGAATTTCTTCTTCATCTAGGCCCAATAAAATGTGTATGTGACATTTTATGTTAAGTTTTTCGGCAATGTTATTTCTAGCAGTAACAAACTTTCAATTCCCCACTTTTTGACGCCTCTGGCCCCACCGCCAGGCATCATTAAAATATCCAGTTTTGCTTTTTCAAGTTCCGGTACAGACTTTTACATTAATGTGAAAAGGGTAGAGCAAGAGCGGCTAATAAGGCTTGCTCATTCTTAATAAAAACATTCATGTATCTTAGGGAAGGTGCGAATAAGTCTACTAAGACTCGCAGGGCATGGTCTAAAAGCCAGTATTCTTTGTTGAGTATCTCTAAAATAGGCCAGCTATTCACATTCGATACTCGCTTCGAATAGCCGGCTTTTATCCAAATGCTGAGACAAGAGGACTTATTCGCCCCTTCCTTAACTAAATACTTAAAACAACCTTGAATAAGGCAATACAATTTATTCAAGGTTTTTATTGTTCTTTTGTTTAAAACGTAAACTAATTTTATTACTTGATTTTATTAATTATTTTAATTGGCTTTAAGTTATTTTGACAATCGGTATGCCCTAATGGACAGTGTCTTTTAAAGCAGGGAGAGCAGTCTAGGTGCAAGTTATGAATGGTCTTTTTATCCGTTAGAGGGGGGGTAAACGCTTCGCTGGTGGAGCCATAGATACCATGGACATGAGTGCCTACAGCAGCGGCAACATGCATCAGCCCGGAGTCATTACTAATGGCTTGGTCTGCATAAGCTAATAAATCAATGGCATCAACTAACTTGGTTTGTCCGCATAGGTTAAATGCAAATTCTCCTAGACCATCAATGATTTTATCCCCATCCTCTTTATCTTTCGGGCCTCCTAAAACCCATATCTGATAGCCTTTTTCGATAAAGTGTTTAGCCACATCATGGAAGTGTTGCAAAGGCCATTGTTTAGATGGTCCAAATTCAGCTCCAGCCATTAACGCAATAGCGGGTTTGTCTTTCGAAAGATTGAGTGATGACAGTAAGGTTTGTTGATTATTTTTATCCACTGATAGTTGAGGGTGTATAATAGGCTCAGGTGGATAAGCTTTATCTTGTTCAACACCTAAGGAAGTAAAGCGTTTCACTGTTTGGTTTAAAACGCTTTTATCAAGCTTTCTTCGCTCTGTTAATAGTACAAAGCGTTGCTCCCCATGAAACCCAACTCGCTGTGGAATATTGGCGAAAAAAGGCACAAGAGCCGATTTCCATGATCGTGGTAGGACAATGGCTTTATCGTAGCGCTCTGATTGTAATGTTTTTCCCAATGTTCTACGGGTCTTTATTCCCCATTCGCCGTGCCCTGTCTCTAATGTAATTGATTTTCTAACTTCAATCATTCTCGCTAAGATCGGAGCAGACCAAGCGGGGCCAATAACGTCAATTATCGCCGTTGGATCATCTTGCTTTATACGGCTGAATACACTTTGAGCCATCACCATGTCGCCTACCCAAGATGGGCCTACGATGAGATATTTAGCCATGTTGTTCCATCCAAGTTAAATAGTCTGTCACCCCTTGAGCTAGTCCACGGAAGCTGCCTTGATAGCCCACACTGCGTAAATGACTGATGTCGGCTTCGGTAAAGCTTTGATATACCCCTTTTAAATGTTCTGGGAAGTCAATGTATTCAATCACACCTTTGCCATAATATTGAATGACGGTTTCAGCGATTGTTCTGAAAGGTTCGGCTTTGCCTGTGCCCAAATTGAATATGCCAGACTGTTCAGGGTTATCAAGGAACCAAAGTTTGGTATTAACCAAATCTTCGACGTAGATAAAGTCACGGCTTTGTCCGCCCGCTTCGTAACCATCGTATTCACCAAACAGTTTTGGATTCTCTCCCGCAAGAATTTGATTACGCAAATGAAAGGCAACGCTTGCCATGGCACCTTTATGTTGTTCGCGAGGCCCGTAAACATTGAAATATCGAAACCCACAAACTTGGCTTTCAATAGTCGGTAGTAAACGACGCAGGTACTGATCAAATTGGAACTTGGAGAACGCATACATGTTTAAAGGCGTTTCTTGAGAACGGTCTTCTTTAAAAACAGGGCCCGCTCCATAAACCGATGCAGAGGATGCATAAGAGAAAGGGATTTTCTTATCTAGGCAATAATGTAAAACCACTTTAGAGTATTGATAGTTTACGTCCATGACAAACTTGCCATTCCATTCTGTCGTGGCTGAACATGCACCTTCATGGAATATGGCTGTGACATTGATGCCAAGAGTGTCACTTTTTATGGCATCTAAAAAATCGTGCATGTCCATATAATCGGCTATGTTTAGGTCACTTAGATTACGACATTTTTTACCGTCAGTTAGATCATCAACAACCAATATGTCATCAATGCCTCTTTTGTTTAATGCGTGAATAATATTACTGCCAATGAAACCTGCGCCACCAGTAACTACGTACATATTGTTTTCCTATAATACTAAATGTTTGATTGGTTTAAGTGAGTTTGAAGTGTTTGACTTTGTGCCTGGTCTGACCAATGAATGACTTCCCATAAACCTAAAAATATATGATAACTGCTTGTCCCTGGGAGAGGGTGTTCTTTTGCGTGATTGTTCTCGTCTAAAAACTCATTCCAATGACCGTCTGGATGAAAATAGTGAGTGAAAGCAAGGCTGAGTGCTTCTTTTACATGTTCTTCTTGAGTCTTTTTATGATTAATATGAACACACAGCGCTTTTAAATATTCGGTAAGTGGCCAAATACGCTTTTCTTTATCAATGACTTGATTCGTTTGTGCATGGATTTGATTATAAATCCCACCTTTAGGATCGAGGCCATATGTAATGGCTTTTTTCCATAATGCGTTAGCTAAGGTTAAATAATCAGGGTCTGCTTCAATTTTATACGCTTGGTGCAATAACCAAACCCATTCAAAATGATGCCCTGGTTCAACAATGTGCCCTGCAACGGAATCATACTGCCAGTCTTGAGTGAAAAACTCTCTTAAGCTGTTGGTATTAGTATCAAAAAAGTGTGTTTTTGCTAGCGTTAAAAGCTCTATTATTGAATTCTTATAGTCATCTTTTTGAGTGCTATTGTACGCAGCAATATACCCTTCTAATAAGTGCATATGAGGGTTTTGGCGACGAACC
This sequence comes from Marinomonas phycocola, assembly GCF_047525455.1. NCBI lineage: Bacteria > Pseudomonadati > Pseudomonadota > Gammaproteobacteria > Oceanospirillales > Oceanospirillaceae > Marinomonas > Marinomonas phycocola. The sequence continues at coordinate 160,058 of NZ_JBLIXL010000003.1, forward strand.
ACGTTCGTATCTAAAGGGTAGGACTCGTAATAGCCCCCTTTAGGTGAACGCATGTGTGTTTGTAAAAAATGGTGCGTCGATTCGATAAGCTCGAATGCTCGTGGGTCCTTTGTGGCTTGATAATAGAAACTAAAGGAAAGCATTACGAAAGCAAGTGCATAGGCATCGCTTTTTTCATCGAGAATGTCTAATTTATCATCTAGAGAAAAAATCCAGCGATGATCTTTATAGTAACGTTGAGTGATAAACTCAAAAAGAGGGCGCAAACGTGCCTCCCACTCTGGATTGTCATCGACCATAGAGGCATGGGCAAAAGTATAAAGTTGGCGGCACTGTGTTAATAATCTAACTCTACCAACCGGATTGACTTTCCACTCTGTTGTTAAGCTTTCGTAGCTGTAATTTAAAGTAGGGTGAAAACCGTGAATGTTCCATTGTTTGAGTAGTTGTCCAAAAACAAAGCTTTGGCAATTCTTTTTAATCAATCCCAATATCATTACTGTCGCGCCTTATTTTTTAGTGTATCCAACTTAGCTATTGAATATGATAAGATGCTCGACCTCAAAAATCGAATACTATTATGGCTATGAACTCTTCTTATCTGAATTTTAAAGAAAAACATGTCTTGGTTGTGGGTGATGTGATGCTAGATCGTTATTGGCATGGTGGCACATCCCGTATCTCTCCGGAAGCCCCGGTTCAGGTGGTGAAAGTTTCTGGTGTTGAAGATCGTGCTGGTGGTGCGGCTAACGTTGCATTGGGTTTGGCGAAATTAGGCGTTAAAGTGACTCTCATTGGCATTGTCGGTAAAGACGAAAATGCCACTGCGCTTGAAACCTGCTTGGTTAATGAAAATGTCCAGTGTCATTTTTTTAAAAGTGATGACTTGCCAACCATCACTAAGTTGAGGGTAATTAGCCGCCATCAACAACTTATTCGAGTGGATTTTGAAGAAGACTTTGCGAGTTTTGATCATCGAGTGGAGGTTGAATCTCTAGTCGGTAACGTGATTAATGATTGTGATGCGGTTATTTTCTCAGATTACGCGAAAGGGACCCTATCTGGCATTCAAGCATTAATTCAGTTAGCCAATAGACATTCTGTACCTTCTTTTGTGGACCCCAAAGGGAAGGACTTCTCAATTTACCAAGGGGCAACTTTAGTTAAGCCTAACCTCAGCGAATTTGAAACAATTGTTGGCCAATGTCACGATACTAAAGATTTGATTCAGCGAGGAGAAGCCTTGCTTAAACAATATTGTTGGAAGGCTTTGTTGGTTACGAGAGGTGAAGATGGCCTTATGTTATTTGAAGAGAGCAAGGCGCCATTTTCACTTGCTACAGCGGCACGTGAAGTATTTGATGTTACTGGTGCCGGCGATACTGTGATTGCTGTATTAGCTTCGATTTTTGTGACCAGTAAACGATTAACAGATGCGGTAGAGTATGCAAATCAAGCTGCGGGTTACGTTATTGGAAAATTAGGTACCGCAACTATTTCGTCTGAACAGCTTGAAGCCATTATGTTTGCTCGAACTCGTACTAATAATTTCGGCGTTTTGTCTCCCCAAGAGTTGTTGGAGCAAATTAAGTTAGCTCAATTAAATGATGAGAAAGTAGTGTTTACCAATGGCTGTTTTGACATCTTACATCCTGGACACGTGACGTATATGAAACAAGCAAAAGCGCTTGGTGATCGTCTTATTGTGGCGGTGAATACCGATTCATCTGTTAAACGTTTAAAAGGCGATAAGCGCCCTATTAATAATTTAGAGCATCGAATGGCCGTCTTAGAGGGGGTTGGTGCAATAGATTGGGTAACTTGGTTTGATGAAGGCACACCTAAAGAATTGATAGAAGCGCTTTCTCCTGATGTGCTTGTAAAAGGTGGAGATTACTCTATTGATACGATTGTAGGCGCAGAGCATGTGCTGAATTCCGGTGGTGAAGTGAAGGTGCTGACTTTTGTTGATGGGTACTCCACCACTAAAATTATAGAAAAGGCCAATTTGTAAATGAGTCAAACGGGCAAACAGTCGTCGGAGCTGAAAAAAAAGCCAACAGGACGCCAACTTTATTTTCGATTACTAAGGTACTTAAAAGGGTCTTGGCATTACCTCGTATTAAGTGTTATAGGTTTTATGATGTATGCGGCAATGGAGCCTGCTCTTGCTGCTTTGCTAAAACACATCGTTGATGTGGTATCAAATGGGCAAGCAACGGAAAATCGATTGCTTATACCCCTGGCAATTTTAGGCATTTTTATCATTCGTGGTCTTGGTACTTTTACCAGTTCGTATTTCATGGCACAAATAGCAACTAAGATCGTATTTGATTTACGCACCAGCATGTTTGATAAATTGATTACTTTACCATCCAGCTACTTTCACTCAATGCCTACTGGTCGTTTACTGGCAAAGCTGACTTACGATACTGAACAAGTCATTGGCTCTGTTACGAATGCAATAAAAACCTTATTAAGAGAAGGTTTTACTGTCATTGGATTACTGGGGTACATGCTATACACCAATTGGCGTTTATCATTATTGTTCTTATTAATTATTCCTATTATTGGTGTGATTGTTTCCTATGCGTCAAAGCGTTTTCGTAAGTTAAGTACTCGTATTCAAAACTCAATGGGTGGTGTGACGGATGTGGCCTCAGAGTCGATAAAAGGGCAAGAAGTTATTAAGATTTTTGGCGGTTCAGCGTTTGAAACGGAACGCTTTTATCAAGCTGCAAACGAGAATCGTCGCTCTCAATTAAAGCTTGAAATAACAAAAGCACTAAATGTTCCCATTGTTCAGTTTATTGTTGCGGTTGCATTAGCGTTACTTATTTGGATGGCGTTAGACTCTACAATCAGTGCCTCTATGTCTGCTGGAGATTTTGTCGCTTTTATCGGTGCGGCGGGCATGTTAAGTAAACCAATGCGTCAATTGACAGAAGTAAACAGCATTTTGCAAAAAGGCATTTCGGCGGCAGAAAGTATTTTTGAGTTTTTAGATTTGGATATTGAAAAAAACACAGGCTCTAAGCAGGTATCAGCAGTAAAGGGTGATATTCAATTCAAAAACCTTAATTTCACGTACCCTAATACAGATAAACAGGTTTTAAAGGATGTGTCTATTTCTTTGTCAGCAGGTAAAACGCTCGCGTTAGTGGGACGTTCTGGAGGAGGAAAATCGACTTTTGCTAACCTTATTCCGCGTTTTTATGATGTAGAAGAAGGTGCTTTGCTATTAGATGATGAACCGATCAACCAATTCAGCCTAGACAACCTAAGAAAGCACATCGCGTTAGTTAACCAAAATGTGGTTCTTTTTAATGGCTCTATTCGTTCTAATATTGCCTATGGCGATTTAAATGGCGCCTCAGATAAGGACATTATTGCAGCAGCGGAAGCCGCAAATGCTTGGGGCTTTATACAGGAGCTTGAACTTGGTCTCGACACCATGGTAGGTGAAAACGGTGTGTTATTATCTGGCGGACAACGGCAGCGTATTGCGATAGCGAGAGCTGTGTTAAAAAATGCACCTATCTTGATTTTAGATGAAGCAACATCGGCTTTGGATTCTGAATCGGAACGCGCAATTCAACAAGCACTTGATACCTTAATGAAAGACCGAACGACAATTGCGATTGCTCACCGACTGTCAACGATTGAGAATGCAGATCTCATAGCCGTTGTTGATCACGGTAATGTTGTGGAGATGGGGACACATCAAGACTTGCTGAATAGAAAAGGGGCTTATGCTCAATTGCATAAACAGCAGTTTAATGATCCTGAGGATTCCTAATGTGGGTTTATCAATTGCTCTTAAAGGCATTAACGCCTTGGATTTTACGTAAGCTTAAGCGATTTGATCAAGCCTATGATAATTACTCTATTAGTCAGGCTATGGGTGAGGTTGACGAAGACATTCATGCGGATCTCTGGATTCATTGTGCGTCAGTGGGAGAGGTCTTAGCGGTTCGGCCTTTGGTAAGCCGGTGGCAGGCTACAAATCCTGAGAAACATTTATTGATAACGACCATGACGCCGACTGGAGCCGCTCAGGTGGTTTCTTTGTTTAAAGTAAACGTACAACACCATTATTTGCCAATTGATTGGGATAAGTCGGTTGTTAATTTTTTAGCTAAACTCACTTGTCCTAAATTGCTCATTGTTGAAACCGAATTATGGCCAAACCTGTTAAATCGTTGTCAGCAAAAAGGCATTGATGTTCATATTATTAATGCCCGTTTAAGTGAGCGATCCTTACGTAAATACACCAAATTTCCTAGTCTGTCTAAAAAGCTCATGCAGCTACCAACGCAATTTTGCGCACACGACGAAACAGATGCTCGGCGTTTTCGAACGCTTGGTGCTGATTCTGTCTGCGTCACTGGAAACATTAAATTTGATCTAACTGTCCCTGATAGTGTGTTAGAAAGTGATTGGAGGCAGCGTATAGGTAAGTGTTTACCAATATGGATTGGAGCCAGTACTCATGAAGGAGAGGAGCCGTTACTTTTAGAGGCTCATAAAGCCATTCAAAAAATGTTTAATAATGCTCTACTGCTGTTGGTGCCTCGTCACCCAGAGCGATTTGAGTTGGTTTATGAATTAGCGAAAGCACATTTTGATCGTGTTGCTAAACGCAGTGAAATGACTATAGAAGACTGGTCTCAATACGATGTAGTGATTGGTGACTCAATGGGAGAGCTTCTCTATTATTATCAATGCTCTGATGTTGTATTTGTCGGCGGCAGTTTGATTGAACGAGGAGGCCATAACCCAATTGAGCCCGCTTTGCTTGCCAAACCTATTTTGGTTGGTGAACATACGTTTAATTTTAAAGAAATTACCCAAGATTTGATTAAAATCGATGCTGCTTGGCGGTGTTTAACGGTTGCCGATATTGAAAGGTCGACCAAACAGCTGTTTGAAAATGAAACGTTATGCTTTCTTATGGGAGAAAAATCCATGTCCTACGCTAAGAATAATCAAGGTGCTGTAGAGCGCGTTTTGCATAGTGTAGGTGAAGCGCTAAATTGATTGTTCGTTGAGTTTTGTCTTTATTCTCTATCCGCTTGTTACTTCACTGATACGCCTCTCATCATAAGTTTCTAGCGATTTTTGTGATTATCGTTATAATCGTGCTTGAACACATCTCATGGGGTGCCTTGTATAAGGCTGAGAAGCGATAAATAAGTTGTCACAACTTATCCTGCTAACCCATTGAACCTGATCCAGATTATGCTGGCGTAGGGATTGAGATCTTGCTTTTTTGCAGCCTCACACCACGCCGCTCGTTAATTTTTTATTGGAGCGACTTAATGCGTTTTACATCTCTTTGTTTTTTCCCGGCAACCGTTCTTGCTACAAGCTTATTGGCAACAACTGTAATTGCAGATAACAGCAATACGTTGACTGTATACACCTATGATTCATTTTCTTCTGATTGGGGTCCTGGTCCAAAAATAAAAGAAGACTTTGAAAAAGTGTGTGGTTGTGAACTAAATTACGTTGGTCTAGATTCTTCCGTTGGTATTTTATCTCGTATTCAACTTGAAGGCGCATCTTCAAAAGCGGATGTTTTGCTGGGGTTGGATGTGAATCTAATGTCGGCGGCTGAAAAAACAGGATTGCTAGCCATTCACTCAGTCAATACCGAAAAAGTAACTGTGCCGAATGGATGGGATAACGACTATTTTGTGCCATTTGATCAAGGTTACTTTGCGTTTATTTACGATACTGAGAAATTAACAACCGTACCGACGTCATTGAAAGACATTGTAGAGAACCAAGATTTAAGGGTTATCTATCAAGATCCTCGAACAAGCACGCCGGGGTTAGGGTTGTTATTATGGATGAAATCTGTCTATGGCGATAAAGCCGATGAAGCGTGGGAAAAACTGAGTTCTCATACTGTTACTGTTACGAAAGGCTGGTATGACGGTTACAGTTTATTTTTGAAAGGCGAATCTGACGTAGTGTTAAGTTATACAACGTCCCCTGCATACCACATGGTTGCTGAAGGCGTTAATAAATATCAAGCAGCACCTGCATCAGAAGGTTTTTATCCTCAAGTGGAGGTCGCTGCGCAATTAAACAATGCGCCTAATCCGGAATTAGCCAGCCAATTTATGTCGTTTATTTTAGAAGATGGTTTCCAATCTCATGTTGCGACTGGTAATTGGATGTTCCCTGTTGTTAAAACAGAAACCGCCTTACCTGAAGCATTTTCCTTATTGCAGCAACCGACAAAAGTACTTACCCTTTCCGCAGAAGATGTGTCAAGTAATCGCAGTGCTTGGGTAGATGAGTGGTTAGAAGCAACAACAAGATAGTGAAAACAAGAATAGGTGCGTTTTCGATGTCATTCGTTCAATGGCGTTTATTGCCTGCCTTCTTTCTTATTCTTGTGTTTACTCTGATAGGAGCTGCCAGTTTGGCGGCTCTTTTATTTTATGGAGAAGCGGATAGATGGATGTCTTACTTATCCAGTGCCTATTTATGGCGTGTCGTTCGCTTTTCTCTTTGGCAGGCTCTATTGAGCAGTGTTTTGAGTATTGGGCTTGCCGTCCCCATCGCTTCGGCTTTGATGCACCGACAATTTTTCGGACGTAATGCGTTGTTCCAATTGTTTGCTGTTTCTATGGTTGTGCCCAGTATCGTTGCTATTCTTGGCATTGTTGTTGTCTACGGACGAAGTGGGTGGATAACTGCATGGACAGGGATCGAGCTGCCTTTATATGGGCTTTTGGGGATATTATTAGCTCACCTCTTTTTTAACTTGCCTTTGGCAGTGCGCCTATTGGTGCAAGCTCATGGTCTGATTCCTCAAGCACAATGGCGACTTGCCCTTCAGTTGGGATTTTCTCGTTGGCAAGCATTTAAAATAATTGAATGGCATTATATAAGAAAAGCGTTGCCGGGGGCTTTTGTACTGATATTTATGTTGTGTTTCTCCAGTTTTGCCGTTGTGCTAAGCCTTGGTGGTGGCCCTAAATCCAGTACATTAGAAGTGGCTATTTATCAGGCGCTTCGTTTTGATTTTGATGTGTCTAAAGCCAGTGTGTTGTCCCTATTGCAAGTGTTAATATGCAGCTGTGTGGCCATGTTAATTTATCGTTTTTCCTTACCTTTGAAGCAAGATAACAGTGTGCTAACTCTGAAAGGATATGTTTTAAAAGACAGTGCTTGGAATAAGTTTTTTGATATTAGTGCAATTGTATTTGCTCTGTTGCTGATCCTGCCTCCGTTTATTGCTATCTTAGAACCTATTTTTTCGCCTGTATTCTGGCAAACATTACAAGATGAAAAAATGTGGCAAGCCGTAGGAGTGTCTTTAAAGATTGCGATACCAGCAGCGATATTAAGTGTGGTTTTAGGGCTTGGCTTTGTTTTTGTTGCTCGTTATGGGCATTGTCAGCCGCGATTGGAATGGCTTGCTAAACTGGTTGAGTCTTTAGGGAACAGTATTTTGATGATACCCGGTTTAGTCATTGCGACAGGGTTGTTTCTTGTTTTCCGTCAGATTGGTTTGGGGTTTGATCAAGGGTATTGGATTGTTGTTTGGGTGAATGGAATGACAGCACTGCCTTTTGTTTTGAGGGCATTGATGCCGGTATTTTATCAACAAGAGAAGCGTTATCGTTTATTATATGCAAGTTTAGGCATATGGGGGAAAGCTCGATTTTTATTGGAATGGCCGATTGTTCGAGGAAGTGTTGCTCAGGCTTTTGGGTACGCACTTTTATTGTGTTTAGGTGATATGGGGGTGATTGCCTTATTTGGTTCATCTGGGTTGCTGTCTCTACCATTATATCTATTTCAATTAATTGGATCTTATCGGTTAGAGCAAGGTTCGAGTGTTGCTGTTGTATTGGTTGTACTTTGTGTTGTGTTATTTATGTTCTCTACTCGTATTATTGGAGGCGTTAAGCGTGTTAAACATTGATTTAACCTATTCTTGGGCTTCATTTAGCGCTCATTACCAAGTGGTGATTGGTAAAGGTTTGACGACTCTTCTTGGCGGCAGTGGGGAAGGTAAGAGTACTTTACTGCAACTCATAGGTGGATTTATAGAAGGAAATGGAAGATTAACGTTTGGTAATGATGATTTGCAAGGGCTGCCACCTTATGAAAGACCGATTACAACGTTATTTCAAAGTGATAACTTGTTTCCACAGTTAACGGTTTGGCAAAATATTGCAATTGGTTTACGCCCAAGCGGGAAGTTAACGGAACCTGAAAGCGAAGCCGTTGAGTGGTCTTTGGATAAAACCCAATTGAAAGAGCAAATGCATAAGTTTCCAGATATGCTCTCGGGTGGGCAGGCTCAACGAGTTGCTCTGGCTCGGGCATTGGTAAGAAAAAGACCGATTCTTTTATTGGATGAACCTTTTAGTGCTTTGGACCCTAGTCTGCGAGAAGAGATGTTATTGCTGGTGGTGGATTTAACTCGTGATTTAGGGTTAACAACATTGCTTATTTCTCATCATCCTCATGAGGCAAAATTGGCTGGAGGCAATATCATTTTAATCCAATCTGGTGAAGTGTTTGAGCATGGAGATGTGTCTTTGTTAGATGGATATGGAACAAATTCAGCCCTGTCACGTTATTTAGGTAAAGATAAATTGAGAAATGAGTAAGAGAAAATATGGCGTCTAGTATGTCACCAAGCCTCTTAAGTAAGGGGATTTATGCCACCATTGCTTACGCCTTTATTATGTCAATTGCTGCATTGGCGGTAAAAGTGGTTCAGCAAGAAATCGCTGTTATTACCTTGGTATTCTGGCAAAGTATACTTTGCCTGTTATTGCTTTTACCTCAACAAAGAGGCCACTGGAAAATGCATCCTGCTTTTGTTTGGAAGGTGCATTTTCTTCGCAGTATGGGCGGCTTTACAGGTTTTATTTTTTATTATTATGCTTTGAATCACATTCCTTTGGTTGAGGCTTCTTTGTTACGATCATGTGCACCTCTATGTGTTCCTTTTGTCGTATTAATTATGCACCGAACTCGTATTCCTGTTAGGCGATGGCTTCCTCTTATCGTTGGTTTTGTGGGAGTGATATTTATTATTCAACCGACGCCAACACATGTTAATTTTTGGCATTTGATTGGCTTAACATCTGCTGTTGGATTGGCGTTTTCAATGGTTACAACTCGCATGCTTTCGAAAGAAGTAAGAAGTGAAGAAACAATGACTATTTACTTTGCCGTATCCGCTTTTCTTTCTTCTATTGTTGCCCTTTTTCAAAATGAAAGTTTGTATGTTCCTCTGTCTTTATTCGTATGGGTGGGGGTTGTTGCTGGAGCACTGTATATTGGTATGTTCTTATATACGAAAGCGTATACTTATGCGCCAGCAAGTGTGGTATCACCGATAAGTTATATTGGCGTGGTTTTTAGTGGGGTTTGGGGGTGGTTGATTTGGGGGCATATTCCAAATTTACTTGCTGTACTTGGCATGATTTTTATTTTTGCAAGTATTTTGTACAGCGCTCGACTGTCGAGGCGCTCATAGTTTGGAGGCTCATTGTTGGGGGGTGTGCCGCTTAGTAAGAATGAGATACTGCGTTATTGAGTAACGGCTTTACTTGGTTTGATCTTGTTTAATATTGTGGCAATAAAAATGCCGCCGAAAATAAGAACGATACCAATAATATGGTAGTCATAAAGGTTTTCTTTGAGAAAAATATAAGACAGAAGAATGCTAAAGACAGGCATTAGGTGAATAAAGTGACCTGCGGTTGCTGCGCCTAGTTTTTGAATGCCTGTGTTCCAGCATAAAAAAGCACCGATAGAAGCAAAAATAGATATGTAGCCAATGGTTATCCAGTCTAAAGAAGTTACATTGCTAATGTTTTGGTTGCCGAAGAGCAGTACGATGGGGATTTGAATAAAGGTGCCTATTAGGGCTGTACTGGAAAAAAAGCCTAGCATGGAGAGATCTTTGGGTTTTTTAGCGATGAGTACAGAGTAGATAGCCCAACAAACTGCGGCTGCAATGATCCATAAATCTCCAGTAGAAAACGTTAGGTGCAACAGAGTGTCCAGTGTCCCTTTGCTAACAATGTTAGTAACGCCCAGAGTTGAGATGATTATTCCAGTGTTTTGTATCCACGTTGTTTTTTGACCTAAGAGAATTCTAGCTGCAATAAGAATGATTACTGGCATAACAGAGTTGAGTAGCACCGCATTGGTTACGCTGGTGGTGGTTAATCCTATATATAGAAATAAATTGTAATTACACACGCCAAACCATGCAAAAAAAGCCAACATTTTCCAGTTATTGACGATTGTTTTTCGTTCGGCTATCAGTGTTTTATAGGCAAAAGGGAGAGTAAGCAAGCAAGCCAGTGTCCAGCGTGCAAAGGAAAGGAAAAAAGGATCTAAGCCTGTGTCAAGTGTCACTCTTCCTAGTACGTAATTTCCTGACCAAAAAAGAACAGGTAATAACAAGTAAATAAATGCGGGCATGAGGTTCCTTATTCAAAAAATTATTTCACTCTTTTGGACTTTGCTATGTTCTGTACGGTCAGTCCAATCAGTATGCAGGCAAGGCCGACAATAGTCGAGGTTTTTACTTGTTCATCTGTAAATTGAGACAACCAGAAAATCGATAGGATAGGTGAAAGGAAAATGAGATTGGCGATCTTTGTTGCCTTGGACGTGAGTTTTAATGCACTGTTCCAAAGTACAAATGTGAGACCCATCTCAAATAATCCAATATAAGTCGCGCTTAAAATGCCCTTAACAGTCCATGCACTATTGCTTTCTGTTATTCCCCAATAGAGGAAAATTAATGGTAATGCGAAAGTGAAATTCAGGGTTAGACCAATTAAACTAGGGCGCTTGTCTTTGGTGTTTAATAGCCAATACATAGCCCAAATAACCGTACTAGCTAACGCTAGAAGAACACCATTTAGATTACTGAAATTCAGGCTTGTTGGATTTCCATTGGTTGCAATAACCAGTACGCCAAAGTAGCAACAGGTCGCTGCAATAATGTCAAAAAATACCAATTTTTGCTTTAAAATTGGAATGGCCATAAAACTGAGCATAATTGCCCAAGTGTAGTTGATTGCTTGGGCTTCTTGAGCGGGCAGTAGTTTATAGGCTTCTAAAAGAACTAAATAGTAAATGAACGGATTAATAGCGCCAAAAAACAACGAGGTTTTCCATGTTGTTGATGCGTAATGCGCCAGTTCCCCCCACTGTTTATTGTACATAATCAATACGATTAAAAATAAAAGTGATGAAATAGAAGCTATCAACAATAACTGAGCAGGGCTTTGTTGAGATAGAGAAATGCTAAATGCGGCGGCGACAGTAGACCAAAGTAAAACAGCAATAAGTCCTAGTAGCATTGCTTTAGATTGATTGACCATAATTTAAAATCCTTGGTTCCATTATTTTGGTGGCTGTTATATAATACCGCACCCCGTAAATCAATACTCCTTGTCTCACAGCTTATTTAACGGGGGAAGCGTGGAGACTAAGAACCCATAAGGAGCTTCAATGCGTCATTATGAAATCGTATTTCTGGTTCATCCAGATCAAAGTGAACAAGTCCCTGCAATGATCGAGCGTTACACTAACTTGATCACTGAAGATGGTGGTCAAGTTCATCGTCTAGAAGATTGGGGCCGTCGTCAATTAGCTTATCCAATCAACAAAATTCACAAGGCTCACTATGTTCTTATGAACGTTGAGACTTCTGAAAGTGTTTTGTCTGAACTAAACGAAACTTTCCGTTACAACGATGCAATTATCCGTAATTTGGTAATTCGTCGTAAAGCGGCAGTGACTGAGGTTTCCCCAATTAAAGCGTCTGAAGGTCGTGATGATCGTCGCCCAGCTCCTCAACGTGAAGAGCGTGCTTTAGAAAATTCCGTTGAAGAAGATGATTCTTCTGACACTGCTGAATAATTAATTGGATTAGGAGATACTCATGGCTCGTTTTTTTCGTCGTCGTAAATTCTGCCGTTTCACTGCAGAAGGTACAATTGAGATCGATTACAAAGATCTAGAGACACTTAAAGGTTATATTACTGAAACTGGTAAAATCGTTCCTAGCCGTATTACTGGCACTAAGGCTCGTTATCAGCGTCAGCTAGCGACTGCTATCAAGCGTGCTCGCTATATTGCTCTTTTGCCATATACTGATAGTCACTTTAATTAATAGGTGATTCGGGGTACTTCATGAGTACACTAGCGAACTGGGTGATGAAGCGTCGTTTGCATGCCATTATTGGTGTTGCTGCGTTTAGCGCTATTCCACTTATGTTTTGGCTGGCGTCTGCCATTTTAGGTCTGGTTGTACTTCGAAAAGGTATTGCAGAAGCAATTCCTGTGCTTGCGTGGGGTGGATTACCCGCAGTAATGCTGTGGTTTTACCAAGGCGATGCAACAGCGTTTATTGTGTTAATTCAAGTCATGCTATTGGGATATTTGTTACGTACAAAAATGTCTTGGGCGTTTGTTTTGACAGCAGCCAGTTTTCTGGCTTTGTTAGGAGTTTTTCTTCTACCTGTTTTAATGCCCGGTTTATTGAATTTATTAATTGAAATGGTTCAATTGTTTTTGAATGAGCAGAAGGTAGAAATGCCAGATAAAGGAACGATTTTTAATCAGGTCGTTGTTGCTCTTTCTACTGTTCAGGTTTTTGTTGCGGTTACTGCGTTGTTCTTATCTAGAAAGTGGCAGGCTGCACTTTATAACCCTGGCGGTTTACGTGATGAATTTCATCAGCTCCGTTTGCCTGTGGTATCGGTGTTGTTGTTAGGTAGTATGATTCTTTTAGGTGAAAGCCTTGGAGAAGCGTTTTACGTCTTAACCCAAGTTTCGGTTCCCGTTTTTGTTTTGGTGGGAATTGCTATTGTTCATGGGATTGTCGCAAAAAAAAGAATTGGGATAATTGGATTGGTTGTTTTCTACCTTGTCGGCTTATTTGTTCTGAGTGTGTATTTTACAAAGCTGTTAATAGTATTGGCTGTTGCAGATGCGTTTATAGATATTCGAGGTAGGATACAAGAAAAGCCAACTGATTTAAGTAATAGCTAATTATTAATTAGAGGTGATCGAGATGGAAGTTATTCTACTCGACAAAGTAAACAAGCTAGGCGGTATCGGTGACGTAGTTACTGTTAAACCGGGCTTTGCTCGTAACTTTTTGGTTCCAAATAAAAAAGCTGTAATGGCTACTAAAGCAAACTTGGCTACTTTTGAAGAACGCCGTGCTGAGCTAGAAGCTCAAGCTGCTGTTCGTAAAGAAGCGGCTGTTGCTCGTGGTGAGTCATTAGCTGGTAAAACTTTCACTATCGAAGCGAATGCTGGCGATGAAGGTAAGTTGTTCGGTTCAATCGGTGCGCGCGACATCGCTGAATTGATTTCAACTGAAGTTGAAGTATCTAAAGCTGAAGTTCGTCTACCAGAAGGTGTGATTCGTCATACCGGTTCTTTCGAAATTGACGTACAAGTTCACTCTGAAGTAGTTGTAGCAGTTACATTAGAAGTGATCGGTCAGAAATAACAATATTCTGACTTTTGCTTAAAAAAGGGCGCTTGGTGGTTTTCATCAGGTGCCCTTTTTTTTTTAGCATGATAATCTTTATTTTTAATATTTAGTTGTAACTGTGGATCGATACTGTGGATAGACAAGAGCAAGCTCCCTTACCTTTAAAATTACCTCCTTATTCGATTGAGGCAGAACGGTCGGTTGTAGGTGGGTTAATGTTAGACCCACAAGCATGGGATAAAGTCTCTGAAGTTGTTGTGCCGGATGATTTTTATCGGCCAGAGCATAAGCAAATTTTTTCGGCGATTGCTCGTTTAGTTGATGATTCTGAGCCTGTAGATGTGGTGACAATTGGAGAGCGTTTAGATAAGCGTGGAGAGCTTGACGCTATTGGTGGTATGGCATATCTCATGGAGATGGTTGAATCGACGCCAAGTGCGGCTAATATTTCCGCTTATGCTGAAATTGTGCGAGAGCGATCTGTTTTACGTTCTTTAATTAGCACGACAACAGACATTGCCACAAGAGCCTTTAATCCTGAAGGGATGACAGCGGCAGAAGTTCTGGATGAGGCAGAACGGAAAATTTTTCAAATTGCTGAAGGTGGTAATAAAAAAGGTGGGCCACGAATTGTTGCAGACATTCTTAACTCTACCGTTGATAAAATTGATGAGTTGTATCATCAAGAGGGTGCTATTACTGGGCTGAGTACTGGCTTTACGGATTTGGATGCAATGACCTCTGGATTGCAAAAATCTGATTTAGTGATCGTTGCAGGCCGTCCTTCGATGGGTAAAACAACCTTTGCTATGAATCTCGTAGAAAATGCGACAATGATTACAGATTTGCCGGTTATTGTGTTTAGTCTTGAAATGCCTTCTGACCAGCTGATGATGAGGATGTTATCGTCATTAGGAAAGATTGACCAAACTCGAATGCGCTCAGGGCAGCTGCAGCAAGAGGACTGGGATAAGTTGATGTCGGCGGTGAAAATGTTGAAAGACAGAAAATTGTTTATTGATGATACAGCAGGAATTAGTCCGACAGAAATGCGTTCAAGGGTGAGGCGTATTGCTCGTGACCATGGTGGTGTCGCTTTAATTATGATTGATTATCTTCAATTGATGCAAATTCCTGGTTTTACCGAAGGTCGTACAAATGAAATTTCAGAAATATCTCGATCCTTAAAGTCCATTGCTAAAGAAATGGAGTGCCCTGTAATCGCCTTGTCTCAGCTCAACCGTAGTTTGGAAAATCGCCCAAATAAGCGCCCTGTAAACTCAGATTTGCGGGAATCGGGAGCAATAGAGCAGGATGCAGATATTATTTCATTTGTTTATCGAGATGAGGTTTATAACGAAGATACACCTTACAAGGGTATCGCTGAAATTATTATTGGTAAACAGCGTAATGGCCCAATAGGGACGTGTCGTTTGGCTTTTGTTGGTAAATTTACTCGTTTTGAGGATTTGGCTCCAGATGCATATCGAGATTTTCAAGATGAATAAGAGTTATTCATTAGATTGGTCAATGTTTTGACTGTTGTTGATTGTGATAGATTGTAAGATTCTGTGTGTTTTATTGGTTTAAGCAATAGTATAGGGTGTGCAGATTTTAAAATTAAATTAAGAGATTTATTATGCGTAAAATGCTGGTTGCAAATAAGGAAGGGCGTTTTCCAAATGATTGTGTGTTGGTATCAAGTACAGATGTAAATTTTTTAAATTTTCTTGTTTTTCTGAAAATAGACTGTAAATAAAACCCTTTCAGGATGCGTCTTAAAAGGGTTTTTATCATTCGTGTATGTCTATTTTGATTTATCTCTCTATTGCTCTAGGGAGGCAATTACATTGTAAATGGCATCACCTAGGGTCTCTATTTCCTTATTTGTAATAACAAATGGAGGCATTAGATAGATTAGTTTACCAAAGGGCCGAATCCATACACCTTGTTCAACAAAAAGGGGCTGTATTCGGTGTTGATCTATAGGGGTAATGAGCTCAACAACACCAATGGCTCCAAAGCAGCGAATATTTGCAACATTTTCTAATGCTTTACATTTATTTAAACTCTTTGAAAGGTTGGTTTCTATGTTGGTTATGAGGTTTTCTAAGTCATAGGAAGCTAAAAGAGATAGGCTAGCATTTGCGGCAGAGCAGGCGAGTGGGTTGCCCATAAATGTTGGGCCGTGCATAAATACTCCGCCTTTATCGCTTATGCCAAGAGCGACTTTATCATTGGTTATCGTCGCGGCTAAGGTGATGTAGCCACCAGTAAGTGCTTTGCCAACACACATGATGTCAGGCGTAATGTTGCAGTGATTCGTTGCGAACATTTTCCCTGTTCTGCCAAACCCTGTAGCGATTTCATCAAAAATAAGCAGAATATTGAAGTCATCACAGAGTGTTTTGATCCGATCTAAATACATTGGATTATAAAAACGCATGCCGCCTGCATTTTGAACAACTGGCTCTAGAATAAATCCTGCTATTTCTGTGTGATGTTTTTTAATTAATTGGTGGATGCGAGCTAAGTATTTTTCGTCGATTGGTGTGTCTATGCCAGTTGGAGGAGAGGGGATAAAAAACTGCTCTGTTAGGGTGCCTTTAAATAAATTATGCATTCCGTTGACTGGGTCGCAGACAGACATAGCGGCAAATGTGTCTCCGTGATAGCCATTTTTAGGTGTTATGAATCTCTTTTTGTCAGGGTTTCCTGCGGAATGCCAGTATTGAATGGCCATTTTGAGTGCGACTTCTACAGCAACAGAGCCAGAGTCAGAAAAAAACACTCGGCTGAGTTCTTTTGGTGTGATCTTGATGAGAGTGTTGGCAAGCTCTATCGCCGGTTCGTGAGTGAGGCCGCCAAACATTACGTGAGAGAAATCATCAATTTGAGATTTCATTGCTTCGTTAATTGTTGGGTGGTTGTAGCCATGAATAACACTCCACCAAGATGACATGCCATCAATTAATGTTTGGTTGTTGGATAGCGTGATGCGTGAGCCTTCTGCTTTTTTTATCAAAAAGTGAGGAGTGGGATGGCTCATTGATGTGTATGGGTGCCAAAGCAACTCTTTATCTAATTGAATTAATTCAGCATCTGTTTTTTGTAAAGGCATGGCAATTAAGTCCACGTAATAAAATTAATCTATATAGTAAAGAAAGTGATTAATTAGAGCGAGTTTATTTGTTTGCGTTATGGGTTCTAAGGTGTTCTCGCGAGTGTCCATACATCTATTTTTTCAACGCCATGTCTGAATAATTCGAGTGCGCAGGCGTCTGTGGTGCTCCCTGTTGTAATAACGTCATCAATAAGTGCGACATGTTTGCCGATTTTATTTGTTACTGTGTAGGCATTTTTTTGAGACTTTTCCCTCATTTTTTTATTCAAAGTGTGCTGAGCAGGTGTGTTGAGTGTTTTTTTGAGGGATCTCGTATTAATCTTTATATCTCTTTTTAAATAGCGTTGAATGAATTTTGCTATCAGGTTTGTTTGACAAAACCCTCTTTGTTTAATTCTTTCTGGATGGTTTGGAATGGGGATGATTTCGTCTGGCCAGTCAGTAGTCGCATAGTGTTTCTGTAATGCGCTGCATAAATAAGGAATTAATATATGGAGGAAATAGGTTTGTTGCTGGAACTTAATGGATTTTATTAGGTGAGAAACGATGTCGTCGTATTTTAGAGGGGCGACGATCTTTGTTATTTGTTGCTTTCTTCTGTCTTTTTGGCAGTGACCACATAGTATTAAATGTACTTTTGTTGGGCGAGAGCAGCGTTGGCAATGCGTGTCATTGATCGATAAATAGGGGCTACAATACTCGCAAATTTTGTTTTTTGATGGCGCGTTGCACAAATAGCAGTGTTTATTGGTTGCTAGGTAGTAAACCTGAGTTGTTATATTGGTTGACAGTGGGTTCCATATCATTAGTATTGCTCTCCTTGCTTATACTATAACTTGAGGTAAATATGTCTGCAAACTCATCTTTTGAGCTAAAACACAATTGGACTGAGTCTGAGGTCCAATCCTTGTTCAATCTTCCTTTTATGGATCTGTTGTTTCAAGCGCAGACAATTCATCGTGAACATTTTAAACCAAACGAAGTTCAAGTTAGTACACTAATGTCGATTAAGACAGGTGCTTGTCCTGAAGATTGTAAGTATTGCCCTCAAAGTGGTCATTATAATACTGAATTGGAGAAAGAAAAGTTAGCAGAAGTAGATAAAGTACTGTCTGAAGCGGTTCGCGCAAAAGAGAAGGGCGCAACACGTTTTTGCATGGGGGCAGCTTGGAAGCACCCGTCAGAAAAAGATTTTCCATATGTTTTGGAAATGATCAAAGGTGTTAAATCTCTTGGTCTTGAATCATGTGTTACTTTGGGAACGCTAAATGATAAGCAAGCCGAAATGTTATCAGATGTTGGATTAGATTATTACAATCATAATCTTGATACTTCCCCCGAATTTTACGATAGCATCATTACCACTCGTTCTTATCAGGAGCGTTTAGATACCTTATCACGCGTTCGTGATTCGGGAATTAAATTATGTTGTGGTGGCATAATGGGTATGGGTGAAGAGCAAAAAGATCGTATTGGGCTTTTACGTCAACTGTCTCAAATGACGCCACACCCTGAAAGTGTTCCAATCAATATGCTTGTAAAAGTGGAAGGAACACCAATGGCGAATGTTGATGATTTAGAGCCATTTGAATTTATTAGAACCATAGCGGTTGCTCGTATATTGATGCCAACCTCTCATGTTCGTTTGTCTGCTGGTCGAGAAGGTATGAATGAGCAAATGCAGGCTTTGTGTTTTATGGCTGGTGCGAATTCAATCTTTTATGGTGAAAAACTGCTTACGACACCTAATCCAGAAGCTCATAAGGACATGCAATTGTTTGATAAATTGGGTATCAACACAGAAAAGACAGAGGCGCTTTCTGACGATGCTGAAAAAGAAGCAATTTTATCTCAAGTGAAAAAACAGCAAGAAGATAAATTCTTCTACGATGCAAGTGTGCATGCCTAAATTACCTGATTGGATTGAAAGTTCGCTATTAGAGCGACAGCAATCAAATTTAATGAGGGCGCCAGTGGTGTTGGCTGGAGCCCAAACACCGCAGGTTGTAATGGACGGGAAACCGTATGTGGCATTTTGTTCGAACGATTATTTAGGTCTAGCGAATCATCCTCGGCTAATTAAAGCTCTTAAGCAGTCTGTTGATGAGTGTGGTGTTGGTAGTGGTGCATCCCATCTTGTGATTGGTCATACGTCTTCCCATGAAAAATTGGAAAATGAGATTGCTCAATGGCTTGGGTGCGAGCGGGTTCTGTTATTTAGTGCAGGTTATATGGCTAATTTGGGGGCGGTTGCCGCTCTTGGTCATAAAACACGAGATGTTATTAGTGATAAGCTTAATCATGCTTCATTAATTGATGGAGCGAGGTTGTCAGACAGTAGATTACGACGTTATGTTCATAATGATGTTGCTTCTTGTGAAAGGCTTCTTAAAAAATCGCTAGAAGGTTCGTTGTTGATTACCGATGGTGTGTTTAGTATGGATGGGGATATGGCGCCCCTTGCGAATTTGTCGTCGATCGCTCAGAAATACAATGCTTTAATGATGGTTGATGACGCTCATGGAATAGGGTGTGTTGGTCGTTTAGGTAAAGGCAGTATGGAGGTTGAAGGTTTAGATTTTAATGATATCCCTTTACTCATGGGAACCTTTGGAAAAGCGATTGGTACCGCTGGTGCATTTGTAGCAACGAGTAACGTTATGGCCGATTACTTAACGCAGTTTGCTCGGCCTTATATTTATACGACGGCAATGTCGCCTGTAATGGCCAGTATTACGTGTGAAAGTGTGAGCTTATTACAGTCTGGAGAAGGGGAGGACTTACGAGGTAAGCTTGAAAGTAATATTTGCTATTTTCGACGTAAAATGCAGTCATTTCCTTTTGATTTAATGTCATCGCCTACT
Organism: Marinomonas phycocola; assembly: GCF_047525455.1. Taxonomy (NCBI): domain Bacteria; kingdom Pseudomonadati; phylum Pseudomonadota; class Gammaproteobacteria; order Oceanospirillales; family Oceanospirillaceae; genus Marinomonas; species Marinomonas phycocola. Next base: position 179,562 of record NZ_JBLIXL010000003.1, read on the forward strand.
GCAATACAGCCTATTTTAATAGGTGAAAGTTCAGTTGCATTAGAAATGAGCGAAAAGCTGAAACACAAAGGTATTTGGTGTGCCGCAATCCGTCCTCCAACTGTCCCTGTTGGGTCTTCTCGGTTGCGTATTACATTATCTGCCTCCCATAGTATTGATGATATTGATTCATTGATTAATGCATTAGAATATTCTTTGCCAAGCTAATACAAGCAGATTGTTTAAAGGGTGCAGTAATGAGATTTCAGTTAGAGTATAAATGTTTCGGTGACAGCTCAAAGCAGGCTATTTTTATGATTCCTGGTTGGGCGATGCCAAAAGAAAGTATGCAACCACTTGCTGAAGCGCTTAGTGAACATTTTTATGTTGTTCTCGCTGACCTGCCTGGGATAACAAATAATAGTGACAGTGTGCAGTTAACTGGGTTAGGTATTAATTATGATATTGATGCATTAACTGAACAGTTACTGGAGATTGCTCCTGACTCAAGTTGGTGGTTAGGTTGGTCATTAGGTGGGACCATTGCTGCTTATGTTGCTGCGAGAAGGTCAAGTCGCGTGAAAGGATTGATCACTATTGCTTCCTCTCCTTGTTTTGTAAAAAAAGAAGATTGGGTTATGGGGATGGATGATGCTGTATTTGATGATTTCTCTCAAAAAGTAGATGACTCACCAGAAGAAGGACTAAGGCGCTTTATTTCGTTGCAAACTAAAGGGGCAAAAGAGCCTCGTGCATTGCAAAAGCAGCTTATAGAGTGCGTAAATCCAGAAGCGTTTAATGGTTTAGCTTTAAATGGTGCATTGAGGTTGTTGAAAAATTTAGACGTACGAAGAGAATATTCACTCTTAGGTTGCCCGAATTTACATATTTATGGAAGGAATGATGTATTGGTTTCTTCTTCTGTGCTATCTGATTTGACCCAAAAAAGTGAGATGCACAAAATTGCTATCATGGATGATTGTGCGCATCAGCCCTTTTTAGAGAAGTTGCAAAAGAGTAAAGATCTAATTGAGCAGTTTATTTATGCCTCCTGATGTTGATTTAACGTATAAGCTGCAGTTAGCCAGAAGTTTTAGTCGCGCTGCATCTACTTATGATTTTCATGCAAATTTCCAAAAACAGGTTCTCACCTCTTTGTTATCTATGCTTCCGAGTGTTCAGTTGGATAGGGTGATGGATTTGGGCTGTGGTACTGGTAACGCTCTGAAGTCACTGTCCTATTTATCTCAACAGCTTATTGGGGTAGATCTATCAGAAAGTATGTTAGGTATTGCTTATGAGAAAGAGTCTGGTGCTAACGTTATCTGTGCTGATGCGGAAAACTTACCATTTACTGATAATTCATTTAATTTGATCTTTTCTAGCTTATCAATTCAATGGTGCCAATCTCATTTATCTTTATTTAACGAGATAAAACGCATAATGGACTCTGAAGGTTGGTGGTGTTTCTCTACTTTATGTGAAGGCTCAATGCTGGAAATAGGCGAAGCTTGGAAGCAAGTTGACGGTCGCCTTCATAGTAATCAATACCCATCTGTGGAAAAAATTGTTTCTGATTTATTGGAAAGCGGACTGGAAATACATCAGAAAGAAGTAAGAACGATGAAGATGCACTTTCATACGGTTCAAGATGCTATTTATTCGGTAAAGAAAGTGGGAGCGTCAGTTGTTACTGAAGCCGATAATCGATCGAGTGTTACTCCCTCGATGTGGAGGGCGTTTGTTACGCAATACAATGCTTTTCATGATGGTGTTGGTATTCCTTTGAGTTATCAGGTCGCGTTTATCATTGCTCGTAAAAAGGTTAGATAAGTATGAAAAATGGAAAGAAACGTTTTTTTGTAACAGGTACTGATACTGATGCCGGAAAAACCTATATAACCGTTGGGCTTTTAAAGGCCGCTCATCGTAAAAAATTGCGCTCTTTGGGATTGAAGCCCATTGCTGCAGGCGCAACTTGGGTTGGAGATGAGCTTATTAATGATGATGGTTTGAAAATACAACAAGCATCATCTGTTAAGCTAAGCTATTCACAAATTAATCCAGTTGTGTTTGAGTCTGCTATTGCGCCGCATATTGCATCATTACAAGATAATAAAGTGATTTCGGTGAATCGCCTTGAAGGATTTATAAGAGGGGCGTTATTAAATCCTAGTGAATTTGTTTTAGTAGAGGGCGCTGGTGGATGGAAGGTTCCATTGAATGATCGTGAGCTAATTTCTGATTTAGCTAAATCATTAAACTTTCCTGTGGTTATGGTTGTAAATATGAAGCTAGGCTGTATTAATCACGCATTGTTAACGATTGAGTCAATAAAGAGTGATGGTTTAAGTGTTGCTGGGTGGGTTGCTAATAGTGGTCAGTCACTAATGCCTTCGTATAGTGAAAATTTGATGTCTTTACAGGCGATGATATCCGCCCCTTTTTTAGGTGCTTTAGAGTATTATGAGCATGAAATCGATTCAGAAAGTGCTTTTGACTCGATCCTTAGTCAAATATTGTTGTAATGGTTTTAGCGATATTTTGACGCTATTTTATCCTAGTAATATTCGTTAACAGGAGTTTGAATGAAAGCATTAATTTATGGCCTAACACCGCCTGAAGAGCATGATGTCTCATTGTTATTGAATTTTATGGGAATTGATACAACGCTTTTCGAAGAAGAAATAACAAATTCAGACTTTGCTGTTGTCGGGTCTTTAAACTCATCTAATATACACTCAACGATTCCTGTGATTTATCTCTCTCCAACGAATGAGTTTACTGTTTCTGCCCCAAATTTTTGGAGGTTGCCTCTTCCATGGACGCATGAAGACGTGAAGCCGATTCTTCAAAGGCTCACGCAATGGTCTCGTTCTCCTGCTATTAATGTCGTGGACTTGAATTTGCATGTAAAGCGTCTAGAATCGCTTTTGATTCGTCAAGCCTTGACGGTTGCCAATGGCGTAGTTTCTAGGGCTGCTCAACATTTGCAAATTCAGCGCACAACACTTATTGAAAAAATGCGTCGATACAATATTGATAAGTCGGAGTTTTAGTGACAAAAGATGAAGAAATAGCCGCTTTGAAGGCCGCTTTTGATGAGTTTTCTCTTTCTTCTGCTGTATTGGTTGATTCTTATGATGAATTACAAAAGCAAGCAAAGGTATTATCAGAAAGGCTGGCTATAGCTGAGCAAGCGAAGGCCAGAGAAGAGAAGAAAAATCAGTTATTATTGAGCCAGTTTAAGCAGTTGTTTGAATCCATGCCTGTTGGCGTATTGTTGCTCAATGATGAAGGCGTTATTATCATGGCGAATAGTGCGGCAAACGGACTTTTTTCTTTTTCTCTGTTAGGAGAGTCGTGGTCTAAAGTGGTAACTCAAAGCTTTTCTCCTCAGCAAGATGATGGTCATGAGATTACAATGGTTAGTGGTCGCCGTGTTCGAGTAGAAACCTCGTCACTTGGTAATGTTCCTGGGCAATTGGTTATTTTTGTAGATTTAACCGAGACGCATAAATTGCAAAAACAGTTAGCTCATCATGAGCGACTTTCAACGATGGGAACAATGGTTGCTGCACTTGCTCACCAAATCAGAACACCTCTTTCAACCGCGACTTTGTACGCCGATCATTTGCAAAAAGAGCACTTGGGGTTGGAGCACCGGTTAAAGTTTTCCGCTAAATTAATGGGACGCTTACAGCACATGGAAAGGCAAATTAGAGACATGTTAGTGTTTTCTAAAAGCGACATTCATTTAGATGAAAAATTAGATTTAGAGTCTTTCTTAACGGAGTTTAAACTGACGTCTGATGAAGTTTGTGGGCAAAAACAAACGCAATTAGAATTTTTTGTGTCCAGCCCTGTTGCTGAATACCTTTTACAATGTAATAAAGACACCTTGATTGGCGCTTTGGTTAATCTTATTAATAACGGGATTGAGGCTCAGGGTGAAGGTGGCATAATTCAAATTAAGTGTGAAATTCAAAACGGGTCTTTGGATATTTATTGTATTGATTTTGGTGAAGGAATGTCACCTGAAATGCTTGAAAGAATACAGCAAGGTTTTATGACAACCAAACAGAACGGAACAGGTCTAGGGATTATGGTAGTGAAAGCGATATCACGAGCGCATCATGGCCATTTTGAGCTTCATAGTGAACAGGGGCAGGGAACCACCGCATTGGTTCGCCTGCCTCTTATAAAGGTGTAACATGTCAGAAGTACGATTATTAATAGTAGAAGATGATAAAGCGTTGGCAGAAGCACTAGAAGATACTTTAATGCTGGAAAACTATGTATGTAAAGTGGTTTACAATGCTGAAGATGCCATTATCATGTTGAAGAATATGCCATTTGATATGGTTGTATCAGATATTAATTTGCCTGGAATTGATGGTTATCAGTTGTTAAAGCATGTTATTGATCATTATCCTGATCTGCCTATTATGCTGATGACTGCATATGGAGACATATCCAAAGCAGTTGAAGCAATGAGAGACGGCGCGGTTGATTATTTGTTAAAACCTTTTCAGGCGAAGGAGTTATTGTCTGTAGTCGGAAAACATGCGAAGAAAAAAGTCTTAGATGAAAATACTCAACCAATAGCAATAGATAAAGCGAGTATTAATTTACTAAATTTAGCAAAACGAGTTGCCGTTACAGACTCTACTGTTTTGATTAGTGGTGAGAGTGGTACAGGGAAAGAAGTTCTTGCAAACTACATACATCAGAACTCTCCAAGAGCATCCGAGCCTTTTGTTGCATTAAATTGCGCTGCCATTCCTGAGAATATGTTGGAGGCTTTACTGTTTGGTTATGAGAAAGGAGCCTATACTGGAGCGGTTTCTTCTCAAGCAGGGAAGTTTGAGCAGGCAAATGGAGGAACAATTTTACTTGATGAAATTACTGAAATGGACATTGGCTTACAGTCTAAATTGTTGCGAGTTATACAAGAGCAAGAAGTAGAGCGTCTTGGTGGTAAGAAGACTATTCCATTAAATATTCGTATTTTGGCAACAACAAACAGAGACCTTGCTGAGTATGTAAGAGAAGGCGGGTTTCGAGAAGATTTGTATTATCGCTTAAATGTATTTCCACTCAAGTGGCCTCCTATAAGAGAAAGAAAAGCGGATATCTTACCTATCGCTAAAAAGATGCTTGAGAAATATTCTGTTAAAATGAGGATGTCTCTGCCACAACTTACATTAGAAGCTCAAAGTAAATTAGAGTCTCATCCATGGCCTGGTAATGTTAGGGAGCTGGAGAATGTTGTTCAAAGAGCACTAATTTTATCCATGAATGATAAAGTTGATGTGCAGCATGTTGTTTTTGATAGTATTTCTTCTGATGACTTGTCGAGTGATGATGAAATAGATGATAATGCGGCTTCAATCTTAGGGCAAGGTGTTCAGCAGCATGAGTTTAGAATTATTGCTCAATCCTTGATCGATTGTAATGGTAAAAGAAAAGACGTAGCTGAACAATTGGGTATTAGCCCAAGAACGTTAAGATACAAAATTGCAAAAATGAGAGAGTGTGGTTTAGACGTTGATTGATTTTATATCATCTTTTTAGCATCTTTGTGCTAAGCTGTTCTAGTAGGTATTTTTTAGGGTGGGTGCTATGGTCACAAATAGGCCAGACATAAATCAAGTTTTGTCTCAAATGAGAGACATGCGCTCGCAGGTACAACAACCTGGTGCGATCGATAATCCCATAAACAAAATGGGAGATGTATCTGGTGTTGAGAATAGAATTGAGCGTGCTGACTTCTCTGCGATGTTGAAAAATGCTGTTGATAATGTAAATACTTTACAAGCTGAATCAAAAAATCTAGCTCAATCTTATGAGCGTGGTGTTGAAGGTGTGGATTTGCCTCAAGTTATGATAGGACTTCAAAAATCCAGCGTTTCTTTTGAGGCAATGACTCAAGTCCGGAATAAGCTTGTTGATGCGTATGAAAAAATTATGAACATGCCTATTTAAGTATAATAAATTATTGGCTTTCTTAAATGGATAATGTTCCAGCTCAATCAGATCAAAAGCTATATGTAGAACTTTTAACCGGCTTTAATAAACTAACTGTTATTAGGCAGTTGGCATTAATGGTCGGTTTAGCTGCGTCTATAGCTATTGGACTAGCTGCTGTTCTTTGGAGTAATGGTACTGACTACAAACCTGTATTAAGCAGTATTACCGATTATAATGCAGATCAAATAGTCGAATTGTTAACGATAAATAACATTCCTTTCAAATTAGATGAAAACTCTGGTGCTTTGCTAGTCGAATCTGAGTCCTATCATTTGGCACGTTTAAAGCTGGCGGGTTCAGGTATTGTTAATGACAACATTGTCGGTATGGAGATTATGGATCAAGAGCAGGCTCTTGGTACCTCTCAGTTTGCTGAAAGTGCTCGTTATCGAAGAGGCTTAGAAGGTGAACTCAGTCGAACAATCACTAGCTTACAGAGTATAAAGTCTGCTCGAGTTCATCTCGCTATCCCTAAAGAGTCTGTTTTTGTGCGTGATACACGTAAACCGTCCGCTTCTGTATTTCTGGAGTTGTATCCTGGAAGACGATTAGATTCTAGCCAAGTTGATGCAATTGTAAATTTAGTTTCTTCTAGTATTTCCCAACTAAGTCACAAAGACGTTACGGTCGTTGACCAACGTGGCACGTTGCTCAGTCAAAAAGATCAAGATTCTGAATTATCAATTGCGGGTAAGCAATTTGATTACACTCGAAAAGTTGAAGATGTCTTATTAAGTCGTGTAAACAATATACTAGATCCTGTAGTTGGTTCTGGTCGATTTCAAGCTGAAGTATCGGCTGATGTGGATTTTACATCAGTGGAGCAAACTGATGAGCAGTTCAACCCTGATTTACTGGCTCTTAGAAGCGAACAAACATTACAAGAAAATCGGACTGGAGCGGCTAACTCAGGCGTTCCTGGAGCGCTAACAAATCAGCCCCCCGGTGCTATTAATGCACCTGAAGTTGCCGATGTTAATGGCGCTAATGTTGGAGGTGACACGGCACAAACTCCGGGTCAATCAAGACAAGAAACAGTACGGAACTTTGAATTAGATCGAAGCATTAGTTATACCGTTCGTCAACAAGGTACTGTTCGTCGGCTTTCTGTTGCCGTTGTGGTTGATGATATTTCATCGATTGATCCAGAGACATCTCAAATAGTGAGAACGCCTTGGAGTGATGATGAATTACAGCGATTAACTCTTTTAGTAAGAGATGCTGTTGGGTTCAATCCAAGTCGAGGTGACAGCATCAATGTCGTGAATACGCCATTTGCTTTGCCTGAGCCACCAGAAGAAGCCGAAGAAATTCCTTTTTATCAACAGACATGGTTCTTAAGCCTGTTACAGCCTACGTTGGTTGGCTTGTTTATTCTTTTGTTATTATTAATTGTCGTTAGACCGATTCTTAAAACATTGGGCGAACAAAATAAAATTGCGGTGGCTGAAGATGCTGAAGCCTCGATTTTTGCAGATGAAACAGATGAAATATCAGATGATCAGGTATCACTAGTTAGTGCTGAAGATGTTATGGTTCCTGGATCTCCAGAGAAAATTGAACGTCAATTGAATGCTATTCGAGGGCTAATTGCGGAAGAGCCAGAACGTGTAGCTCAAGTGGTTAAACAATGGGTTATGGAAGATTAGATGAGCGAAGTAGATCAAAATGCCGATTTATCGTCAGTTCAAAAAGCGGCTGTCCTATTAATGTCTTTAGGGGAATCAGATGCAGCTCAAATCTTAAAGCATATGGGTCCTAAAGAAGTCCAAAGAATTGGTCAAGCCATGGCTCAGCTTGCTAATGTCCAAAGGCATCAAGTTGAAAAAGTGCTAGATGATTTTCTGGTTCTTGTAGGTGACCAAACTGGTTTAGGTCTGGGCGCTGATGGGTACATTAGGAATATGTTAAAAGAAGCTCTAGGTGATGAAAAAGCCAACAGCTTGATTGATCGTATTTTGCTTGGTGGGAATACAACAGGATTAGATACGTTAAAATGGATGGAGCCTAGGGCTGTTGCTGATGTTATTCGTTATGAGCACCCTCAAATACAAGCCATTGTTATTTCTTATCTAGATCCAGACCAAGCAGCCGATATTCTGGCAAACTTTGATGAAAGGGTTCGTTTAGATATTGTTCTTCGTGTTGCTTCCCTAGAAACGGTGCAACCTGCCGCCTTGCAAGAATTGAATAATATACTTGAAAGGCAATTCTCTGGAAATCAATCAACGCAATCGACTTCTATTGGAGGGATTAGAACGGCAGCTAACATTATGAACTTTATTGACAGTTCTGTTGAGGTTGACTTGATGGAATCCATTCGGGATGTTGATGAGGATTTAGCAAATACAATTCAAGATATGATGTTTGTCTTTGATAACTTGATTGATGTAGATGACCGAGGCATTCAGGTTATTTTACGCGAGGTTGAATCTGAAACGTTGATCCTCGCTCTGAAAGGGGCTGATCCTGATATGCAGGAAAAAGTGTTTAAGAATATGTCTTCACGTGCTGCTGATATGTTAAAAGATGATTTAGAGTCGAAAGGTCCTGTACGTGTGAGTGAAGTCGAAGTTGCTCAAAAAGAAATACTTGCTGTTGCCCGTCGTCTTGCTGATAGTGGTGAGCTTGTCTTAGGTGGCGGTGGCGAGCAGATGGTCTAATTGAATGAGTGATGGTGTAAATAAAGAAAAAAAGAAATTAACGGCGTACGAACGTTGGGAATTGCCTTATCTTCAAGGTAATAACAACGATAAAAAAGTCGCTGCATCGGGATTATTGATAAAGACAGAAGATGCAACTGTTACTTATGAAGAAGTAGATAAAGATTCGTTGGTTTATGAGCCGCTTACGGCCTCTCAATTAGAAGAAATTCGTTCGGCAGCGTATGAAGAAGGCTTTTCCCAAGGTTTGGAAGAAGGGCGTGAAAAAGGAAGAGAAGAAGGCCATTCTGAAGGGCACGATGTGGGTCATGCCGAGGGGCTGGATTCGGGAAAAAAAGAAGGCTTCGAAGTTGGCCACAATGAAGCTAGAGAGCAAGCACATGTTCAATTTGAGCAAGTTGAAAGACAATTAAAAACGATCGTAGAAGAGCTTATGTCTCCTCTCAAGGAAACACGAGTTTCTGTTGAGTTGATTTTGTATGCTTCAATTAAGCGGTTTGTAGAAAGCATTACTCAGATTGAAATTAACGAACGCTCCTCTCACATTCTTAAATCTCAACTGGGGTTGATGTTTGATTCTATTGAAGAGTATGGTGGAAAAATTAAACTGACTCTGAACCCCGATGATTTGGAACTGTTGAAAGACTATCAAGTTTTTGATGCTGTGAATTTGCATTTAGAATCAGATGATAGCCTTTTCTTAGGTGGTTTTATTTTAGAATCGAAAAACTTTTTTGTTGATGGAAGCATTGAAAATAGAGTTAAGAAAGTTTTTGATGAGTTGGAGTTGCTCACCAACCAAGTGGATGTAGACGCCAATGACAACAACACTAATTGAGCGATTAGCAAAATTAGAGCAGATAGATTGCACCCCTATGAAATCTGTTATAGAGGGCAGAGTCACTAGGATGGTGGGTCTAACTATGGAGGCTGTGGGGTGTAAAGTCGCTCTTGGTGATTGCTGTGATGTTCAGGTAAAGAATGATCGTTGGGTTGAATCAGAAGTGGTTGGTTTTACTGGTGACTTGACTTATTTGATGCCCACAGAGGCAATAGAAGGCATTTCTCCTGGCGCTCGTGTTCGTCCTATTTTAGGTGACAGTATGATCCCTGTTGGGGATGAGTTACTCGGCAGGGTTATTAATGGATTAGGAAAGCCGTTAGATGGTAAAGGACCCATTAAAGCAAAATCGTTTACAAGTTTACATACTGTCACTATTAATCCCCTAGAAAGAAAACCGATATCCGAGCCATTAGATGTTGGGATTAAAGTAATTAATAGTCTTTTAACTGTCGGGAAAGGCCAACGATTAGGGCTTTTTGCGGGTAGTGGTGTTGGTAAGAGTATGTTACTCGGCATGATGACGCGCTTTACCGAAGCCGATATTACTATTGTAGGCTTAATTGGTGAGAGGGGGAGAGAGGTTAAGGAGTTTATTGAGCATATTTTAGGTGAGGAAGGTCTTGCTCATTCTGTTGTTATTGCTTCTCCTGCGGATGATTCGGCCTTGATGCGTTTAAGGGCTGCGATGTTAACAACACGAATTGCTGAGTATTATCGTGATCAAGGTAAAAATGTTCTTTTATTAATGGACTCTTTAACTCGTTACGCACAAGCGCAGCGTGAGATTGCTCTTTCTGTGGGGGAACCTCCGGCAACAAAAGGTTACCCTCCTTCTGTTTTTTCAAAGCTGCCTCAGTTAGTAGAGAGAGCAGGTAACGGAAAAGATGGAGGTGGTTCTATTACCGCTTTTTATACAGTATTAACGGAAGGCGATGATCAGCAGGATCCTATTGCCGATGCATCAAGGGCTATACTTGATGGTCATATCGTATTATCTCGTCGACTTGCAGAAGAAGGGCATTATCCTGCAATTGATATAGAAGCTTCAATCTCAAGGGCTATGCCTCAAATTGTAACCGATGCACATTTAAGTGGAGCGATGAGGGTTAAGCAGCTATATTCTAAGTATCAACAGAATCAGGATTTGATTGCCGTAGGAGCTTATGTCAAAGGCTCAGATCAAGACACAGACCAAGCTATAGAATTAATGCCTGAAATTCGAAAGTTTTTGCAGCAAGGGTTAAAAGAAAGCTTTACGATCGATCAAAGTTTAGAAGCTTTAGTGGCGTCAATGACGTAAGTGCCGTGCTTTGGTATTTTTAGATTATATAAATATTTATACATTAGGTGATATTGTGAAAAAGTCTGCTCGAATGCAAATTTTAGTTAATTTAGCAAAGCAAGAAGAAAGTGATGTTGCTAAGCGATTAGCTGCTCAGCAGGCTCAGCTTCAGACTGAAAAAGAGAAATTAAATCAACTTGAAGAATACGCAGAACAATACAGTTCCGAGAGGAACCTGATTGGGTTGAATGCTTTTTTATCAACCAACTACCAGCACTTTGTTGACAGATTAGGTCAGGCCATCGCTCAACAAAAAAAACAGATTTTACGTGTTGAGCAGCAATCTAATTTTGTGAAAAAACAGTGGCTAAAAGCAAGAGGGAAAACAGAGAGTATGGACTGGCTTCAGAAAAAACATGTTACTGCTGAGGATAAGGTGGAGCAGAAAAAAGAACAGTTTCAAAGCGATGAGTTTGCTATGCGCCGCTTTTTATCGACTAAAAGTTCATAATGACACATAAGGCTATGTGAATGTTAGTACATAAAGCTCTAGATAAAGAGCTGCTTTTTCTTTTAGATTGTTTAGAAAGTAGTATTTTTTTTTATGAGTCTCGACCACAAAAGAACATTGCTAATATAAAGGCCGTTTTTTTTAAGCTTTACACCATTATAGAAGAAAATTCATCAATTAATTCTTCTGTAACAGATTTCTTATTATCTAATAAACGTTTTATTCTTGGTATTATTTCAAAATCTATTGGTTTTAATGAAAAACTGAACTGTTTTTTATTTGAAGTGTTAGATGTTTTTAAGCAAGCGATATTTTTGAAGTGCTTTATTAAAGACGAGTTTGATTATGATATGGATTTTCAATATGAAAGTATTGAAAAATTGAAATCATTACTTTTATCTTTGAAAGAGAATGGTGATCCTCCATTTTTCTTTTTCAAATACAAAGCAATATTTAAAAATAAGTCTCCTGATTTTATTATTTTTTTAGTTGAATCCTTTTCTGAAAGCTTAGATGTCGTTGGTTTCTATATAGATGGGAACATGAGAGATGATTTGATTTTTTATGACAGCTCGTATATTTTTATTGAGGTTGAAACGAGTTGTTCTTTGTTATGGCTTCAGAAAAAATATCCTATGCTAGATTGGGAGGCATCAAGTGTGAGTGAAAGTGATGCTGAAATTTTTTATAATGACTTACAAAAATCTATGTCATTATATGAAGATTTTATAAATGAGAAGGCAGAGCTTAAAAAACAATTTTATGAAAATATAATGGAGAAGCAGAATCTATTTAAAAATAAGTATACATATTCTTTAGTGCTTATTTTGAAAAAGTTTTCATCTATTAGTAGTTTTCAATTATTAGATGATGTTTATATTTCTAAGCACTCTAAGAAAAGCCTTGAATTTTTCTTAGAGTGTTTTTTGTTAGCCTCTGGCTCCAATAAGAATATCTCACTCATTCGATTAAATGGTAAGTCTTTCTTCTATTTTTCACCCGTTTCAGGTTTTAATGAATTAGCTAGAAATAAATTTATTGAAATTGATGGTCTTATAGTGCTCACTGAATCCGATAATACTTATGAAAAAGGTATAGGTGAATTTTCTTTAGAATATGACGCTTTATACTATGATGTTATTGTTATTAAAAGAGGTGATGATAAATATATAGTGCCTAAGTACCAAATTCAGGATGTGGTTACATATAATGAATCGCTTTTTTTTAATGATGAGTATGGCTTCTCGTATTATAGGAAAGGTGGAACTGATATTTTACTTTTTGACAATATTTCGTGGTCTGTTTCTTCTATTGCCCGTTCTGTTAATCAGTCTGATAGAGGTGATCGAAGCCATAAAAAAATTATTTTTATTGAACAGGCTGGCTTAATCTTTGGACTTGTATGTGAGTTTCTAAGTGAGATAACATTTGCAAGAAAGTTACCTTTTAGAGTAGGTTTTCCGTCTGTAGCTGCTTTTTGGAAAACGAGAGAAGGTGAGCTTTTGGGTGAGTTTACTCCATTTAAAAAAGCACAGTGCAACTTAGATGTTAAAAATAAGTCGCTGCAAATAGATGCTATTAAACTCCGTGATATATCGTTTATTGGTGTTTTTAAGAATGATGTTATTGCTATTGAAAGAAGTGTAGCCTGTTCAATCGAAAGTATATCTCTGGATTGTATTTATCAATTAAGGTCATACCATGAGAGTAAGGATAAATTTTACCTTACCTTTAAAGGTGATGTGTTTTCTATACTTAACGTAGGTAATGATTTTAAAAGAAAGGATGCGGAGAGAGGGCATTTTGTGCTTTTTTGTTACCCTAATAAAAAAATTGCACTGTATTTTTCTTCTATTCGTTATGATAGATCTAGCTTATACCTAGATGGGAAGATTGCTAGATTTTGGGATGAGGTTAATGTTGCTGAGTCAACGATGCAAGATGGGAACATAGTCTATGTATTGTTGGAATCAAATTTTACTGATTAGAATTTAAAGATTAAGAAAGTACTTTATGAAAGATAAAATTAAACTCACCAGTGTGTATGCAAGGCTATGTATTTTTACATTCTTATTTTTCGGGATTTTGCTTTTTGCACTTTCTGGCTTGTTTAATAGTGTTGTGCAATCTTATGATGAGAATACCTACTCAAAGAATAAAGCAATTGAAATTAATTTATTATTTAATGAATTATATAAAGATATTTTTTTGTACTTTCATAATGGTGATATAAAAGAAGAGAGAATCTTTTTAAAGATTAGAGAGATTGATAAAATTATCAATGATTCTGCTCAAGTATTAAACTACAATTTTTTATTTGATTCTGTTGTGTTGAAAGAAAAAATAACTGAAAAGAATGATGAGGCTATGCTCATTGTCGAGAAAATTATTAATGACTTTAGTTTAGACCTGAGTTTTGGATTTGAAAATGATAAAGAGGATTTTCTTCTATATTTTAATGGGTTGATTTTTTCCTTTCTTTTATTTTTGTTGGTTTTTTTTGTTTTTTCATTTAATGGTTTTAAAAAGCATGTTGTTTATGACTTTTCTTTAATTAAATCAAATATTAAGAAAATTATTTCTTGGGATCTTTATTTAGATACACCGCATTTTAATTATTCTGAGCTAGATGAGATAAATGATTTCTTGATTTTTTTGACTGAAAACCAACTGTCCTCAACTAAAGATATGAAATTAAAGTTTCATCAAATTAGTCATGCATTTTCTAAATCCTCTAAAGCAATGTTACTTCTTAATCAGAATCATAAAATTATTGATGTAAATGAAAGTTTTTTGTTTTTATGGGAAAACTCTCGCGAAGATCTGTCAAAGGCTTTAGACATTGATTCTGAAAGTTATGACAGTTTAATTGGGGAGTACATGAATGAAATACATTTCTTATCATTAGCAGAGACAAATCATAAAATTTTATTAGACAGTGGTGTATATCAGTTGGATCATACTGAGGTAACTCAAAATGACTCGTTTTGTGGTTATGTTGTAACGTTGGAATTCATTTCTGAAAAAATAGAACTGGATGTTATACATAAATCGGTACGCCTAATGGGGAGTGGTGTTTGGAATACTCCTGTTAGGGTAAAGCGAGGTCAGTCCCCATTGTCTGAAATTAGCCAAGGTTTGGAAAGAATAAGACAGCATTTATTAAATTCAGATAACAATACTGACTATCTGATGGGAACCTCTGATTTGTCAAGTTTTGATGAGCTAGATGAATTAGATGGTTTTGAAGAACTAGACAGTACACTTGAAGAGGCAGATGATAGTCTTCTGGAGTTGGGCAGCGAATTAAATGACCTATCTATAGTCCCCATTACTTTAGCAGCGCCTAAGCAAGACGTTAGTGATGACTTTAGCTCCCATATAGCGACAGTAGCGTTACCTGATTATGCTATTTGGGAGAGTAAGTTTCGTTCTCTGTTGGCTAAAGTCTCAAATGAGCTAACCGAAAATATAGAATCGAGTGTATTGTTGGGTTATGAGAATATTGTACAAAAATTGCAAATAGTACATAAAGAAATGCAAGCAAGCTCTAGAGCATTAAATGATTCAACTCGATACCTAAACGAAGTTAGGGCAATTATTCTAAAAACGCTCATTTCAGAGCAGTCTAATGGAGAGATTGAAAGATCATCATTAGCTAAAGACATAAATCATGATGTAGACACCGTGATTTTATTACTTCATGAGTTATCTGAAGACGAAGAAAAGACTATTGATCTCTTTAGAGCAGAAGTTGACGTTGCAGAGCGGAGAAAAGAGAAGGCATTCAGTAGTTTAAATGACTTCGATTCTAAGCTTCTGGACTCGTGCATGATGCTATCAGAAGAAATGATCAGACCTATTTTTAGTCAAATGGATCAGACAATACGTACTGATTATAGCTCTAACGAAGGAGTTGAAGAATGATTGGGAAAGCGTTCTGATACCTGTTCTACAAAAATCACCTATAACAATAGAGTCAAAATGTTATGGCTTGTTATTTTACAAATATTGTACAGTAATTGTACAGTAATATTAAAGTGTTTCACTTATAGTGAATGTATATTGTTAGTGGAAAATATACGTTTTTGCTTACTAAGATAAGTATATAATAACGGCACTAGTAGGTAGTGATGCGTCTAAATATCCAGTGGTAAATATTGGATATATTTAACATGACATTTAATTTTTGTGACCCGATGACACATTTACATTCTAAAGCACTCATTATAAGTAGAGGCGTATCTAAACTACGACTTATGGAGACCTTTTTGTCTGAAAGAGGTTATTGCGTTGTTTTATCTGAGGATTTTAGTGTACTGCAGTCCCTAGTACTGAAAAATATAAACTTTATTTGTATAGATATGGATTTCGAAGATGGTATTATTTTGGCCGCTTTCCAGCGTATTTGCGCGAAATACTTAGGTATCGATGTCCCCATCTTGCTTATATCAACTTCTGTAAATTCATGGGATATGTCTAAATGGTTAAATGATGAAAAAAGTATAAAAGATACCATGTCTTTTATACCTTCTGTGTCTTTAATTCAGCTTTCAGATATCTCTATCATGAGTTGTCCTTCATTTTATAAATCCCCTAAGTTCTTAAATTTATGCCGTTTGCTTGGCATTGCGAAACATATTGAAAATCCGGAATGTATCCTGCCATCGGATGTAGAGTTTGGTTACTCTATTTTATCTAGCTGTACAGAATTGCCTTCTTCTGTACAAGTTTCTAAGTATTTAAATTTCACATTTGAGTGCTTTTTAAATGCGGAGTTACTAAAGAGTATTGATCCTTTGCCGTATTTTTTACGAATCCTGTTAACTATTCCAGGCCTTGGTCAGTACTCTAATCAGCTATTTATGGTCCTGTCAGAACTATTTTCTAATGCATTAGAGCACGGTGTATTAGAGCTTAGTTCTGCATTAAAAAGTACCCCTGAAGGCTTTTCTAAATATTTTATGGAGAGAGGTAGTCGGCTAAGTCGAATAACCAGTGGTTATGTAATGATTACTATTAATGTTGAGTACCAACGTCAAGGAGGTACTGCTACTGTGACAGTGGAAGACAGTGGCAAAGGTTATAGTTCAAGTTTAATATCGGACAAAATAAGTGAAGAAAATACACCCTATAACAGAGGGTTGTATTTGGTTAGACAGTTATGTAAAGAGCTGATTGTGTCACCTAAAGGTAATAAATCTAAGATCATTTTTAATTGGACCGAGTGATTTAAGGTCGATATTGCTAATGAAACTGGCCTCAATTTTGCTATTGCTAATTGGTTATTTTAGGAAGGGGCCGTTATGCAAATGCAATTAGACACTACTATTCCACTGTCATCTAATAAAAGTTCATCTCGACCTTTTGGTGAGTCTCGTGCCGCCCCTTTGAGGGACAGAGGGAGCTTTGCCGAGGTTTTAGAAACAACAAGGAAACAATCCCCCAAGAGAGAAGCGCCAGACAATTCAAAGTCTAACGACCCTTCTGGCGCTGTAGATAATGAATCTCAAGCATATTTTAATGACCGCAAGCTTCATTCTAAGAGAGAGCAAAGAGATGACGTTCAAAACGACCGATCATTACCTTCTAAAGACGCCCCTTTAAAGTCATTAAATAAATTAGATTCTGAAGCAGTAAAGGATGAAGGAAACTCTAATTTAGCTGGTGTTGGTGAAGACGATGCGGGGTTGTTGAATGAAAATAACGGCAAAAACTTGCCAATCAAAGAGGCTGCTTTCGTTGTTAATGATAACAGCTTGCCTATTGTAGAGGATCAATCAGATCTAGGAAGTGTGTCTTTACAGGTGCCTTCGCCAATCAATATTGAAGAAACCGACGCTTCTAAGGTGAAGGGTGACAATGATGGGCTAATCCCTGATGATACGCTGGCTTTAAATGATAAAGATGCAGGACCTTCGATTTTAGATTTAGATATCGAGCAGGGTAAGAGCTCTGACCTTGACGCTTTCTCTGCTATTGGAGAACCCCTTCTGGATAGCAAGGTTAAAAGTCATACTGAGAGTAATAATGCTGTCACTCTTTCTTTATCTGATGAAGTAAGCATTCCATCTTCAACGGTACTAACGTTGAATGAAAAACTCGAAAGCTTGTCTCTCAATGATGAGGTGCTAAACTCTGAAAATGTTGATGTTGATGTTGATGTTGATGTTGATGTTGAAGGTGCTGCCCTCAAGCAACCTGTTATTGTATTTGAAAATATAAAAGACGTTGATGTTTCTGCTCCGTTCAAAAATTCGGATGTATCCTTAGATATTGATGCAAAAAATCATGAAGGGTCTTTGAACTTAGCATGGGTATTTGGTGAAATGAAGAGGCAGGGAGCAGTTGTAGTAAAAGAAAATGCTGATGTGATAGTTGATCAAGAAAGTGAATCCCTTTCTTTAAAATCGCAGAATGTGCTATTTTCCAAACTCACTCAAAATTCGAATAATTCAGGTTCACTTGTTGATGTGAATGCATTGCTATCAAATAATGAAGTCTCTTTTGATGGCTCGTTAAAAAATGGAAATAAGGCATCGCTAGAGGTATTGTCTGAGTTCTCTTTACTTGTAGATGAAGAGTTACCTGTAGAGCCTTCCGAACTTTTAAAGAATTCGAAATTATTTGATTCCCAACTAGAAGAGATATCAAATGCCGATTCTAAATTGATCACTACTTTGGGTACTGCTATAGGAGGCCCATCTTTAGCTGTTACATCTCAAGGTATTCAAACTAGCACTCAGCAACCAGTATTGACGATGACTGTGCCACCTAACGACCCTAAGTGGTCACAAGAAATGGGAGAGAAAGTTAGATGGATTATGAGAGAAGGGGTTCAAACAGCTGAAATACATTTAGACCCACCAGAGCTTGGTAGTTTAGGTGTTAAAGTGTCTTTGGATGGTGATGTAGCAAGTATTACCTTTAGTGCTGCAACTCCTCAAGCAAGAGACCTGCTGGAAAGTCAGCTTCAAAGGCTAAGAGAGCAACTGGCTCAACAGGGCGTTGATTTAGAAAAGGTTGATGTCAATGTCTCTCAACAAAATCAAGGGCAAGAATCCTCATCTAATGAAGGACGAGGCGGCGGTAAAGAGGTATTAGATAATGATGATGACTCATTTCTTGAAGAAAATACCTCTTATGTGAACGCGTCAGGTGTGGATTATTATGCATAGTTGAAGTGTTCTGTGACTTTTTAGCTAAAGTGTGTTTATAAGTGACATGGAGACGGTATTTCTAATAGAATTTAGGGTAATATATTTTACTTAACCCTATAAAAACATTATGAGAGTACAAAATGGCTGAAGAAGATTTAGATGTTGGGGGAGAGAGTGGGGAAAAAGGCAGCAAAAAGAAGTTAATCATCATAATTGTTGCTCTTCTCTTGGTTCTTGGTAGCGGTGGTGGCGCAGCATTCTTTTTATTAGGTGGTGAGGACGAAGCTGAAGTCAATGCGGAAGAAAGTGCTGACGTTGGCGATGTTGGGGCTGCAGCAACGGGGCCTGCGATCTATTTAGAATTGGATCCTGCTTTTGTTATTGATTTTATTGTTGCAAATAAACAACGTTATTTACAATTAAATTTGACGGTGAAATCTCGTGATCAAACACAAATTGATGAGATAAAAATTCATATGCCCCTTATTCGAAACAGCTTAGTGTTGCTTTTTGCAAGCCAAAGCTTCGAAGAGTTGCAAACATTGGAGGGTAAAATGGCGTTGAAAGCGGCTTCCGTTGAATCGATCAATAATATATTGACTCAAGAAACTGGGTCTGGTGGCGTGGAAGATGTATTATTCACTAACTTTGTAATGCAGTAACTATTATGTCGGCTCAAGATTTATTATCCCAAGATGAGATTGATGCTCTCCTACATGGTGCAGATGAAAAGCCTGAGGAAGATGAACCGAAAGACCCCAATGGAATTGCATCGTATGATATAACCAGTCAAGAGAGGATTGTCCGTGGCAGGATGCCAACTCTTGAAATGATTAACGAACGCTTTGCTCGCTATACTCGTATTAGTTTGTTTAACTTGCTTCGTCGAACAGCGGATGTTTCGTCTGGTGGATTACAAATAATGAAATTTGGCGAGTATGTACACACATTGTATGTACCTACTAGTTTGAATTTAGTTAAATTTCGACCGTTAAGAAGTACGGCGCTGTTTATTTTGGATGCGAAACTTGTTTTTAAATTGGTAGATAATTTCTTTGGTGGAGATGGTAGGCACGCTAAAATCGAAGGTCGTGAGTTTACCCCAACGGAAATTCGTATTGTTCAACTTATGTTAGAGCAGGTTTTTATTGATTTGACAGAAGCTTGGGCGCCAGTTTTAGAGTTAGAGATTGAGTATATTAGCTCAGAAGTTAACCCTGCGATGGCAAACATTGTTAGCCCAAGTGAAGTTGTTATTGTTTCGACGTTTCATATTGAGTTAGATGGTGGTGGTGGTGAGTTACATATTACTTTACCTTATTCAATGATTGAACCGGTGAGAGAGTTGTTAGATGCTGGTGTTCAAAGTGATGTTGATGATAAAGATGATCGTTGGGGGAGGTCTCTAAAGCAAGATGTAGAGGATTTGAGTGTCAACTTAACTGCAACAGTGGTGCAGAAAAAGGTGAGCTTGGCTGAAGTTCTTAAATTCACACCTGGTGATGTAATTCCAATTGATATGCCTGATTATGTAATTGTTAAAGCAAACGGTATACCCACTATTAAGGGCAAACTGGGTGTAAGTAATGATAAATATTCAGTTCAAATGACCGAAAGTATTAAAATTGTAAAATGATGAGAAAATAAAATGTCAGAAGAATCCCCTGATCAGGAAGGTATGGACGGTGAGTTAGCGGATGAGTGGGCTGCGGCTATGTCTGAAGCTGGTGAAACTGGTGATGACGGTATTGAGGATGAATGGGCGGCTGCGATGAGTGAGCAAGATGCTCAGCCAGCTGAATTTGAAGAACTCTCTTCAGCACCGGCACCTCAATCGTTTGGTTCTGATCTTGATTTAATCATGGATATACCGGTTACTTTGTCGATGGAGCTTGGTAATACTGAAGTTGCTATTAGGAATTTATTACAATTAACGCAAGGGTCAGTTGTTGAATTAGATCGGTATGCTGGTGAACCATTGGATGTGTTGGTAAATGGGACATTGATTGCGCATGGTGAGGTTGTTGTTGTTAATGATAAATATGGGATTCGTTTGACTGATGTTGTTAGTCCTAACGAACGAATTAGAAGGTTGAAGTGACATTAAGGATTGCTCTTTTTTTAAAAATGCATTTTTTTGCTATATGGGTTTTTTTACCTTCAAATCTAGGTGCATCAGGGGTTGAAGAAATCTCTGAGGCATCGCCTCTATGGACAATGTTTTTATCGTTAAGTCTTGTTCTTATTCTTATTCCAGTTTTGTTGTTTTTATATAAGAAGCTTCAATCGTTTCAAATTAGATCTGGTAAGTCGGTGATAAATATCATTTCTGTACAATCTTTAGGTACAAAAGAAAAGTTAGTGATGGTTGAGGTAGAAAATCAAAAAATGTTATTAGGCGTGACAGCTGGTTCAATTACTAAGTTGAAAGAATTTAATCATCAATCAAGCTTTTCTGAGTTAATAGAAGAAGAAAATAGACACCAAAATACTTTGAATGAGAAATTAGATGTTTAAAGTTATTGTTGTTTTGCTTTTGTTTATGTGGCCACTACTGGCTTTTTCTGAAACAGGGTTGCCAGCGGTGACTGTGGTGACTAATCCTGATGGAACGCAGGATTATAGCGTGTCATTACAAATTTTATTTATAATGACAGCGTTATCTCTTTTGCCATCTGCCTTGGTTATGATGTCATCTTTTACCCGAATTGTTATTGTATTGTCCATTTTAAGGCAGGCGATAGGTTTGCAATCAACACCGTCTAATCAAGTGTTGATTGGGATGGCTCTCTTTTTAACCTTATTTATAATGTCCCCTACGTTGGATAAAATTAATGAGCAGGCATTGCAACCATATTTAAATGACCAAATGGTTTCTATAGATGCAATTAATGCTGCTTCTGTTCCGTTAAGAGATTTTATGTTGGCTCAAACTAGAGAGGATGATATTGCTCTGTTTGTGAAGTTAGCGGGTAAAGAAGGGCAAATTGAATCTCTTGAAACGTTACCCTTTACAATTTTGATGCCTGCATTTGTCAGTAGTGAGTTAAAAACAGCTTTTCAGATCGGTTTTATGATCTTTATCCCCTTTCTTATTGTCGACTTGGTAGTTGCAAGTGTATTGATGGCTATGGGTATGATGATGCTCTCGCCTGTTATTATTTCTTTGCCATTTAAAATAATGTTGTTTGTAATGATTGATGGTTGGTCTATGATTATGGGTACTCTTGCAGCAAGTTTCGGTACTTAATTATGGATCCTCAAGTTGTTTTAGATCTTTATGGGCGTGGCTTTTATCTAATTATTATATTGGTAAGTGCGTTAATGGTGCCAGGCTTGATTGCGGGTCTTATTGTGAGTGTTTTTCAGGCTGCTACTCAAATTAATGAGCAAACGCTTTCATTTCTCCCAAGGTTTATCATTACTATTGGGGTTATTATGTATATTGGCCCATGGATTCTTTCTAAATTAACGGACTTTACCATTCAATTGTTTACTAATATTCCAATGATAATTGGGTGATGTTAGAGCTTTATCCCGATCAACTTATAGAGTTGGCGTTTAGTTTCCTACTTCCTTTCTTTCGTATTGGCGCATTTATGATGGCGCTGCCTTTGATAGGGTCTAATTTAGTTTCCGTTCCTCTTCGTCTTGCATTTGCTTTTGTGTTTTCTGTCATTATTACTCCTGTTATTAAGATGCCTGAGTTTGACGCTATATCATTAGCAATGGCCGCTCTAATTTTTGAACAGCTTATTATTGGTGTTGTCCTGGGATTTGTTGTAACTGTGCTCTTTCAGATATTTTCATTAGCAGGGCAGCTTGCTGCTATGGCGGCTGGACTAGGTTTTGCTATGTCTAATGACCCTGCAAATGGCATTTCGGTTGCAACCCTAGGTCAGTACTATCTGTCTATGGCTGGATTGGCTTTTATAGGAGTAAATGGTCATCATGTTATGTTTGAATTTTTGATAGAGAGTTTCACCTATTGGCCAGTTGGAGGAGGCTTTGATAGTGATAAATATTATGATTTAGTAAGGTTGGGCGGCTGGCTTTTTGAAAAAGCATTGTTGATGGTTTTTCCACTAACTATTGCGGCGCTCATTATGAATTTATCTTTTGGTGTTGTTGCTAAAGCGTCTCCTCAATTAAATATTTTTGCATTAGGTTTTCCTGTAATTATGTTGTTTGCTATGTTTTTTTATTGGGTGATGCTAGAAGACTTTTTGGATATTTTTAGACTCTTTTTTAATGAAATGATTGGGTGGTTAAAAAATACTTGGGGGATTCGAGTAGATGGCTGAGAATGAAGATGGTTCGGAAAAAACCGAAACTGCCACCAGTAAGAAATTAAGTGATGCAAAAAAGAAGGGTAATTTGGCTAGATCAAAGGATCTTAGCTCTGCTGCTTTGTTGATAGTTGCTGCAGTTAGTGTTTATGGAACGGGATCGCTGGTTGCAAACGATTTAATGAATGTTTTTTCTTTCAATTTTATCATTGAACGAGAGGATATATTCGATGTCAGTCGATTGGTTTTTCATTTGTACGAATCCATAGTGGGGATGGCAGAATCGACTGTTTTTCTAATGATTGTACTTGCTGTTGCAGGGATACTTGGCAGTGTTGGTATGGGCGGTTTTAATTTCTCTTGGGAGCCTTTAATGCCTAAACTGAGCAAAATGAACCCCGTATCTGGCATAAAAAGAATGTTTTCTATTCAGTCTCTTGTTGAGCTTTTTAAGTCAATTGCTAAAGTTTTATTGGTAATGGGCGTGGCTTATGTCGTCCTAAACTTATATTTAATTGAGGTCTTGGGCTTAACGTTTCAAACAATAGACCTAGCTGTAGTGCATGCTTTGGATATATTAATTTGGGCGTTTATTTTTATTTCGTTACCTTTGCTTTTGATCGCTGCGATTGATGTTCCTTATCAGATTTGGTCGCATGCTGAGAAAATGAAAATGACAAAGCAAGAGGTTAAAGATGAATATAAATCTCAAGAAGGTGATCCTGAAACTAAAGGTAAAATTCGTCAGGCTCAAAGGCAAGCTGCAGCAAGAAGGATGATGTCCGATGTTCCTCAAGCAGATGTTATTATTACTAACCCAACACATTTCTCTGTTGCTTTAAAATATGATCCAGCAGTAAGCAAAAGTGCGCCAGTGTTACTAGCAAAAGGCCATGATGTTATTGCTTTAAAGATCAGAGAAGTAGGGAACTTCTATGAAATCCCTGTGATACAATCTCCCGCATTGGCAAGGGCCATATACCATCATACAGAAATTGGTGATGAAATTCCTGAAGGTTTGTTTAAAACCGTAGCTCAATTGCTTGCTTATGTTTATCAATTAAAACAATCTAAAAGGTTTGCCGCATCTGACCCAGGCCCTGTGCCACCTCTTGATGTACCTGAAGACTTTAGATGGGATGGGTAAGGTTTTTTTGAATAATGCTATTTTTAATATTAAGGTGTTTTGCTAAGTGGAAGTGAATCGGCAGGAAGTGTTAGGACGTGTAAGAAGTGTTGTAACAGGGCACTTAGGGGTGCCGTTCTTATTGTTGGCTTTATTGGCAATGATGATACTCCCTATACCTGCATTTCTCTTGGACGTATTGTTTACGTTTAATATTGCATTAGCAATTGTTGTCTTGTTGGTCGCTATTTATTCGATGAGACCACTAGACTTCGCTGTTTTTCCTACAGTTCTTCTTGTTTCCACCTTGATGCGTTTGGCTTTGAATGTTGCTTCTACACGTGTTGTACTTTTGTATGGCCACGAAGGCGGTGATGCTGCAGGTAAGGTGATTGAGGCCTTTGGTGAAGTCGTTATTGGTGGTAATTACGTTGTTGGTTTTGTTGTGTTTGCCATTTTAATGATTATTAATTTTGCTGTAGTAACTAAAGGTGCTGGCCGGATATCGGAAGTAAGTGCGCGATTTGTTTTAGATGCTATGCCAGGAAAGCAGATGGCAATAGATGCTGATTTAAATGCAGGAATGATCGACCCAAACGAAGCCACTGCACGCCGAAAAGAAATTGCTTCAGAGGCTGAATTTTATGGATCTATGGATGGAGCCAGTAAGTTTGTAAAAGGTGATGCGATCGCTGGGTTGATGATATTAGGGATAAATATTGTTGGAGGTTTAGCAATCGGCATGTCGCAACATGATTTGTCGTTTGCTGAGGCTGTTGAGTTATATTCTCTGCTGACTATTGGTGATGGATTGGTTGCTCAACTCCCTTCTCTCATGTTGTCTACTGCCGCTGCAGTTATGGTTACGCGTGTTAATGAAACTGGGGATATGGGGGATCAAGTCTTTGGGCAAATGTTTGGTTCGTCTAAGGCTTTGTATGTTGCTGCTTTAATTCTTACTGTGATGGGCCTTGTCCCCGGAATGCCTCATTTCTCGTTTTTATCTCTGGCGCTTGCTGTAGGTGGGTTGGGGTATTTTCTTGATCATCGAAAAAAAGAAAAAGCCAATCCAAAGGCCGGAACAAAAGCGGGCGCGAATTCTGTTCCAGCCAAACCTGGAGACCCTGCTGCACCAGCACCTGAAGTAAAGGATTTAAGTTGGGAAGATGTTGCTCCAGTTGATATGTTGGGTTTAGAGGTTGGCTATAGGTTAATTCCTCTGGTAGATAAGTCTCAGGGTGGTGAGCTGTTAGCAAGAATTAAAGGCGTTAGAAGGAAGTTGTCTCAAGATTTAGGTTTTTTGGTTCCTAGTGTTCATATAAGAGATAATTTGGATTTAATGCCTAATGTCTACCGAGTTACTTTAATGGGGGTTAGCTTGGCTGAAGCTGAGGTACACCCAGATAAAGATTTGGCAATAGATCCTGGTCAGGTGTTTGGTCGAATAGATGGTATTCCCGGAAAAGATCCTTCATTTGGTTTGGATGCAGTTTGGATTGATACAAAAAAAAGGGATCAAGCTCAGACCTTTGGTTATACAGTGGTCGATGTGAGTACAGTTGTAGCCACTCATATTAATCAAATTATGCATAAGCATGCTTATGAATTGATTGGGCATGATGAAGTTCAGCAGTTGCTAGGATTGTTAAAACAGCATAATCCTAAACTTGCTGAAGAGTTAGTTCCTAATACTGTGCCTGTTAGTGTTCTACTAAAAGTATTGCAAAATCTATTGGTAGAAGGTGTTCCTTTGAGGGACATGAGGACGATTGCTGAGTCTATTATGGGGGTTCAGCCCAAAACGATGGATCCTATGATTCTTACTTCCGCGGTTAGGATGTCCTTGTCTCGATTGATTATTCAAACGCTTGCTGATGGTGTTGAAGAGGTTCCTGTTTTGACGTTAGAGCCTCAATTGGAAAAAATGTTAATGCAGACGGTTCAGCAAAGTCAGCAAGCTGGAGTGAAAAATGAAGAAGCTTTAATATTGGAGCCTTCTATGGCGGAACAGCTACAGACGTCATTAAGACAATCTGCAGAACAACAAGAGGCTATGGGGAATACGCCAATTCTGATTGTGTCAGCACCAATTAGGCCTATGTTGGCGCGGTTTATGCGATATGGATCAATAAGTATGGCTGTGTTGTCATATCAAGAAGTGCCTGATCATAAGAGAATTACAGTGGTTGGAGTTATTGGACAATAAAATCATCTGGTTGAAGTTATTTTTCATCTGTATTTATCTAAATCTTTCGGGTAAGCTATGGATTTGTAAGTAAAATTACCCAAAGGAATTGACAGTTCATGCAGATAAGACGGTTCCGTGCACCTGATATGCGTCAAGCAATACGGAAAGTTCGTGATGCTGTTGGCCCGGATGCCGTAATTTTGTCTAACCAGCGTCTTCCAAGTGGGGAGATCGAAATTGTTGCTGCTCTTGATTATGACGGTAGCATGCCTACTAATATGGCCTCGATTCCTGTTGATCATGGCGCTAGTAACACTCCGAAAGCGTCATATGAAAATAAAGTTTCTATTTCCAATAGGGCGCCAGTTCAAGAAGAACAAGCAAGTTTGACCTATAAGCAACGGATTGAGAGCGCTAGGCAATATTCTAATGTTGAGCCGGCAGTTCAACAAAAAGAGGATGCACCGTTTTCTGCAGTAGATGATGGTTCCCCAAAAATTGAAGAAGCTCTTTCTGTCGCAAACTCAGCTAAAGATCAAAAATTTAAAGAAATGGAGAAAGAGCTTCAAGAAGTAAAAGCATTTCTGCAAAATCAAAAGAATCGCCAAGCTGCTGAGCCTGAAACTACTCAAAACCAGAAAATCCCAGCTTTAGTGAAAGTTCAAGAAAAGCTAAAAGGACTCGGAATCTCTGATCAAGTATCATCAAGATTGCTGGATGATATTGATTTACTAGGCAGAGAAGATGATTGGAATAGAGTACTCGCGCATTTAGCTGATCATATTCCAACAAGAGTGAAGACAAGTGAGTTGTTAGGCTGCATTGCTTTTATGGGGCCTACAGGTGTTGGGAAGACAACAACTATTGGTAAAATCGCGGCACAGCATGTTCTAAAATACGGTAGTGATAGTGTTGTGTTAGTTACTACGGATACTTACAGGATTGCTGCGCACGAGCAGCTGAGAACGTTTGGGAGAATATTAGGCGTCCCTGTTGTTGTTGTTAATGAATATTCTGATTTGAATGATGTGTTGGATAAGTATGCAGATTATTCATTGGTTCTGGTTGATACTGCTGGTATGAATCCAAGAGATAGGAATCTTGAGCGTCAGCTGTTAATGATTAACCGCGCTAGGGCAAATTTGAAAAAATTGTTGGTTTTACCTTGTACTAGCCAACGACAAGTATTGAAAACAGTAGTCGATGTGTACTCTGAGGTTAGATTGGATGGCTGTGTATTAAGTAAGCTTGATGAGTCTGCATCTCTAGGAGAGGCGATCAGTGTTGTTGTTGAAGAGAACCTTCCAGTAGTGTATGTTGCTGATGGTCAAAGAATTCCTGATGATATTCAGCCTGCGAGATCTCATAATTTGGTGAGTCGAGCTGTTTATGTTGCAGAGCAATATAGTCATCTTTATAGCTCTCTTAAGTATGGTAGTTAGTAATTTTATGTTACTTTTCGACTATCTTGGTCATCTATGTAGTAATGTTTACATGGTGCCTTTAACTGAAAAATTACTAGGTTGTTTTTTTATTGTTTATGCAGACTAAGATCGGCTATGACGCCTACTCAAAAAATGCGCATCTAACGATTGATACTATTGTTAATCAATATGGTTTTCTAGTTAAGAAAATTGCTTATCACTTACTAGCGAGAATGCCGAGTAGTGTTGAAGTAGATGACTTGATTCAGGCTGGCATGATGGGCTTGTTAGAGGCTCATAAACGTTTTGAGTCAAATAAAGGTGCAAGCTTTGAAACTTATGCTGGTATTCGTATTCGTGGCTTCATTATGGATGAGGTTAGGAAAAGCGATTGGGCCCCGAGATCTGTAAGAAAAAATGGTCGAGCAGTAGCGAGTGCAATTAATTCATTAGAGTCTACTCTTGGTAGAGAAGCAACAGATATGGAAGTTGCAAATTTCATGGGCGTTGGGCTTGATGAATATCATGATATGCTACAGTCTTCAATGTCGAGTCAATTGTTTAGCTTTGAGGAACTGTTAGATTCTGATGGTTTAAATTTCGAAAGTGGAACTGAGAATGTATCTAATCCATTAGAGAGTGTTGAAAATCAAGATTTTCAACACTCTCTGGTTGAGGCAATTGATTCTTTGCCTGAAAGGGAGAAGTTAGTATTATCTTTGTATTACAATGAAGAAATGAATTTAAAAGAAATTGGTGCTGTTTTAGGTGTAAGTGAATCTCGAGTAAGTCAAATTCATAGTCAAGCTGCTATGAGGTTGAAGGTCAAATTGATTGATTGGCGAGAATAATTTTTGAGTTTTGAAATACTACCTTTGGGTTGTGGAGGTTGAATTGGATAAAAATATGAAAATCCTAATTGTTGATGATTTTTCAACAATGAGAAGGATAATAAAAAATCTTTTACGAGATTTAGGCTTTACAAATACAGTTGAAGCCGATGATGGAACAACGGCTTTGCCAATTTTACAAGCAGGATCAATCGATTTTCTTGTGACTGATTGGAATATGCCCGGAATGACTGGTATTGAATTACTTCGAGCTGTTCGCGCAGATGATAAGCTCAAAACGATACCTGTATTGATGGTAACGGCTGAGGCAAAGCGAGATCAGATTATTTCTGCTGCCCAAGCAGGCGTTAATGGTTATGTAGTTAAGCCTTTTACTGCTGTCGCATTGAAAGAGAAAATTGAGAAAATTTTCGAACGTATAGATGCTGGAAAGTAGGAGTTGAGAATGTCTGATAAGTCCGATTCTAGTTTGGATGATTTTGAAGTAACTGTGAAAAATGGTGCCATGGATTTACTTAATAGTATTGAAATTGGGGATTTTTCGAGCGCTATTCAAATAATTCAAGAGTTAAGTGAGGCTAGACATAAGAGCTTTTATAACGAAGTTGGTAACTTAACTCGTAGTTTACATAATGCCATTAAAGACTTTAAAGTTGATTCTGTTGATGCAGCTAACGCTGAGCTGACAGATGATTCTGATGAAGAGAATGGTTCTAAAATTACAGATGCTTCTGATCGATTGAACTATGTCGTTGAGATGACAAGTAATGCTGCGAATAAAACTATGGATATGGTGGACAGCAGTGTCCCTGTTGCAAGTGAACTACAGAAACAAGCTAAAGAGCTAAGAAAGGACTGGGGACGTTTAATACAAAGAGATCTTTCGCCAGAGGAATTTCGTCAGTTATATAAAAGAATTGATGTATTTCTTTCGTATGCAGATGATAGCGCAACGACTTTGCATACTAACCTAAACACAATTTTACTTGAGCAAGGTTATCAAGACTTAACAGGTCAAGTTATCACTAAAGTAAATGAACTAATTCGCGATGTTGAAGAGCAACTTGTTCACTTAGTAGCCGTTGCTGGTCGGGTCGATAGTATTTCAGGAATGGAACACGAACTAATAGTAAAAGAAGATGATGACTCTCGTGGACATGGTCCGGCCATCAAAAATGATAACAATCCAGAAGTATTGAATAGTCAAGACGAAGTAGATGACTTGCTTTCAAGTCTTGGTTTCTAAAGGAGCTGAGGATGAGTTTCGAAGTCGATGAAGAAATTCTTCAAGATTTTTTAGTTGAAGCTGGGGAGATCCTAGAACAGCTTTCTGAACAATTAGTAGATTTAGAGCAAAACCCAGAAGATAAGCCGTTGTTAAACGCTATCTTTAGAGGGTTTCATACTGTAAAGGGTGGTGCTGGATTTTTGCAGCTAACCCCTCTAGTCGATTGCTGTCATTATGCTGAAAATGTTTTTGATATTCTTAGGAATGGCCAAAGAGAGGTAACATCTGAATTAATGGATGTTGTTCTTCAAGCGCTTGATGCTGTTAATGAAATGTTTGATGCAGTTCGAGCTGGTGTTGAACCGGAGAAAGCTGATCCCGAAATTATAACGGCTCTTAGTCGATATGCCTCCCCACCTTCTGAAGATGAAGGCATTGAAGACGCTGATGAGATTGAAGAAGTTGAAGATGAAATTAGCACTGATAGTGTTGATGACGCGGCTGAATCTCCTTCAGAAGACTCAGTTGATATAACTGACGATGAGTTTGAGTCATTGTTAAGCGCATTAGGATCAACATCTGATGACTCTGATTCAAGTGACTCTGCTTCTTCGTCTGATGAAATAACTGAAGATGAGTTTGAATCACTATTAGATCAACTTCATGGGTCTAGTGCTGATGTCAAAGACGACCCAACTGTTAGTGATGCTCCTCAGACGGATGATATAACCGAAGAAGAATTTGAGCAGCTTCTTGACACTTTACATGGCGACGCTTCTGTAGATAAGAATAATTCTAGTATTAAAGAATCAGATAATGCTACAACAGAAAATGTTGATATAAATTCTTCTGATGAAAATGAAACGTCTAATTTAATTACAGACGATGAATTTGAAAATTTACTAGACTCTCTTCATGGAAAAGGCAAGGGGCCAATTGAAGGTAGTGATAGTGAACCTGCTAAAGAACCTTCTCCTAAAGCTAAAGCTAAAGCTAAACCTAAATCGACAGAAAAACCTAAGCCTGCCTCAAAGCCTGTAGCTAAAGTAGAGTCTGAAGAGTCTCCAGCAAAAGAAAAAGCAAGTGCTCCAGTTGTTCAAGAAACAACAGTACGAGTAGATACTAAGCGACTTGATGACATCATGAACATGGTTGGAGAACTTGTTTTAGTTCGAAACCGTTTGGTTCGGTTAGGATTGCAAAGTGACGATGAGTCAATGGGAAAGGCTGTTTCTAATTTAGACGTTGTTACGGGCGACTTGCAGAATGCCGTAATGAAAACGAGAATGCAGCCGATCAAAAAAGTGTTTGGTCGATTCCCTCGTGTCGTTCGAGATCTTGCTAGGAACATGAAGAAAGAGGTTAACCTTGAGCTTCGTGGTGAAGATACAGATTTAGATAAAAACTTAGTTGAAGCCCTTGCTGATCCATTGGTGCATTTGGTTAGAAACTCTGTTGACCATGGTGTTGAAGGTCCTGATGTAAGGGAAGCAAACGGCAAGCCACGTATGGGGCATGTAATTCTTGCTGCTGAACAGGAGGGCGACCATATACTATTATCTATAGAAGATGATGGTGCTGGAATGGACGCTGATAAGCTGAGAGAAAAAGCGGTTGAAAAAGGATTGATGGATGCTGATGCGGCTGAAAGACTTTCAGACAATGAAGCCTTTAACTTGATTTTTGCACCTGGTTTCTCTACAAAAGTCGAGATTACTGATGTATCTGGCCGTGGCGTTGGAATGGATGTTGTAAAAACAAAAATTTCTCAGCTTAATGGTACATTAGATATTAAATCTGTTTTAGGTAAAGGTTCTCGTTTTAGTATTAAAGTGCCTTTAACTTTAGCAATTATGCCGACATTAATGGTAATGCTTGAAGATCAAGCGTTTGCGTTCCCTCTGGTAAGTGTCAATGAAATTTTCCATTTAAACTTGAAGAAAACGAATGTTGTTAATGGTCAACAGGTTGTTGTTATTAGAGGTAAAACTTTACCAATTTTCCATATGAAAAATTGGTTGGTTAAGGGAAAAGCTAATGATGATGCACCGGAAGATGCGCATGTTGTTGTTGTTCAAGTAGGTATTAATGCAGTCGGTTTTGTTGTTGATCAGCTTGTTGGTCAAGAAGAGGTTGTCATTAAACCGCTTGGTAGAATGCTCCAAGGTACTGCTGGGATGGCTGGAGCAACAATAACTGGTGATGGGCGTATTGCGTTAATTCTTGATGTACCTAGCATGCTCAAAAATTATGCTTCGACGCACTAAGTAGTAAAAAGGTTTTAGGAGTGGCTTTATGCCAGTGAAAGTACTTGTTGTTGATGATTCTGGCTTTTTTAGACGACGTTTAGTTGAAATTTTCGAATCAGATCCTCGTCTGAAGGTGATTGGAACGGCAACAAATGGACAAGAGGCAGTAGATAAAGTGCAGTCTCTGAAGCCGGATGTTGTAACAATGGATTACGAAATGCCAGTTCTTGATGGTATTTCTGCTGTAGCAAACATAATGAAGTTGCGCCCAACTCCTGTATTGATGTTTTCTTCTTTGACTCATGAAGGTGCTAGAGTCACTCTTGACGCTCTTGAAGCTGGTGCTGTCGATTTCATGCCTAAAAATTTCGAAGATATTTCTCGAGATTCCACGATTGTTAAAAGGTCATTAGTTGAACGTGTTCTAACTGTCTCGCGAACGAAAGTGATGTTAGGGGAGAAACCAGTCTTTACTGCAGCCCCTAAGAAGGTTGCCGCGCCTATTGTAACTTCGAGAGGCGTAATTATTCCACGATCGAGGAAAAAAATAGGTTTGGTTGCTATAGGTACTTCTACTGGCGGTCCTATGGCTCTTCAAAATGTATTGACAAAGTTACCAGCAGGAATGGCTGCGCCAATTGTTATTGTTCAGCATATGCCTGCTGCTTTTACCGGTGCATTTGCTGAGCGGCTAAATCAAATTTGTCAAATTACGGTGAAAGAAGCTTGTGACGGAGATAAGTTACTTCCAGGAGTAGCGCTGGTTGCTCCTGGAGGTAAGCAAATGATGATTGACTCTCGTAATGGTGGGTGTGTTCGCATCTTAGATGGCGATGAAAGATTGAATTATAAACCTTCTGTTGATGTTACATTTGGTTCGGCTTCTAAGTGTTATCCTGGTAAGGTTCTATCAGTTATTATGACTGGAATGGGGATGGATGGCCGTGAAGGTGCGCGTATGTTAAGAAATTCTGGCTCAAAAGTCTGGTCACAAAGTGAAAATACTTGTGTTATATATGGCATGCCTATGGCGGTTGAGAAAGCGAACTTAGCTGATGATGTGATTGACTTGGATGATATTGGCTATCGTATAGCCAAAGAGGTTGGTTAATATTGGATTTTCTTACCTTAGCTGGATTAATTATAGCATTTACATCCGTATTTCTGGCTAATTGGCTTGGTGGTGGTGAAGTTGTTTTGCTGCTGAATATGCCATCTGCAATTATTGTTATTGTTGGTAGTGTTGGGGCTTCTTTAATACAGAGTAGTCTTGTTGATGCTCTTAGGTCTCTAGGGATGCTTAAATGGACACTCTTTCCTCCTCTGTTTAACTTGTCTAATGCACGACAGTCTGTTTTTTTATTGGCGGTCAAGGCTCGCAAAAGCTCTCTTGTGTCTCTCGATGGTGATATCGGCCTATTAAATAGCGCATTGGCAACAAGAGCATTGCAAATGGTTCTCGATGGAGCAGAAGCCGATGATGTATACGATAGAATGCATGATGAGGCGGTTCGTTTACGGAAAAAGAGAGAATCGGCCATTGAATTTTTAGAATCTATAGGTGGGTATGCGCCAACATTAGGGATTATGGGTTCTGTTCTTGGCTTAATTCAAGCTATGGCCAATCTAGATAGCCCCGAAGCTCTTGGTTATGGTATTGCTGTTGCTTTTGTATCGACATTGTATGGTCAAGGCTTTTCGAATCTAGTGATTTTTCCTTTGGCTAAGAAAATTACTCATCATGCAGATACTGAACTGCTATACAATCAGTTGTTGATAGATGGAGTGTATGGTATTGCTATAGGCAAGCATCCACAACGATTAGATCTTGAGCTTAGTGGTTATGAATAAAATGCCGCCAAAGACATCTAGGAATAAAAGAGAAACTTTCTCTTCTAGCAAAAATAATAATGCATCAAAAGACCGTTGGATTCTTTCATACGCGGATTTTATAACACTTCTCTTTGCTTTTTTTGTTGCCTTGTATTCGATCGCAATTCAAAATGCAGGTAATGAGAAGCTGATTAGCGATACATTAGAAGGGGTTTTTGACGCTGTTCAAAAATCAGTTAAGCCAATATCTATAGGTGAGCCAACAACAAATGAACTACAATCTGATTCATTACTTGAAATCGATCCTGCCGAATCTGAAGAAGTTGAAGAGCCAAAGATTAATGCACCTGACTCTTCATCTCAACTCTTTGATCAATTAAGTCTGTTAGTCGAAAACCAGCTAGATGAATATAATTCAACAGGTTTAATTAGCTTATCTGAAGATCAACGCTGGATAAATGTTGATTTAAAATCTGGGTTATTATTTGGTGCAGGAGAATACGAGCTAACGAATGATGCTGTGGCAATACTTATTCCTGTTACTTCTTTATTGAAACAGTTTCAATATCCTATTATTGTTGAAGGTCATACTGACGACTTAGTTATTAACTCTTCAAAATATACAACTAACTGGCATTTGTCATCTGAAAGGGCATCTTCTGTAGTCGATGAAATGATCTTTCGAGGAATGACTCCTGAATTAATTGCGCCAATAGGGTTTTCAAATCATCAGCCGCAAGTTAGAAATACAAATGAATTTGCAAGAGAGCAAAATAGACGCGTTACTTTAAGAATTAGCAAAGTTAATGGCGAAAGCGTTTACGATCTATTGTTTAAATAGTTTATTGCTGTTTATGATTATAGAATGATATTAATTAAAGTAAAAAACAGGTAATAATTTAGGGGTCAACTGTGCATATCTGGGCGATAGCGAATCAAAAAGGAGGAGTGGGCAAAACCACAACTGTCGTTTCTTTAGCTGGCTTGTTGGCCGATGATGGTTATAAAGTTTTGATGGTTGATCTGGACCCTCATGGTTCACTAACTAGCTACTTTCGTTTTGATCCAGATACTATCGAGCATAGTGTTTATGATTTGTTTCAAGTTCAAGGTAAAGTTACTCAAAGCCTCACGAAAAACCTTGTTTTAGATACAGGTCATCCTAATTTATCGCTGTTACCATCTTCAACGGCTTTAGCAACATTGGAGCGTCATGCTCAAGCACAAGGTGGAATGGGGTTAGTGGTATCAAAAACACTTGCTATTTTATGGGAGGATTATGATTATGTCTTAATAGACAGCCCTCCTGTGTTAGGTGTATTAATGATCAATGCTTTGGCCGCTTGTCAGCAATTGATTATTCCTGTTCAAACAGAGTTTCTTGCTATTAAAGGTCTTGAGAGAATGGTTAGAACTTTAACGATGATTAATCGAGCGAGAAAAAAGCCTGTTCCTTACATTATTGTCCCTACTCTTTTTGATCGTCGTACACAGGCCTCAAACAAAAGCTTAAGAAACTTAAAGGATACATATGACGATATTGTTTGGCATTCGGTGATCCCTATTGATACTAAGCTACGTGACGCAAGTACCGCAGGTATTGCCCCTTCTGCTTTAGATAGTAATGCTCGAGGGATTAAAGCTTATTCAAGTCTAATTGAAACACTGAAAAAGCCGGCGAATTGATCATGACAAAATTTAAGCCAACAGATGAGAGTGAGTTAATAGGGCCTCAATTAGCGGTTCAACGCTATTTGGACGAATTGTTGCAAGAAGCCACGATTGCTCATTCAAATGAATTGACAGATGATGATAGTGAAGAGCTGTTAAATGGTAGTGTAATTGATGTATCTGTTGATTCCAATGAGTCAGGTATTAATGATGAAGAGTTAGACGATAGTACTCTATCACTTGGTGATGTGAATACTAAAGATCAGCAAGCGATTATCGATTCTAGTGATGTATTAGATCCTCAAACGCTTTCAAATGCAGAGAATGATGAGTATAACTTTGACGCTTTAGATAATGTATTTGCTGATTTTGAAGACGCTGTACAACATGAGAGTTTATTGAATGATGTCATTATTAATGGCACAGACTTGGATGCAATAAATAATAATGACGTACTTGATGATAGTATAGAAACTGATGATGCGTTTGATGTCGATGATGCTCTTGTAGAAGACTTTGAAAAAGTTATTGAGTCTGATGAAATTGCAGTTGATAAATCAAAGACTGACGGCATAACATCTGATGAAGTTGATGAAGTTGATGAAGTTGATGAAGTTGATGAAGTTGATGAAGTTGATGAAGTTGATGAAGTTGATGAGCCGCTTAATAACGCTTCTCAAGAAAATACGGTTGTTATTGCTAAACGAAATAAATCTATCATTAAGTCTGATTTAGATGACTTAATGTCTGATGATTTGAAAATAGAAAACACAGCACCAGTCGTTTCTAAAACAGACCCTTTACCTTGGGCTAAAGGCCGCTTTGAGTGCCTTTTATTTAAAGTTGGTGGCTTGAAAATGGCTGTTCCCTTGGTTGAATTAGGTGGTATTCAAAAGGCTGATAAATCAAATGTTACTCCTTTATTTGGTCAGCCTAAGTGGTTTTTGGGTGTTTCTAGTGTACATAAAATGCATATTAGAACGGTTGATACTGCCTTGTGGGTTATGCCTGACCATTACAAAGGTGACTTAAAAGATCACTTTAAGTTTGTAATTCAATTGGATCGTTCTGACTGGGGGCTGGCGTGTGAAGTGGTTGCTGAAGCGATTAGTTTAGAGCCATCTGCTGTAAAGTGGCGCTCAGATCGTACGAAAAGACCTTGGTTAGCAGGAACTGTGATAGAGCATATGTGTGCTATTCTTGATGTTCAGGGGTTTATTGAGTTACTAGACGATCCAAAAAACGGTTTTAAAGCCCATTTGAAATAGCATTTATATATAGAAATGCTGGAGGTTTATATATGTCCTTAACAACAACTAGAGTTGAGCAAGTAAACGAAGACCCAATTCTTCAGTGGGTTACATTTCGTCTAGAAGACGAAATTTATGGCATCAATGTCATGCAAGTAAAAGAAGTTTTACGTTATTCTGAAATTGCTCCTGTTCCTGGAGCGCCTTCTTATGTATTGGGGATTATTAACCTTAGAGGCAGTGTTGTAACGGTAATGGATACTTGTCAGCGCTTTTCATTGCCAACGGGTGAGATTACAGACTCAACTCGTATTATGATTTTAGAAGTGGAAGGACATGTAATTGGCATATTAGTGGATGCTGTATCTGAGGTGGTATATCTACGGCAATCTGAAGTTGAGCCTTCTCCCAATGTTGGTAATGATGAGTCGTCGAGATTTATTCAAGGTGTTTGCCATAAGAATGATACATTACTTATCTTAGTTGATTTGGATAAACTTTTATCTGAAGAAGAATGGCTAGAAGTGTCTTCAATGTAGGTTAAGGTTGTTATCATTTCATGGAATCTCAATGGTTATTTAACCTGCTTTTGGTTATTCAGTTTTTAGCTTTGATAGGGCTGAGTGTATGGTTTTACTCGTTATCAAGAAAATTGAAGCGTCTTACTAAAAGCCAATTTGATGCAGATCAAAATCAAAAAAAACAAGTGCAAGTTTTAGCCTCTGGTTCAATTGGGATGGGAAGGCGTTTGGTTGCAATTGAAAAAAAGTTAAATATTGCTGTTGAAAGACAATCAGAAATTCTCTCTAAGGAAGGTAATGTCTCTTATAATCGTGCTATGGAATTGTTAGAGCTTGGTGCAACAGTGGATGATTTGGTATCAAAGTGTGGCTTAATTAGGGCCGAAGCAGAGTTAATTAGTTTGTTACACAAAGAATCTCGTCGCCCATCAGATCAACGATTTAACTAATTTTTAAGTTGGTGGGCAAAAGCAATAATTTCAGCGACGGCAAGATAAAGTGTTTCTGGTATTTCGTCTCCTAACTCTAAAGTCCCTAGCATTTCTACTAGTTCGGGACTTTTATGCAGAAGAACCCCGTTTTCTTCTGCAACATCCATTATTCTTTGAGCCATAAACCCAGTGCCTTTTGCGGTTAACTTTGGGGCACTTTGGAAGTCATATTGTAATGCGACAGCCTTTTTCATTATGTTCTCACATCGATTAATCTGTTTGTGATTTTGGGTTTTTGCTCACTTTTTAATGGCGCGCAAAAACAATCTAGTTTTTCTATTTCAATATCTTTGTTTTTTAACCTCTCCTTTATATCACTTAATTGAGAGCGTATTTTCAACTCTGTGTTTTTGTCTTCAGCAACAAAAATAATACCCACCTTATTTTCTTGAATGCTTAAGCGAGCTTCAATTTTTCCAGTTTCTGGGAAGTCAAACTTGAGTTTTACCAACCAACGGCGTTTCTCATTATTAGATTGATTCTTGTCTTTTTCTTCTCGATCAATTTCGAATTGAACGTATGAACTAGTGGGGCCGTGTTTAATGGGAATTTCAATTTGCAGCGGCAATATCTGGGTTTCATTACGTGCTGTATCAACTAAATGTTTTAATTGGTTCGTTGTTATTCGTTCAATAGCTTTTTCAACTAGCTCCAACTGAGGGGGCAATCGAGTGTTATTTGTTTCAGAAACCGCTGCTTGAAGCTTTAAAAGACTGAGTTTTATGTCTTTATCTATTGAGGTTGATGTATTTTCTTTGGCGAGGTTATTCTCTAAAAACAAGCCACTTTGCTGGAACGTCTGTTTTAAAGCGTCAGGCGTTGTTGTTATTGTGCTTAAATTTGGGATATTTGCTATAAGCTTGAGAAGAGTCTGTTGTAATTTATCAGAACCAAGTTGGTTTGACTGTGACAGCGTCTCTAGCTGTTTGATGAATTGAGTCATTTCTTGAAGATTTAATTGTTTTGGTAAACTTACCTTTAACCCTTCATCAATAGGGAATGATTTAGGCGTTGTTGTTTCTTTAGGCAGTAGTTGCAGCTGTCCTTTGTTATCAATTATTACAGGTATTGTTGAGCCTATTTCTGGTTTATGTCGAGTTTGAATTGTGAAGGTTTCGATACCATCAGACACTTCTACGAAATAGTTTGGTGTTGGTGTTGCACGATTTAGGGATTGATTTATTTGTTGAGTATTTGTTGAGGGTAAATTTTTATTTTGAGGGTCTAATGTCTTTTGTCCATCCGCTATGTGCTCTCTAGACACGTTATTTGATGTTAAAGGACGGGGTTGTTTAGAATAAGTATCGGCATTTACTGTACTTGG
The DNA here is from genome assembly GCF_047525455.1 of Marinomonas phycocola. Lineage (NCBI taxonomy): Bacteria > Pseudomonadati > Pseudomonadota > Gammaproteobacteria > Oceanospirillales > Oceanospirillaceae > Marinomonas > Marinomonas phycocola. The sequence goes on from NZ_JBLIXL010000003.1 coordinate 218,479, forward strand.
TGATAGGAGTGAAGTTGCAGGGCTGCGGTTGCTGTCAGTGTTGTTAGTATTAGTTGTAATAGACAAAACAGTTAAAGGGATGGCTTTAGAAATAATAGTAACAGGCAGCTTGATGTATTCGTTTGATCGGTTGCTAGATAATAGTAATGAGCTGTTTTGAACTTTATCATGATTATTCTGATGGGTTGTGGGCTGCGTATTATTTGCTGTAGGTGTTGCTACCTGACTGTGTGTGTTTTGGGTGTTTATTAGACTGTTTTCGAGTTTAGGGCGCACAGCGAGAGTGTTTTTAATTTTGTCTGATAGTAAGTCTATGCTTTGTGTATTGGCTATTTTCTGTTCTGATGATTGGCTAGAGGGTGACGGTGGTGTGTTATTGCTCTTAGTTATATTTTCTGATGTTTTAAGTGCTTGAGTTGAGATATTCAGTGTTGCACTCTGTTGACTTTTATTGAATTGCAACTCGATTTTATCTCCACTTTGAACGCTGACTTTATCTTGCGTATTAACTAAGCTGAAGTTTTTATTGGATGACGTACTTACGTCAAGTATCTGGGCTGGTTTTTGCTGAAATATTACATCTCTAGTGCTATTTATTTGGATAGACTCTAAGCTTGCTATTAGTTTTAGTTCACTGGACAGTTTCGCTAACGTCCCTGTTAGTGCTTTGGTTGCTTGTCCTTGCTGACTGTTAAGGGTGGCTACTGTTGGTGAAGAAGTAAGCTTATTTATATCAAACATCATTTAATCGACCTTCATAAGTCGCTACTTTGTCGTTATTCTCGAATCTTTCTTTTATAATAGCGAGGTTTTCAACATTAGTGAAAGCACCTTGTTAAATACCTTGTCGGCAATAAAAGGCAAATCTTTTGCATTCTTCTACTTCTTTAAAAATTTCTAACCTTTGGATTGAGCGTGGTGAAAGGTATCTTTGTAAGAATATATCTTTTTCTTTGTTTGGTGGTGACATAGCAAAAATTAATGGTGAAAATGGTGCTGGTAAAAGTACTCTTCTAAAAATAATTGTAGGGATATTGCGTCCTTTAGAAGGGAGTATTCATTATAATGGTGAGGATGTCAGCGTTTATCGTGATATGTTGCAAAAAGATTTATTGTATATAGGACATCACTCTGGCGTGAAATCTGTCTTTTCTGTTTCTGAAAACTTGAGATGGTACTTTCCTAAAGCAAGTGATGATGAAATCTCAAATGCATTGGATGCAGTATCATTATCTGGTTATGAAGAAACGCCGTCAAGCCAGCTGTCCGCAGGGCAAAAGCGTCGAATTTCGTTAGCAAGACTTTGGTTATCGAATAAGCCTTTATGGTTGCTCGATGAGCCTTTTACTGCTCTAGATGTAAAAGGGGGCGCGGCTCTTGAACAGCGTATGAAGACACACATAAATCGCAATGGAATTATCATGCTGACGACACATCAAGACATTGATCCTTCTCTTAATCTAAAAGAGATTAATTTATCCCTATGACGTACGTGTCTTTTATCAAAGGTGAGTTCCTTACTTTATTACGCAGGAAGCAAGATACCGTTAATGCTCTAGTCTTCTTTTTGATGGTAGTTACGTTATTCCCATTGGGCGTTAGTCCTTCACCTGATTTTCTAAGTGTTGCTGCCGGTGGTATTATTTGGTGTGCTGCTTCTTTGGCGATACTCATGTCTGTTGAGAGTATGTTTAAGGAAGATTTTAACGATGGATGCTTGGAACAATGGTTAGTAAGTGGTTTATCGTTACCATTACTTATTCTATTAAAAACGCTCATACATTGGTTAATTGTCGTGGTGCCTTTATTGGTTATGGCTCCTTTATTGTCAGAAATGCTTTTTTTACCAAGTGAAATGTTAATGGTGTTGCTCTTAACCTTGATCTTAGGCACACCTGCACTTTTTTTAATTGGTACAATAGGTTCTGCCTTGACGGTTTCTTTACGACATGGTGCCGTACTTATGTTATTAATTATTATACCATTCTATCTACCAATTATTATTTTTTCGACAGGGGCAATTCGTGCTGCTCAAAATGGCATGTTATATGATGGACAAATAGCCATACTGGCAGCAATCTCTTTAATTTTTTTGGTTGTTTCGCCTGTTATGTCTGCAATTTCGATAAAAGCGAGTGTAAGTTAATGAATTGGACTTGGTTTCATAAACTAGGGTCTCCTAAATGGTTCTTTCAATTCTCATCACGTTGGGCTCTGATTTCATTTTGGAGTGGTGTGGTTTTGTTGCTGGTTGGTGTTGTCTGGGGGCTTGGCTTTGCTCCTGAAGACTACCAGCAAGGAAATAGCTTTAGAATTATCTACATACATGTCCCTGCTGCCATTTTAGCTCAGTCTTGTTATTTAGGTTTGGGGGTTGCTGGTTTTGTCTTTTTAGTTTGGCAAATGAAAATGGCACCTATATTCATTAAATCCATTGCGCCTTTAGGTGCGCTAGCGGCAATGATTGCCTTGATATCAGGCGCAATATGGGGCAAACCTACTTGGGGAACTTGGTGGGTTTGGGATGCCCGTTTAACATCCGTACTAGTCTTGTTTTTACTCTATATGGGCGTAATAGCGATTCAAAACAGCTTAGAAGATAAGGTTCTTGCGGATAAAGCCGTTGCTGTTATTAGTATTGTGGGACTAATTAATTTACCGATTATTAAATATTCGGTCGAGTGGTGGAATACGTTACATCAGCCTGCCACATTTAAATTGACCGAAGCACCTGCTATGCCTATGGAAATGTGGTTACCGTTGCTTATCTCAAGTTTGGGTTTGTATTTATTTATTGCAGGATTGGCCATGTTGCGAATGGCAACTGAAGTACTAAACCGTGAACGTCGCACTGGTTGGGTTAAAGATGAGGTATTGAAGAATGGCGTTTGACTCTTTTTCTGAGTTTCTTCAAATGGGGCGACATGGGTTTTATGTTTGGTCAACATATGGCATCAGTACATTGTTTTTAGTCGCTATCGCACTGCAGACATGGCATCAGCAAAAAAAAATGAAAAAACAGTTAGTTAAACGATTTATGAGAGAGCAGGATAAATAATGCATCCAGTTAGGAAAAAGCGAATATTAGTAATCAGTAGTATTATCATTGTATTAAGTTTGGCGCTGGCATTGGTTATGTACGCTTTACAACAAAATATCAATTTATTTTACTCTCCAACACAGATTGCCTCAGGTGAAGCTCCAGAAGGAGTTATTTTGAGGGCCGGGGGAATGGTCGTCGAAGGCAGTGTTCATCGAGATAACAAAACATTAGCGGTTTCTTTTGATGTCACAGATTTTGGTGAAAAAGTAAGAATTGAATATAAAGGGATTCTTCCCGATTTATTTAGAGAAGGGCAAGGTATCGTTGCTCAAGGTAAATTAAACTCAGAAGGTACTTTAATTGCTTCAGAGGTATTAGCGAAGCACGACGAAGAGTATATGCCTCCTGAAATTGCTGAAGCGCTTGAAAAATCAAAACTTAATTCAGCTTCATCCAACACGTCGTATTGATTGGTATTTTACATGTTTCCTGAAATTGGTCACTTCTCTCTCATTCTGTCTTTGTTTTTTGCTGTTGCTCTGTCTATTTTGCCTATGTATGGTTATTGGCAACGCAACTTGACATTATTAGAACTTGCTCGCCCTTTAACATTTGTTATGACGGCTCTTGTCAGTGTAAGTTTTATCATCCTTGCCTATTCTTTTGCTATTGATGACTTTTCAGTTCTTTATGTTAGTCAGAATTCCAACAGCCTTTTACCCATTTGGTTTAAAATCAGCGCTGTATGGGGAGGGCACGAAGGGTCTTTGCTTCTATGGGTATTGATCTTATGCGGTTGGACCTGCGCTGTAGCAATTAAAGGACATGCTCTACCAATTGATGTTCGGTCCTTGGTCTTGTCTGTGCTCGGTCTCGTTACTACAGGGTTTATTGCTTTTCTTTTATTTACTTCGTCTCCTTTTATACGGCTTTTACCCGAAGCACCATTAGAAGGTGGAGATTTAAATCCTCTGCTACAAGATATTGGTTTAATTATTCACCCTCCAATGTTGTATATGGGATACGTTGGTTTTTCTGTTGCTTTCGCTTTTGCTATTACCGCACTGATTACTGGTAATTTAAATGCCTCTTGGGCTCGTTGGGCTAGGCCCTGGACGTCTGTATCATGGGCATTTTTAACCATCGGCATCACGCTAGGTAGTTGGTGGGCGTATTATGAACTTGGCTGGGGGGGGTGGTGGTTTTGGGACCCAGTAGAGAATGCCTCTTTTATGCCGTGGTTAGCGGGTACCGCATTAATTCACTCTCTTGCGATAACTGAAAAACGAGGTGTTTTTAAAAGTTGGACTGTTTTATTAGCAATTTTTACGTTCTGTTTAAGTTTGTTGGGAACATTTCTAGTTCGCTCGGGTGTTTTGACATCCGTTCATGCTTTTGCTGCAGACCCAACTCGTGGTGTATTCATACTTGTATTACTGCTTCTTATTGTTGGTAGCAGTTTATTACTGTATGCGATGAAAGCGTCTGAAGTGAAATCAAAAGTGTCTTTTGGCGTCACTGGAAGGGAAGCATGGTTGCTCTTGAATAACATTATGCTCACCATCATGACTCTTACTGTTTTGCTGGGCACACTTTATCCTTTGATCATTGATGCGTTGGGTTTAGGAAAAATTTCTGTTGGCGCACCTTACTTTAACAGCGTATTTTCTCCAATGGCATTATTGCTTATGGTCTTTATGGCAATTGGACCACTGTCAAAATGGCACAATACGCCAGCTAGTGAATTGATTCGAAAGTTGTCTGTTCCTGCTGTGGTGTCTCTTGCTGTCGGTGCTTTTTTAGTGTTTTTATACGATTTTGGTGTTATGGCTTGGGTAAGTCTGAGTGTTGCTACGTGGGTCGCAGTTCTAACTTTTTACGATTGGTTTGCAAAAGTTAGCTCTGGTTCTAAAGGTATTATTCCACGAGCAAGGATGTTGCCGCGTAATTATTATGGAATGTTATTAGCTCATATTGGTATGGCTATTTCTCTAGTGGGAGTGTTATTTGTTAGTGTTAGTAGTGAAGAGCAGATGGTTAGAATGACTAAAGGAGATGTCAGTATGCTCTCAGGGTATGAATTTCGTTTTGACGGTGTTCAACATTTCCAAGGGCCTAATTACGTAGCGGATCAAGGTCAAATAGCCATTTCGAAAAATGGTGGTTTTGTTGCTCATTTAACACCTGAAAAACGTTTTTATGATACTCGAGGGCAAGTCATGACTGAAGCGTCTATTGATAATGGTTTGTTTAGAGATTTATACATTTCTTTAGGAGAAGACCTTGGTAACGGTGCATGGGGTATTCGAATTCATGTAAAGCCTTTTGTTCGTTGGATCTGGCTTGGTGGGATTTTAATGATGCTTGGCGGTCTTCTTTCGGCAATGGATAAACGGTATAAAAAAGTGTCGGGGGCAAGAATATGAAAAAGTTGCTGGTTTTTCTTCCTCTTTTTATTTTTGCCATTCTGGCAGGCATTTTCTTTTTGCAACTTGGTAAAGACACTCAGTATATGCCGTCTGCTTTGATAGATAAACCGCTGCCAAATGTGGCATTGGTTAATTTAGAAACCAATCAAATTGTTAAAAACAACGGGTTGCCAAAAGGCCCCTATCTTATTAATTTCTGGGGAACTTGGTGTCCTGCTTGTAGTATTGAGCATGATTATCTTATGGCACTATCTGAGCAAAATGTTCCAATTGTTGGAATTGATTATAAAGATGAGACGGACGCTGCCATAAAATGGTTGCAAGATAGAGGCAACCCATACACTCACGTACTTTTAGATGAATTGGGTAATTTTGGTGTAGATATGGGGGTCACTGGTGCTCCTGAAACCTTTGTAGTGGACTCTAAAGGCATTGTTGTCTATCGACATCAAGGAGTTGTTGATGCCACCGTCTGGAAAACGATGAAGGAGTACTTTAAATGAAAAGTGTTTTACTTTTTTGTGTTATCACATTTTTTTCTTCTTATTCTTTTGCTGAAGCAGAGGCTATTCTAAAGTTTCACTCTACTGTCGATGAAACTCGTTATAACGCGTTGATTGAAGAGTTACGATGCCCAAAATGCCAAAATCAAAATTTAGCAGATTCCAATGCAGGTATAGCGATCGATCTTCGAAATCAAGTCTATTCAATGATTAATCAAGAACTGAGTGATAAAGAAATTGTTGATTATATGGTTGCTCGTTATGGGGAGTTTGTTCTTTATAAACCCGCTAATAACGCAGGTACTTTTTTATTGTGGTATGGGCCTCTGATTTTATTGATTATTGGGCTATGCGCATTTGTTTTAGTCATCCGTAGTAATCATAAATTACAAAGAAAAGGAAACGAGTGATGTTTGGTTGGTTATTTATGACGGCGATTCTAATGTGCGTCATTTTATATACATATCGCTCTGTTATCGGTATCACACAAAAAAACGATAATGAATTTTCTACTAGTTTTTCAATGATACGTCGTAAGGAGATAGAGGACGAAGTGGCATTTGGCCGTATAAATGAGCTGGAAGCACGGCAGCTAATTAATGATTTAAAGTTAGAAGAAACAAACAAAATTGGCGAAGACCGATATTTTCCAAATAATAGAACAACTCAGTTGGCACTTACTTTATTTCTGGTAGTGACTGTTCTTGGCAGTGTTACTCTCTATGAAAACTTAGGGTTTCCAAAAGAAGTTACGTTCGCGAATGAGGTATCAACTCAGTCTGTAACATCAGAAAAGCTGTCTAAGTTTTTATTGTTTCGAGCAAATAAGTACGATAAAGCAGAGGATTGGTATTTTGTTGCACAGGATTATTTAAGTCAACAAAACTACAATGAAGCATTGCCTGCTTTTCAGCGTGCGTTAGACAAAATGCCTGATGATATTGATAATAAAGTAAGAGTGTCTGTTGAATACGCGCAAGCAATATTTTATTCGAATGGTCAGAAAGTCAATGATAAAATGAATAAGCTGGTCGATGATGTCTTATTGCTAGACCCGAACCAAGCAATGGCATTAGGTCTAAAGGGGATTGCTGAATTTGATAATGAAAATTATCGTGATGCCGTTGTTGTATGGCAAAAAGCCATTACTGTAGGCAAAAATATGAGGGAAAGGTCTGCTTTATTAGAGGGAATTAGTAAAGCGAGGGAAGTAGGTAACATTTCAGAATCTGATGTACCTAGTTTGGTTCAAAAGCGACTTACAATTAAGATTGATACAAGTAACATACAGTCGATTGATCCTCAAAGTATTTTTTTGGTGTATGCTAAACTTCCAAGTCAACCTATGCCTATTGCCATTAAACGACTTACGCCAAATGAAATTGTTGATGTGATTGAGTTAACGAATTTGGATAATTTAATGCCAGGGACGACGTTAGCTGATGCAGATAAGGTGGATGTTATTGTAAAACTTTCAAAGTTAACTGACACTGATTTAACTCAAGGCAAGGTCGTTGGTTCAAAAGAAGGGGTTTTAGTAGATAAAGCGGACCTTTTAATCATTCCTGTAACGTTATAATTGAATCTAAGGCTACATAGTTTGATAATATGTATAACTTTATTAATGTAATTCGGAAGAAATAATGGAATTTAGCTTGCGTGAGTGGCTAATCGCAATTGGCGTCCTCATAATTATAGTTATTTTGATAGATGGCTATCGTCGTATTAAAAAAGCGAGTGACTTTGAAGGGACAAAAGAGGATGATTTTGTTGATCCTGATGTACTTTTAAAAGACGCTGTTGTAAAGCGAGAGCTGCCCAATGGCGGTGCTCGTCCTGTTGGGAGCTCTGATGCGGTCAATAATGCCTTTGAGGTTGCTAGGCAAACATCAAATGCGCCTTTAACCGATTTGCCCCATAAGCTTGATTCTGGGCCTAGTTTTCACAAAGACGACCACATTCATTTAGATGAACTTGAATCACTTGTTCCAGAGAGGTTAAGTACAGTTGATGACGACGAAGCAAACCGCAGTTATTCAGACAATGAACCTGATTACTCTTTAGGTGACGTTCCAGACGAAGACTTTGAACGTAATTATTCCAAGATTGATGTTGATCAGACCGTTTCAGGCAGCTCAACAGAAGAATTTCTTGCTGAAGATTATGAGGCAGAAATAGAAGAAGTCATTGTGATTAATGCATTCGCTCCAGATAATAAGCCTTTCGAGGGGGTTGAGTTACTTCAATTGGTATTGAACTGCGGAATGCGATACGGAGAAATGGATATTTTTCATCGCCATGAAGATGGTTTTGATCGTGGAAAAGTGCAATTTAGTATGGCGAATGCGATTGAACCAGGTACGTTTGATATTGATTCTATGGGGGAAAAAACCTTTACAGGTGTGAGTTTCTTTATGGGGCTGCCAGGCCCTAAAAATAGCATGATGGCATTTGACTTTATGCTGGAGACATCACAAGCAATTGTTAGAAATCTTGGTGGTGAACTAAAAGACGAAAGGCGTAATAATATGAGTGAGCAATCTACCGCTCATAGTCGCCAGAGAATTCGTGATTTCGAAAAGCGAAGACTATTAAAAAACCAATAAGTATTTACCTTTAAATAAAAAAGGCCATATAAAAGTGGCCTTTTTTATTTTTAAAAATTGAATTCTGACTAAAATTAAAGAGACTAAAAATGATTGATCAGTCAATAAAACCAGTAAATGAGCAAATTATTGAATTGGTTAAGCTATTGAATGATTACAGTTATGCTTACCATATTAAGGACTCTCCAATTGTCCCCGATGCGGAATATGATCGATGTTACAAAGCCTTGCAAGAGTTAGAAACTAAACATCCAGAACTAATTCAAAAAAGTTCGCCCACTCAACGTGTTGGCGAAAAACCCAGTTATGGTTTTGTGACTGTTCCTCATACGTTGCCAATGTTGTCTCTTGATAATGCATTTAATGATGCCTCCCTTATTGATTTTAATGAAAGAGTGAGTAAGTTACTGTCAACCTCTCACATAGATTATTGTTGTGAACCGAAATTAGATGGCTTAGCCATAAGCTTACGTTATGAATTTGGTCGTCTGGTTAGAGGGTTGACTCGTGGTGATGGGTTGTCCGGCGAAGACATTACATCAAACATTAAAACCTTAAAGTCCATACCTTTAACACTTAGAACGGACACCCCTCCAGAAGTGATGGAGGTGAGAGGTGAAATATACATGCCAACAGAAGGTTTTGAGCGTTTAAATGCAACGGCGATCGAGAAGGGCGATAAGGTTTTCGTCAATCCAAGGAATGCTGCAGCGGGTTCTTTAAGGCAATTAGACCCAAAAGTGACAGCCACAAGACCATTGGTTCTATGTGCTTACTCAATTGGCTATATAGAAGGTGGAGAAGAGCTTGATAGCCATTTCGATTCTCTTGCGATTCTCAATAATTGGGGGTTCAGAATCAACCCATTAATGGAAAAGGTTCAAGGGATTGAAGGTTGTATCGAGTATTATGCCAAACTGGAAGCAATTCGAAATGAGTTGTCCTATGACATTGATGGTATTGTCTATAAAGTTGATTCAATTGAAAGCCAAAAACGCCTCGGCTTTGTAGCAAGAGCACCTCGTTGGGCCATTGCGAGAAAATTTCCTGCTCAAGAAGAGATGACCCAAATTGAAGAGATTGATTTTCAAGTTGGGCGCACAGGTGCGATTACGCCAGTTGCTAGGCTTAAGCCTGTTTTTGTTGGTGGAGTAACGGTATCAAACGCCACATTACACAATAAAGATGAAATTACTCGCTTAGGTGTGAAGGTGAAAGATTTTGTTATCATTCGACGTGCAGGAGATGTTATTCCTCAAATTGTGCAGGTTGTTGAAGACAGACGTCCAGAAGACGGTTATAGCGTAATATTCCCTGAACAATGCCCTGTTTGCAGCTCAGATACTGAGCAAGTCTCTGGGGAAGCAACGATTCGCTGTACGGGAGGGCTTGCTTGTTCTGCTCAACGTAAGGAAGCGCTTAAACACTTTGTGTCTCGTAAAGCGTTGGATATTGATGGTTTAGGAGATAAATTAATAGAACAGCTGGTTGAGATGGAGCTAGTATCATCTCCAGCAGATATCTTTTTATTAAAAGATAAAAAATTGGATTTACTAAAGCTCGAAAGAATGGGGAAGAAATCAATTGATAACTTATTGAACTCGATTGAAGCAGCAAAAAATACTCAGTTTAATCGATTTATATACTCTTTAGGTATTCGAGAGGTTGGTGAAGCTACGGCAAGAACATTGGCATCTTATTTTAAAACCTTAGCGGAGTTGATGTCTGCAAACGAAGAGGTGTTAGTTTCTGTTGAGGATGTAGGGCCGATTGTTGCACGCCACATCCGTGTTTTTTTTCAGCAAGAAAGTAATCGAGAGACAATAAACTTGTTATTAAATGCAGGTCTAGTCTGGGAAGAAAAGCCAGAAAGCGATGAATCATTGGATTTGCCTCTTACGGGAAAAATTTATGTAGTGACAGGTTCTCTTAGTCAAATGAATCGCGATGAAGTAAAAAATCGCCTGATTCAGTTAGGCGCAAAAGTGAGTGGTTCAGTTTCTTCTAAAACCAGTTGTTTGATTGCAGGTGAAAAAGCAGGATCGAAATTGACAAAAGCTCAATCTCTTAATCTTCCTATTATGGATGAAACCGAATTAATGGCATTTTTATCTGACTTTGAGGCTTATTAAGATGGACACATTGATTCCTCATGATTCTTTAGAATCAGAAACGTTACAGAGTATTTTAGAAGATGTGGTTACAAGAGACGGGACAGATTATGGAAGTTATGATTTGACGGTAGAGCAAAAAGTAGCAAAAGCTCAAGCTTTACTTAAGTCAAAACACGCTTTTTTATTGTTTGATACCGACAGTGAAACCATAAAAATTCTCTCTAAAGATCAGCTTCAGCAGTATGATCTATAGAGAGAATGGCAGAGTAAAAGGTCAACCCGTATTTTTTTGCTCATTGTTACTGTGTTCAACCGAGCGCATACAGTGATGGATGTTGTGATCCATCACTCTTGATGGTTCTTTTTCCGTATTTCGACCAACCACTTTCGCTGGAACGCCAGCGACGGTGGTATGCGATTCAACGGTCTCAAGCACGACACTACCAGCGCCGACTTTAGCTCCTTCACCTACTTCAATGTTGCCCAGTATTTTGGCACCCGCTCCAATTAAAACACCGCTGCGTATTTTCGGATGCCTATCTCCGTGCTCTTTACCTGTGCCGCCGAGTGTAACGGATTGAAGAATGGAAACATTGTCTTCGATGACGCAGGTTTCACCAACGACTAGGCCGGTACCGTGGTCAAGCATAATCCCTGAACCAATCCTAGCTGCAGGGTGAATATCGACGCCAAAGGCAATGGATATTTGACTTTGTAAATAAAGAGCCAGGCTTTTACGCTTTTTATTCCAGAGCCAATTCGCAATGCGATAGCTTTGAAGAGCGTGGAAGCCTTTAAAGAATAAGAAAGGAGTGGTTAGGCTTTCACATGCGGCATCACGCTCTTTGATCGCTAGGATGTCACGTTCAATCATAGGGACAATTTCAGAGTTTCTGTCTTCCATTGCTTCTTCGAAGACTTCTCTTAGCACCATGGCTTGCAGAGAGGCACTATCGAGCTTATTTGCTAACAAAAAACTTAAGGCAGAGCTTAAACTGTCATGCCTTAAGATTGTTGTATTAAAAAAACTTGCTAGTATAGGCTCATCTTGAGCAAGTTTTTTTGCATCTAATTGTAAAGACGCCCACAAATTATCGGATGTCGTTGTATTGTGTATTGAATTACTCAATCTGTTCACCTATGTTCATTCTAGGGTAGAATATAATTTATGGGTTAGCATGAAACAAAACAAGGGCAAACGCAAACAAAGCGCCCTCATTTCTGGAGAGACTATGACTACCAAAACTGTAGCCGATGCATTGCATGTATTTTACGAACTAAACAGTGCTTTTGCTGATGCGTATTGGGAAACCAATAATATAGATAATAAGGATTTATTCTTTGCAATGAGGTCTTTATTACAAGAAGAGCTAGATGAGTTACATAAACTTAGTATGCAAGATCATATTTATCCATACGAACCGATTAATCCAAGTGTTTTACAACTAAGTGGGAAGCTTGAAAATCTATCTCCAAGGATCGAGTTGATTGTATTACGAACTCAAACAGCGAATAGATTGTCAAATTTATTACCAAGCGTGTTGGAGTTGTTTGGCTCCAATTCGTAATCCACCAGACATCAAAATAAAAAGCTAGTAACAAGCCTTCTATCTCATTCACTTGTTACTCGTTTTTTTGCTATGAAGCTCTCTTCATTTTTCTTATGGTAAATCGAGAAGGGTGGAGTGCTTTTTCAATTTTTCTTTCTAAAGGTGACGGTTCGTTAAGGATTAAACTCGTTAGATAGCAAGCGCTTAATGGCGTAGAAACTAACCCTTTCGATCCATGTCCAATATTGATAAATAGCCCTGATAGAGGCTGAGCTGTCTCTTCAGATTTCCATTTGGCATTCTTTCTTAAATTTTCTGCGTATTTTTCTCTTAGCACTTCTTTATTAAAAATAGGGCCAACAACAGGAGTGTAATCCGTTGTCATACAACGAAATGACGCTCTACCTAAACACTCGCCTTTTTTCTCTAGCCACTTTTTGTCTGGTAATATTTGCTCTAACTTTGTTAGATTTTCTTGATGGTCTATTGCTCGAACGTCGAGGTTTTCATCCTTGAGACTGTAGGTTGAGCCAAAATGGAGCCATGTTTGGTTATTAACCGTAACAGGAGGAGAAACATAACCCTCATGGCATATAACATGCTGTAACAGCGTATTTTCTTCAACTTGTAAAGACGATACTTGACCTCTAATGGCTGCTCTTGGTAGATCTAAAAACGTGTCTGCGATGTTACTGTCATAAGCTTGGCAGAGAATAATATGGGAGAATGTTTCTGTGTGATCGTTAGTATAAGCTTGCCAAAGCTGGGTGTTTTTTTGTTTAAGGTCTATTAATGGTTTGTTTAAATGTACTTTTATATTGTGATGAGCCAAGAGTTTTTCGCAAAGTTCTTTAGGTTTTACCCATCCAGATAATGGGAGAAAGAACTCATTTTTGTTGTTATGTTGATATAAGACTTCTTCTGGATACGTTTTCTCAGTAATGATTTTTTTAAATCGCATGGCTTCTAGGTCTGTTATGGGTTTCTGTACCAAACCGCAATCGTTCCACAGTGATTTAGAATGATCAAAATTGGACAAAAATCGATGTGTATACAAATAGGACGCAAGATAAAAGCGATTTAATGGTGTGTCGTGGTGTGCAAGTTTTGGGTAAATCATTCCTTGTGGGTTACCTGATGCGCCTCCAGCAATATGATCCTTTTCATCCCATACTTCAACTAGGATTCCTCTTTGAGCTAATTGGTAAGCGCAGTGGCTACCAGCAAGGCCTGAGCCGACAACCAATACTCTTTTAGGATTAGAGGCTAATGAACGAACGCTTAACCATGGTGCGTGCTCAGACATTCTCTGTATAAATGTGTTGCTTTGGTTTTCTAATACGCCAGAAAGCATTTCTCTTTTATGGCCAAAGCCTTTGACTTTATTTACCTTAAACCCTGTGGATTGCAAACCTCTACGAACAATGCCTGCTGCGGTAAAAGTCGAGAAAGTTGTTCCCACATCGCTGAGTCTGGCTATTTCTTTAAACAGATCCTCAGACCACATTTCAGGGTTTTTGCTGGGGGTGAATCCATCTAAAAACCAAGCATCAACGTTTGCATTTAATGCCGCAAACCCATCCGATGCTTCACCAAACCAAAGGGTGAGTTGTACTTTTCCTTCACCTAGAGATATACGATGTAAACCATGGCAAATAGTAGGGTATTGAGTAATAAGCTCGTGACTTAATTCAGCAAGCGAAGGCCACATTTGTAGTGCGTTTGATAGCATGTTTTTCGTCAGAGGAAATTTTTCAACTGAAATAAAATGCAAGGTTGCATTTTCTGTTTCCGATTTCCTCCAAGCATCCCAAGCACATAAAAAGTTAAGCCCTGTGCCAAACCCAGTCTCAGCTATGGTAAATGTTGAATTATTCAGATTTAACCAGCGTTGAATGAGTTGATTATTTTGAATAAAGACATAGTCTGTTTCATTTATTCCTGATTGAGTATCAAAATAAATATCATCAAATTGAGTCGATGTCGGCGCACCATTTTCTTTCCAAGTAAGATCGGGAGCCGCCAGTTTATAAGTCATCTGAGCGTACTACTTTCTCTATGACAACAGTGCTTGTTGGAACATTCTGGTAAGGGCCGACCGTTTTGGTGGGAATTTTAGCAATCTTATCGACTACCTCAATACCACTGGTCACTTTTCCGAAAACGGTATAACCAAATCCACCCCTTGCTCCATGGTTTAAAAAGGGGTTATCTACTTGATTGATAAAAAATTGAGACGTTGCGCTGTTTGGATCTTGTGTTCTTGCCATCGCAATTGTCCCACGGTCATTGTATAGACCATTGTCGCCTTCATAGGCAACATTCTTATGTGTTTTCTTACGTTCTAGAGTGGAGGTAAATCCACCGCCTTGAATCATAAATCCAGGCATCACTCGATGAAAAATGGAGTTGTTATAAAACCCTTCATCAACATAACGCAGAAAGTTTTTTACGGATTTTGGTGCTGCTGCGTCATTCAAATCAATTTTGATTGAACCTTGATTTGTTATGATATCGATTTCAGTCGCAAAAGTAGGCAATGACAGTGTTGCGATGGTGAGCGCTGAAAGAATGTTCTTTAGCATGATTTGCTTCCTTATTTTTGAATTGCCATTAATATTAGGGTGTTCATTGGTGTGAGCCAAGTCTTTTAGAAATTGATTTTTATTATTATAGAGCCGGAGGATGGTGTATGAGAAATGTGGATGTAGAAATTGAATATTGTACCCTTTGTCGATGGATGCTACGTGCGGCGTGGTTATCTCAAGAGTTGTTAAGTACGTTTGATGAAGATATAAAAAGCGTTAAATTAATTCCTGTCCAAGGTGGAATTTTTAAGGTTCGTGCAAACGGTACAGAAATTTGGTGTCGCAAAGAAGAGGACGGTTTTCCAGATGCCAAAACACTCAAAAAAAGATTAAGAGACCTTATTGACCCTTTGAGGGATCTTGGTCATCTGGATAAAAAGTAAGTCATCTGGATAAAAGCAAACCACGTTTAAGCGGGCAATACTTGCTTAAACGGTTTTACCGTAACCTGTCTGTAGACTCCCGCAGTGATGTATGGATCGGCATCAGCCCATGTTTGAGCCGCTTCTAATGACGTGAATTCAGCAACAATAATGCTGCCACTGAAGCCGGCTTCGCCTGGATCAATGCTGTCAATCTTTGGATTTGGGCCAGCAAGGACCAATTTGCCTTCTTGTTGTAGCTGATTCAGCCTTTCTAGGTGTGCTGCGCGAGCTTTGCCACGATTTTCTAAGCTGTTTTCATGGTCTTCGCCAACAATGGAATACAACATCGTCTAATCCTTATTTTGTAAATGGGATGATAAATAAATGCCTTGTAAAATAATAAAAACAATCGTCATACCAAGTAAACCAAATAATTTGAAATTCACCCAGACTTCTTCGCTGTATTGAAACGCAACGTATAAGTTGGTCATTGCTGAAACGATAAAAAAGGCAACCCAAGCAAGGTTTAATGTCCTCCATACTTTAAACGGTAATTCGATTTTATCGCCCATCATTCTCTGTATTATGTTTTTCTCGCCAACAAACTGACTGCCAAAAAAAGCCAGAGCAAAAAGACCATTGACGATTGTAGGCTTCCATTTAATAAAGTCTCCATCGCCGAATAATACGGTCGCGCCACCTAATAAAACAACCAGCACCAAAGAGATAATGTGCATTTTTTCTATGGTTTTATGTTTAAACCAACTGTAAGCGACTTGAATAATGGTCGCGGGGATCAATATGGCTGTAGCTATTATGATGTCTCCAGTATATTTATAGACGCCAAAGAAGATAATGATCGGCAAGAAATCGAATAAAATTTTCATATAAAAACCAAATTATGTATGCTGTACGCATGATAACGATCAAAGACAAAAATGAACAGGAGAGGATGAACGACTCTCAACTACACCGACGTGTGGATTTTCACAGCCACTCTACTTTTTCCGACGGCGCTCTTACTCCAACAGAGCTTTTGTCATTGGCTTTCGAACAAAACATAGAGCTATTTTCACTTACTGACCATGATACGATTTCGGGTTTATCAGAAGCAAAAGAAGCGGCTCAAATTCACGGTATAGATTTGGTACCCGGCGTCGAAATTTCAACTTTATGGAAAGGCATACCGATACACATGGTTGCCCTTAATTTCTCAGAAGATAATGCCCCATTAAATGAGATATTAATAAAGAATCAAGAGATACGTCTCGATCGAGCGAAAAAAATTGCCATATTACTGCAAAAGAAAGGGCTTCCGGACTTGCTTGACAGCGCTTTAGAAGAAGCCGGCACCAGTCAAATAGGGAGACCGCATTTTGCCAGAGTTATGGTGGAGCAAGGTTTAGCAAAAGATGCGAATAAAGCGTTTGATCGCTATTTAGGTAATAAGCATTTGGGGCAATTAAGAGACGTATGGCCGGATCTAGAATCGGTTATAAGTTTATTGAGTAAACAGGATATGGAGCTTGTTTTAGCCCACCCTAAACGCTACCCGATCACTCTAACAAAACTTAAAAAACTTATTTATGATTTTGTTAGTTACGGAGGGACGTCTTTAGAAGTGTCGTCAGGGAATGATAAACCAGAGAATGTACGCTTGTTGGAAGGGTTAATTAAAGATCATAAAATAAAAGCGTCGGTAGGAAGTGACTTTCATGGACCTTATGGGCCATGGAGTCAAGTGGGAAAATACACGCCTTTTGATGAAGCACGAATCGACACTGTTTGGCGTCATTGGTAGTCAAACATTCTACTATTAGCCCTATTGCAGCAAGAACATAAGCCATAGCTTTGCTGGAAGATAGGTATTTTTTTGGAGTAATAAATGAGTCAGTTCTTCCAGATACACCCAGAAAATCCTCAAGTACGGCTGATAAAGCAAGCGGCTGAGGTAATTCGAAAGGGCGGTGTCATTGTTTATCCAACCGATTGCGGTTATTCATTAGGTTGTCATCTTGGTGATAAATCGGCATTGGATAGAATTAGAGCGATTCGTCGATTGGATGATAAGCACAATTTCACTTTGGTATGCCGTGATCTATCTGAAATATCGACTTATGCTCGTTTTGATAATGCGTTATACCGTTTGCTAAAACACAATACACCGGGGCCTTATACGTTCATATTTAATGCCACGTCAGAAGTGCCTAGGCGCTTATTGCATCCGAAACGAAAAACCATTGGCATACGTGTCCCTGATAATAAAATAGTGCAAGATTTACTTGCAGAATTAGGTGAGCCAATTATGAGCTCGTCTCTCATTCTCCCAGGAGAAACTATGCCAATGACAGACCCATATGATATTCGAGACACGTTAGAACACGCATTAGATCTGGTTATTGATGGTGGGTACTGTGGTATGGAGCCAACAACGGTAGTCAAAATGGATACGGATGACGTAGAAATTTTACGTGTCGGTGCAGGAGACCCTTCTCAATTTGAGTAACGGCCTCATCTCTGCAACTAAAAAGTAGCTATAACTGAAAAGTAAGCGTCCGGCAAACCACACCTTGAGTATGTTTTTTGATCTATCGCATCTTTGTGATGCTTTAGAGATGCAAGCTGACCATTATGTCTCTAAAGTGTTGTTCAGACAGAGAGCAATGGATG
>NZ_JBLIXL010000030.1:0-17933 GCF_047525455.1 Marinomonas phycocola
CAGCCATTGAAAATAAGCATGGCCCGAGTATAAATCATTTTTGGCAGGAGACGTTTGGTTATGGAACCGACAAACTCACACAAGGTGAAGCTGGACACCTCAAATCAGCCAAGACCGTTGACGCAATCCGAGAAAGAATCACTGCGGCAAGACATGAAGGAGTCGAGCGATTGGGCGCGAACCGAGTTGAAGCGCCGCCGCGCTCAAAAGGCGCGGGGCGTTCGGGATTAACTGGGGAGAGTCTGGTTTCGTCTGCTGAGGGCTTGGAAGTCGAGCAGCAGGCCATGATTGAGGGGGCGTCAGTTGAGCAGGGTTATCAAGAAACCCTTGCTATGTATGTCCAGGGCAAGCATGACCAGGTTGAAAGCATCGAGGACCGGCTAGAAAATTTGATCAACCGGCAGCAAGCTCGGTTGCAGCAAACGCAGTCAAACCGCCCAGGCTTCTTATTCATGCTCATGTCTGGAACCCGAAAGGCCTGGCAGGCATCCCAAGCGCAGCAGCAAGGCAGGCTCCAGACGCTACATGCTCGCCTGGAGACGGTCCGGGAAATCAAGGAAGGTATGGGGTTGCATTCGCCGCGTGTTGAGGAGCTGGCGACCAGGAAGATGCGGGCAGAGAATCCCGAGCTGGCTGCAGATTGGGATTCAATGAAACAGGTGGAGCGGCAACACCAAGTCTTAATGAAGAAACAGGAGCAGGGGAAGAAGCAAACCCAAGAGAAAAGCAGGGGCTTATCCCTTGGGTTGAATCGACCTCCTCAATAAACAACAAAGCCCGGCATAGCCGGGCTTTTCTTTATCTTGTTATAATACCTCTACCATGACGCCCATAACGAAAGGCCCGCCGCGAAAACAGCCATTCCAGCCGCAATCAAATTCATATAAGACACCCTGCGGGCTTCCCGGATCGAAGGCTTGAGTTCCTGGGCAATGGCCTCTTCTACTTGCTGTCTGGCCGCCGCTGCCGTTGCCTTGGCGTTTTCTTTAATGGTGGCTGACATTGCCTCTTTGCTGGCCGTTAGAGCGGCGTTCAGCGTTCTTTCGGCTTTGTTCTTTGCGTCATCCCCCCACCGATGCGCGATCTCTTCCAGCTCGCTCTTAAAGGCGTCTAGGTTGGCTTGCTGGGCCGCAGTGCTTTCCTGCATTAGCCGGTCATTGATGGTTTGCAGGATCAAGATGGGGTCATCACGGCCCACAGCTATGCCGTGTTTGGCCGCGATTTCCTTTATGGTTTCCTCGATCTTGTCGGCCATCACAGCACCGCCGCATTATCCAGCAGTCCGAACACTTGGCCCCGAACGATTTTGATGCGCTGTCTGGTCATGATTGTTAGAGATTCATCTTCCAGGGCTTCGGCAAACGTCTGGCGGTTTTCGAGCATTTCTGAGAAGTCGCGGCCATAGGTTTCTTCTTTGAGTCTTGGAAGGTCAATAATGGCCGTAACTCGCTCTTTGTTGTTTGTATAGGCTTTCATCTGTTCAAACTTCTTGCCCTGGAGTTCGATAGACCCGAGGAATGGGTTTAGCCATACAACAAATAGCGATTCAGCAGGGAATTGGCTGGCAAGCTGAGAAAATCCGTTGACCGTATCCAAAAGCGATGAACTACCGGCGATGACTGTGTGAAGAACAACTTCATGCCCCATTTCTTGCAATAACGCGGGGACCTCATTCGAGATTAGGTAGTGTGTCAAAGGGACGAACGAGCTGGCCCCATTATCAATAATCACATCATCTTCACTTGTCGCTATCATTTCAATGAGAGTGTCAAAGGCCCTACTGTTGATCTCATCGTTTTGCAGAATATTAAGATGCTTGACGTTCAGTGATTTGTAGCTTTCAAAGCTGGCATTTACCGGGTCGGTATCAATGCACACAGGCGATTGATCTTTACTAGCTTTGTATTGGGCGATAATGGCGGAAATCATAGATTTTCCGACACCGCCTTTTCCTTGCAAAACAAGATGTACTTTTGCCATTAGATTAAATCCTCTTTGTTAGGTTTTGCTTGATAGTTAAAGCCGCCAGTGCCGGGCAGCTTTTCTTTTCCTCTGATCTCGGTTTTTTCCGCCTTTGGTGCAGCTTCCGACTTGTTGTCGGTTTGCTGTTTTTCAGAAGCAGGAGTGTCAGTCTCATTTTTAGCGGCTAAAGTCGTCGCTTGGTCCTTTGGTGCGGATTTGATAAAGCGTTTTACGTGTCGGCGGAAAGTCTCGTAAGTAGACCGTAACTTTCCGCCTTCTCTTAGGTATTCCCAAATTGTCTTGAGTGAATAGCCCGCTTCTATCGCTTCGGTCACATCCTTTTTTACGGATAAAAATTCAACGGCAGATGCGTCCTGCCGTCTCTTTTTTTGCCGCTTGTCGCGCTCCTGGACCCACTTTTCCAGCCCGCCAGTGAATTTTCCCATTTATCAACCTGTAAACGTAAACCTGTGTATTTCTGTGCATTCTATCGTGTAAAGCGCCGTTTTGATGCCTTTAGCGCATTTTACGATATATTCGCAATTTTTCAACGAAAAACATGGTAAAACACAATAGCTGGTGTACACTTTCCTTGGCGTAAACAACACTGTAAAGCGGGCAGGATATGTGAAGTTAGCTAATTGGCGGAGCCGATTAACTAACTTCACTCTCCCTTATTCGCGCCGGGGGCGCTCAACGGGGAATCCTGTTCTGCGAGGCTACCGCTGGTTGATAGAGAGGTGCAAATAAATGAACGAGGAAAAGAAGCCTGGTAAAAAGCGATCACATCATTTGCGGGTGCCAGTCTTTGACGACGAGAAAGAAGCAATCGAGGCTCAAGCTGCTCGGGCAGGCACTAGTGTTGCCCGCTATCTGCGTGAAGTCGGCCAGGGCTACCAAATCAAGGGTATAGTCGATTACGAACAGGTCAGGGAGTTGGCCCGGATAAATGGCGACCTTGGCCGCTTGGGCGGACTGTTGAAGCTTTGGTTAACGGATGACGTGCGAACGGCTCAGTTCGGCCAGTCAACAATCCTTGCTGTTCTCAGCAAGATTGAAGCGACACAGGAAGAAATGGGCAAGGTTATGACCAAGGTTGTTATGCCGAGGTCGGAGCCATGATTTTAGCGGCTAAAACTCCAGGGTGTGGTTTTTGATAGCAAAGCACGTCCCTATGCGCTCGCTGAAAAAATCTGACTTTTCTGGTCTGGTGAAATATATCACCGACGAGCAAAGCAAAACCGAGCGCCTTGGCTTGGTTAATGCGACCAATTGCGAGGCTGACACAATGCAGGCCGTAATTGGTGAAGTGCTTGCCACGCAGCAGGGCAACACACGCGCTAAGGGCGATAAAACATACCATCTAATAGTCAGCTTCCCGGCTGGAGAAAAGCCCGAGGATGACGTTCTGAAAGCGGTAGAAGAGCGAATTTGTGCCGGGCTTGGTTATGCGGAGCATCAACGGGTCAGTGCTGTACACCACGACACTGATAACGTCCATATTCATATTGCAATCAATAAAATTCATCCAACCAGAAATACGATGCACGAGCCTTATCAGGATTATCGAACCTTGGGCGGATTGTGTGATGCGCTAGAAGATGAATATGGGTTGCAGAAGGACAATCACCAGGGCCGCAAAAGTGTCTCTCAGGGTCGGGCGTCTGATATGGAACGGCACGCTGGCATTGAAAGTTTGGTGAGCTGGATTAAGGGGGAATGCCTGGAAGAAATAAAGACAGCCAAGACCTGGGAAGAGCTGCACCATGTTATGAGCGATAACGGGCTGGAGATTCGCCAGCGAGCCAATGGCTTTGTTATTGAGTCTGAGGACGGAACCCAAGTTAAGGCTAGTACCGTCGCCCGTGACTTATCCAAGCCAAAGCTGGAAGCGCGACTTGGGGCTTTTGAAGAAACAGCGGCGCAAGCCGAGCGAAAAGCAAAGCGCCGATATGACAAGCGCCCTACTCACTTCAAAGTCAATACAACCGAGTTGTACGCCAGGTATCAGGAAAACCAAAAGAACCTCACCGCTTCGCGCAAAATTGAATGGGATAACGCCAGGGGAAAAAAGGATCGTCGGATAGAGGCAGCCAAACGGGCTAACCGTTTGCGCCGTTCAGCTATAAAGCTAATGGGCGGCAGCGGCCTTTCTAAAAAAATACTTTATGCGCAAGCCCACAAAGCCTTGAAAGATGAAATCCAGTCAATTAATAAGGACTACAAGCGAGAGCGGCAAGAGTTGTACGACAAGTACAAGCGTCGAGCTTGGGCGGACTGGCTTAAACAGCAGGCGCTTAATGGTGACAAGAAGGCTTTGGATGCTCTACGAGCGCGGGATCAATCTAAGGGACTCCAGGGCGACACTATCAAGGGGGAAGGCGTTTCAAAGCCTGGGCACGCCCCTGTTACGGACAATATCACCAAGAAAGGAACCATTATTTTCCGCACTGGCAAAAGTGCCGTTCGAGATGATGGCGACAAATTGCAGGTTTCCAAGGCTGCCAACAGCGACACCGTGACCGAAGCCTTGCGCGTGGCAATGGAACGATATGGAAACCGGATCACGGTTACTGGTTCACCTCGATTTAAAGCCCAGGTGATCGTTGCCGCCGCCACTTCAAACTTACCAATCACTTTTGCTGATGCGGGCCTGGAGCGCCGCAGGCAGCAGCTATTACAACAGGAGAACAGTAATGACCGACGAAACGAACAAGCCGGAAGAGGAAATGAGCGAGGACGAGCTAATAGACGCAGCAATGGCCGCGCTGAGCGGGGACCTGCCGACGACAACGGAAGAGAAGCCGTCGACAGTCGAGCAGCAACAACAGGCAGAGTCGGAGACGGCCAGCGAGGGCGCGGGCAGTCAGCCAGCACCGGAAGCACCACCGCAGACCGTCGAAATGACGCCGGAAATGGAAGCCGCCCTATCCTCAACAAGCCCAACGTTGGGCGCATTGGAGGAGAACCGCCGTCCTTCGCAAAAAACCGTCTGCGAACGTTGTCCTCACTCGGTGTGGTTCGCTTCGCCCGAGGAGGTGAAGTGCTTTTGCCGGGTAATGCACCTGGTGAGCTGGAGCACCAAGGAGCCAAACCAGATAACCAACTGCGATGGGGAGTTTCTGGGTCAGGAGGAGTAACGCCAGATCAGATCAGCGCAGCAGATAAATACATTGCCGAGCGGGAGGAGAAACGCCTAAAAGGTTTCGATATACCGAAGCATTCACGATATACTAATCAGGATGGTGCGGTTACTCACGGCGGCATTAGGAATGTTCAGGGGCAGTCATTGGCCCTATTAAATCGCGGGGATGAAGTCTTAGTGCTGCAAATCGACAAGGCCACGGCGCAACGAATGAAGCGCGTTCGTATCGGTGAAGCGGTGACAGTCACTCCGCAAGGTTCGCTCAAAAGATCAAAAGGAAGGAGCAGATGAAGCCAAAAATAAACAACGCAGTTGGTCCGCAAGTACGGGACCGAAAACCGAAGAAACAACGTCTATTGCCAGCCCTAGGCGCAGTATCCGTACTTGGTGGTTTGCAAGCGGCAACGCAGTTTTTCGCTTACACATTTAATTACCAGGACAACCTTGGTAGCCATATCAGTCATGTGTATGCGCCCTGGTCAATTCTGAGCTGGGCCGGTGACTGGTATAGCATCTACCCTGACGAGTTCATGCGTTCCGGTAGTATCGGTATGGTTGTCACGATCGTTGGCTTGCTGGGTGTTGCCATTGCCAAGGTGGTCACGTCGAACAGCTCCAAAGCCAGTGAATATCTGCACGGTTCGGCCCGGTGGGCTGAGAAGAAAGATATTGAGGCGGCGGGCTTGCTGCCGCGTGGTCGTACAGCCTTGGAAGTAGTAACGGGTAAAGACCTAGCGACTTCAACCGGCGTTTATGTCGGCGGCTGGGAAGATAAAGACGGTAAGTTTTTCTATCTGCGACACAATGGGCCTGAGCACGTTTTGACGTATGCCCCAACCCGTTCGGGTAAGGGCGTCGGTTTGGTTGTTCCTACCTTGCTTTCATGGCCTCAGAGTAGCGTCATAACCGACCTGAAAGGGGAGCTATGGGCCTTGACCGCAGGGTGGAGGCAAAAGCACGCCAAAAACAAAGTGCTACGGTTTGAACCAGCATCCAGTAATGGCGGTGTCTGCTGGAATCCCCTTGATGAAATCAGGATCGCAACAGAATACGAAGTTGGGGACGTGCAGAACCTGGCGACGCTTATTGTTGATCCTGATGGCAAGGGTATGGATTCGCATTGGCAGAAAACATCTTACGCCCTATTGGTTGGCGTCATTCTTCATGCGCTTTACAAAGCGAAGAACGAAGGCACCCCGGCAAGCCTGCCTGTAGTTGATGCAATGCTGGCCGATCCAGAGCGCGACACTGGCGAACTTTGGATCGAAATGGCGACTTACGGCCACGTTGACGGCCAAAATCATCCAGCGGTTGGTTCTGCTGCCCGCGACATGATGGACCGACCAGAAGAGGAAGGCGGTTCCGTGCTTTCAACGGCCAAGTCATACCTGGCCTTGTACCGTGACCCGGTGGTTGCTCGCAATGTAAGCAAGTCTGAGTTCCGTATCAAAGACCTGATGAACAACGATGACCCAGTGAGTTTGTATATCGTGACTCAACCGAACGACAAGGCCCGCTTGCGTCCCCTGGTGCGCGTGCTGACCAATATGATTATTCGCCTTTTGGCTGATGAAATGTCGTTTGAGAAAGGGCGTCCAGTTGCACACTACAAGCACCGCTTGCTGGCTATGCTGGACGAGTTCCCGAGCCTGGGTAAGTTGGAGATTCTGCAAGAGTCGCTGGCATTTGTTGCGGGTTATGGCATCAAGTGTTACCTAATTTGCCAGGATTTGAACCAGCTTAAAAGCCGTGAAACTGGCTATGGTCCAGACGAAACCATAACGTCTAACTGCCACGTTCAGAATGCTTACCCGCCGAACCGAATTGAAACAGCGGAACACCTGTCACGCCTGACTGGGCAAACCACCGTTGTCAAAGAGCAGATCACTACCAGTGGCCGCCGAACGTCGGCCATGCTCGGCCAGGTTTCTCGCACCATTCAGGAAGTGCAGCGCCCATTGCTCACCCCTGATGAATGTTTGCGTATGCCAGGGCCTACCAAGAATGCAGCCGGTGACATTGAAAAGGCCGGTGACATGGTGATTTACGTTGCCGGTTATCCCGCTGTTTATGGCAAGCAGCCGCTTTATTTCAAAGACCCTGTTTTTCAGGCCCGCGCAAGCGTCGATGCCCCAAAAATCAGCGACAAGCTGCGCATTGTTGAGGAGTCAGAAGGGGAGGGCGTGACAATATGAAAATCAGCCTGAAAAGCATTTATGCAGGGGTAGCCATTGCCGGTGTTGCTGCAATGTCGGCTGCTGCCATTAGCTACGCAGCCGGGGCGCGTATCAACACCACCAAGAGCATTCCGGTAGGGCTTTACTGGACAACTGATGCCCCTATTGAAAAAGGGTCCTATGTCCTGTTTTGTCCCCCGGACGTTGGTGTTTTTGCCACAGCCAAAGATCGTGACTATATCGCTGGAGGTTTCTGCCCTGGTGATTACGGCTACATGATGAAGCGAATTTTAGCCGCTAAAGGCGATACGGTAACGGTCACGGATAACGGCGTTTCCGTTGATGGTGAGCTGTTACCGCACAGTAAGCCCATTAAGGCCGACCTCGCTGGCCGCGAGCTGCCGCGCTACCAATCTAATCAATACACACTCGGCATCTCTGAGCTGCTGCTTATGTCTGATGTAAGCGATACCTCATTTGATGGTCGCTACTTCGGGCCAGTCAGTCTCTCACAAGTTAAGAGCGTCATTCGTCCAGTTATTACTTGGTAGGGGAGGGAACCACCATGAAACTATTTATTGCAGAAAAACCCTCGGTTGCAAAAGCCATTGCCGCCGAGCTGGGCGTTACCGGAAAGGGTGACGGTTACATTGAATGTGGCGGCGACAAAGTTACCTGGTGTTTCGGCCACATGCTGGAGCAAGCGGGGCCGGATGAATACACCCCTGATGATGTACCCACGAATGATAAGGGGCGCAAAATCTGGCGTGTTGATGAACTGCCAATTATCCCCGATGAATGGATTTTAAGGCCCAAGGATGACGCCAAGAAACAGGTTCGAGTTATCGGCGGGCTGCTTAAATCCGCGTCGCAAATCGTGAACGCTGGCGACCCCGATCGTGAAGGCCAACTATTGGTTGATGAACTGCTGGAGCATTTCAACAACAAAAAGCTGGTGATACGTTATTGGTCGAACGCTATTGACTCGGTATCTGTTAAACGAGCGCTGGCGAACATGAAGGACAACAAGGAGTACCACGGCTTTGCAAACGCTGCCGAAGGGCGCGGAAAAGCTGATTGGCTCATTGGTATGAACCTGTCCCGAGCGTACACACTGAGAGCGCAGCGGGGCGGCTCTAGGGCCTTGTTAACGGTTGGGAGAGTGCAAACCCCTACCTTGGCCCTAGTAGTCACTAGGGACCGTGAAATTGAGTCATTCAAGGCTGTGCCGTTCCACACTATTCGCGCCGAAATTCAGCACCCGAATGGAGCATTTTGGGCGAGCTGGAAGGCTAAGGAAGATCAAGCGGGCCTCGATGCTGAAGGTAGGCTTGTAGACACTGCCGTTGCGAATGCCCTGGTTGAATTACTCACCGGAAAGCCTGGCTCAATTAGCGAATATAAGCAGGAAGCCAAAAAGCAAAATCATCCGTTGACGTTCAGTCTTTCCGACATGACCGCCCTAGCGTCCAAGCGCTTCGGTTACAGCGCCGAGGACGTACTCAAAACCTGTCAGTCTTTGTACGAAACACACAAGCTGACCACCTACCCGCGAACCGATTGTGCTTACCTGCCGGAATCTCAGTTTGCCGATGCCCCGGACGTACTGGCCGCGGTTAAAGCAGTTAATCCCGGTCTGGCGTCAATTTTTGACGGAGCGGATACCAGTATTCGGTCCCGTACCTGGAACGACAAGAAGGTATCGGCCCACCACGGGATTATCCCGACGATGCATAAGGGCGATTTAAACAAGCTCAATGACAAAGAGCGCAATATCTATGACCTGGTAGTGCGGGCATACCTGGCTCAGTTCTACCCGATCCATGAGTTTATGAGCACGACCGTTGCCGTTGATGTTGAATGCGAGAGGTTCAGCGCGAAAGGCAAGGTAGTCACGAAAAGTGGCTGGCATGACGTGTACTTAGACAACTCAAACGAAGACGACAGCGACCAGGACGACGAAGGTCAGTCACTGCCTAAGATGGGTCAAGGTGACGCGGTTACTTGCGGCCAAGCCGCGAGAAGGGACGCCAAGACGAAGCCCCCGGCTCGATTCACCGAAGGTACGTTAATCACTGCAATGGTCAACATTCACCGTTTTGTCACCGAGCCAGAGCACAAGAAGATGCTGCGCGAAGGTGACGGGATTGGCACCGAAGCAACGCGGGCTTCGATTATTTCCGAATTGAAGCGACGCGAGTACCTGGAGACTAAGGGCAAGCAAATTATCAGTACAACCCTGGGGCGCAGCATGATTGATGTCCTGCCGGAAGTGGTTAAAAGCCCTGTATTAACTTCCCTTTATGAACGAATGCTGCAAAGCGTCGAGTCTGGCAAAGCCGATCTAGCCGCTTTCATTGCCAAGCAAGAGGCTTTCATTAGGGATCAGGTTGCTAAAGCTAATGACGGCGCGGTTGCAATTGCTGGTGGCAAAGAGGCAGCCCCGGTTTCCGATGTATTCAAGTGCATGTCTTGCGGCGCTGGCTTATCTCGTCGTCCGCTTCCAAAAAAGAAAGGTCACTTTTGGTGGGGTTGTTCCAATTACCCGGCCTGCAAGCAGACCTATCCCGATGTTAAAGGCCGTCCCAACTACAACAAGGGACGCAACAATACCGACAAGGATTAATACACATGACTACACAGACCAATGACAACCTGGAACAAAGCATTTTTGACGACCAGGCGAATGCAGCCGAAGCCTTGCGCGAAAAGCTGGATGACGCAATGACCTCTGGCTACCAAGCCGAGTTTGACCCGGAAGAAGCCGAAACCGTAGGGGCGTTTGTTGAGGATGCACTGTCAGAAGAGGACGCCGCCGAAAGTGATGCGGACCTGGTAGACGCGACAGTGCCAGAGGACGACAAGGAGGGCTAACCGATGGCTGCCGAGAAAAAACCATTTCACGAAACAGTAGCGGAAAACCTGATTGAACAACTCAAAGCAGGCACCGCACCTTGGCAAAAACCTTGGGAACCTGGTTCCCAAGGTTTCATGCCGATGAACCCAACAACCGGCAAGCGTTACAAAGGTATCAACGCTATTCACCTAATGTCCCAAGGACATGGTGATAGCCGTTGGCTGACCTACAAGCAAGCCAAAGCAACTGGTGCCCAGGTTCGCAAAGGCGAGAAGGGGACGCCGGTTCAGTATTGGAAGTTTTCCGAGGAACAAAACAAGCTCGATGACAACGGCAAGCCTGTCCTGGACGGACAAGGCAAACTGGTGAAAGAAACCGTCATGCTGGAGCGCCCCCGCGTGTTCTTTGCGACCGTTTTCAACGGCGAGCAAATCGACGGTATGCCGCCGCTGGAGCATAAAGAGAAAACGCAGACCTGGGACGCAGTAGAGAGAGCCGAACATATCTTGAAGGCGTCAGGCGCTGATATTCGCCACGGCGAACATGACAGGGCTTTCTATCGACCTGCGACCGATAGCATACATTTATCGGATAAAGAGCAGTTCCCGACCGCAGATAACTACTATGCGACCGCCCTGCATGAGTTGGGACACTGGACCGGCCACAGCTCACGGCTTGACCGAGATATGGCCCATCCTTTCGGATCGGAAGGGTACGCCAAGGAAGAGCTAAAGGCCGAGTGTTTTAGCCTGATTATGGGGGACGAGCTGGGAATTGGTCACGATCCAGAACAGCACGCCGCTTATGTCGGTTCCTGGATTAAGGCGCTCCAGGAAGACACGCTGGAGATTTTCCGTGCAACGTCCGATGCAGAGAAAATGTCGAACTACGTTTTGGCATTTGAACAAAAGCTAGTCCAGGAGCAAGACCAGGCCCAAACGCAGAAGCTAGAGGCCGCCCCGGAGCAAACACAGGAGGCCGGGATGCAATTACCCACCAACAACCAAAAGATGCGCGATCAGTTGCTTTCCGCACTATCACAAGAAGATTCACAGGCAATCAACCAGGTTGCTAACGAACGGCGCCGCCTGGCTGCCGGAGAGACGGACGCCCAGGAATTTGAAGAAACGGCACGGCAGGTGCTCGGTTTTGACTTACCGGCAGACTGGAACGGAGCTGTTCAGGTTCAAGGTAACGTGGTCATCGAGGACGGCGGGGAGCAGTTCGTAGAACCCGTGCACGCGGTTGGCCGTGAACCCGAGTTTTGGGGCGTTTATGCCCAGCATGAAAATGGGATGCACCAATGGGTTGCGGATATCAATAGCCAGAACCAAGCCGACGAGCTGGTGAACCTGCTAGGGCTGGTTGATGCACTGTCCGAAACCAACGAGTACGAACAGGCGGCCAAGCTTTCCAGGGTGAATGAAGTTCGCGTGCGCCTGGACCCGAACAGCACGGATGACGACATTTCAGCGGCTAAAGAAGCTCGGAAGACCGCAGAAGCAACGGCCACGCTCAATGACAGCGATATGCAGCGCCGTATTGCCGAACAAGAACGGCAGCAGGCCCAGGCGGAGCCAGAGAAACAGGATCGAACCTATATCAATGTTCCATACCGCGAGAAAGACGAAGCAAAGGGCCTTGGGGCACGCTGGGACCGGCAGCAACAGTCCTGGTTTGTTCCGTCTGGCGTAGACACTGCCCCCTTTGCCAAATGGTCCCAGTGGACCGCTCAGGAAGCCCCGGCGCAACAACGTCCGGAGCAGGAACAAGGCCAGACTCAAACCGCAGGACAGCAAAAGCAATATCTGGCTGTGCCGTATGGTGAACGGGGCGCGGCGAAGGCAGTAGGAGCGCAGTGGGATAAGGCGGCCAAGTCTTGGTATGTCGGCCCTAAAGGCGATATGGAGCGCCTAAGCCGCTGGATGCCTGATAACGTCAAGAGTCAACAAGGCCCGGCCATGTCGCCTCGCGAAGAGTTTGCGAAAGCCATGAAGTCATTGGGCTGCGTTGTCAGCGGTGATCATCCAATCATGGACGGTAAAAAACACCGGGTATTTGTAGAAGGCGACAAGAAAGGCGAGCGAGCTGGTTTTTATGTCGGGCACCTTGACGGCCACCCTGCCGGTTATATCTCAAATAACCGCACTGGCGTTGATATGAAATGGAAGTCTAAAGGGTATTCGCTCGATCCAGCAGAAAAAGCCAAACTCCAGGCCGAAGCAGCCGAGAAGCTGGCCGCCAGAGCGGCAGAGCTGGAGCAGGCCCAGGAAGCCACAGCGGAGCGCGTCAGTAAGCAGACGGCCAACCTTGTGCCTGCCACCGAACAAACGCCTTACATGCAAAATAAGGGCATCCAGCCCCTTCCTGGCGTTCTAACCGATGCCGAAGGCAAAAAGACCTACATTCCGGCGCATGACGAGAACGGCAAACAGTGGACCATGCAATATATCCAGGAGGACGGCACCAAGCGTTTCGCCAAGGATTCACGCAAGGCAGGTTGTTTTCATATCGTCGGCGGCGATATGAAGTCCCTGGAAGCTGCCCCGGCCCTGGTCCTTCAGGAAGGCTATGCGACCGCCGCGACCAATGCCGAGGCGTTGGGGTTTGCCACCGTGGCAGCGTTCGATTCCGGCAACCTTCATAATGTAGCGAAGGCCCTGCATGATAAGTTCCCTGATAAGCCCGTTGTGGTCCTTGGTGACGATGATCGACACCAGGAACTGACCCAAGGAACGAACCCAGGCAAGACCAAAGCACAGGAAGCGGCCAAAGCGGTCGGCGGAAAGGCAGCCTTCCCGGTTTTTGCTCCAGGAGAAGCAGAGTATCCGGCTGGCGTTGCCCGGATCACTCCCCAAAGCTACCGGGAACACTTGCGAGCATCTAAGGCCCTGGAGACGGCCCCGGAAGAGCGCAAGGCAGACCTGCAGAAAGCCTTGCTCAGCAAGGAGCAGTTGGCCGCCCTGGATCACATGAAGAAGCACACCGACTTCAACGACCTGGCTACCAAGAGCAGCCTTGGCCGTGAAGGGGTTGAACGCCAGGTAAGGGCTACGGTTGGCAAGGCTGTCCAGGAAGCGGAGCGCAAGCGCGAGCAGAAACAGACAGAGCAGCAAGTTCATAAACAAAAGCGGTCGGCCCGCATTGGATATTAAGAGAGGTATACATGCGATATGAAATACGATCATCGAGAGCAGCCAAGCCAATCGACTCAGTCGTTAAAAAAGATGTCGAATAGTCGGAGCCAGTAACAAAAAGCCCCGCTTAGTGCGGGGCTTAATTAGATGGTCCGCCGCGAACCATCATGTTTAATATTAAAGTCATTGGAATCGATTTAGGCAAATCTTCTTTTCATATTGTTGCTCACGATCATGCTGGACGAGAGCAATATCGAAAGCGTCTTACACGAACTAAGTTACTCGAACATCTCGCGAATACCCCTTCGACAACCATAGCTATGGAATCCTGTGGCGGTTCTCATTGGCTTGCTCGTCAATGCTAAAAGTTTGGTCATGATGTCAAGCTTATTCCTCCTCAATACGTGAAACCGTACGTAAAAACCAATAAAAATGACTACATTGATGCAGATGCTATTGCGGAAGCGTCAATGCGTCCAAACATGCGATTCGTCAGTATTAAATCGGAAGAAGCTCAAGTTTTCTTTTGGTTAATTTGGGTTGGTTAAAAAATACTAGACAAATAGAGTTGCTGATTGTCTATATTGGCCTATCGGTTTATAATAGTCAAATAGAGTATACCAAAATTGACCAAAGCGGGAGCA
The DNA here is from genome assembly GCF_047525455.1 of Marinomonas phycocola. Classification (NCBI taxonomy): domain Bacteria; kingdom Pseudomonadati; phylum Pseudomonadota; class Gammaproteobacteria; order Oceanospirillales; family Oceanospirillaceae; genus Marinomonas; species Marinomonas phycocola. The sequence continues at coordinate 13,923 of NZ_JBLIXL010000030.1, forward strand.
AAATGATTAGCCTGATTGCAGAGAACCAAGGGTGAAAAAGAGCCTGACACAGAATGCCCGGATTTACTTGCGAGTCAGTAGCGACTCGCAAGACCTGGAACGCCAGGAGGGGATTATTCAGGACGCGAGGGCTGCCGGTTACTACGTGGCCGGAGTGTATCGAGAGAAGGCGTCAGGAGCGCGGGCAGATCGCCCCGAGCTGCTGCGAATGATCGAGGACTTGCAACCTGGGGACGTGGTGATTGCGGAGAAGATAGACCGAATTAGCCGCCTGCCACTGCCGGAAGCTGAGCGCCTGATTGCTACGATACAAGGCAAAGGGGCCATGTTGGCCGTTCCTTGTGTTGTCGATTTGTCCGACCTTGTGGCCGGGGCAGAAGGCGTGTCCAGGATCGTCCTTGAAGCCGTCCAGGAGCTGCTTTTAAAGCTGTCTTTGCAGATGGCCCGCGACGATTACGAGGATCGTAGGGAGCGCCAGAGACAGGGTATTAGCCAGGCTAAGAAAAGAGGAAAATATAAGGGCCGGAAGGCCGATCACAAAACGCATGAGCTTATTGTTAAGCTGCGACCTAACAATACAATTGCTGAGACTGCTAGACTGGCCAGTTGTAGCGAAAGCCAGGTTAAACTTGTTTGGGCCAAACACAAAAAAGCCCCTTAGCGGGGCTTCATTCAAATGTACCATCGGAAATCCAAGGTACTCCCAAGCATGGCGGCATCCAGCCAATCCGCTCAGCTTCGGCCAGGTTCTTCCAGAGCCATCCAGTCAAGTAAAACCCTGGTGGGGTTTTACCGTGCGACTTCTGGAGCCTTTGGCCTACACTCTCATATCTGGTGTGGGTATTCTCATATACGCCCCCTACTTCTTGGTGCTCTACATTCTCATACCGCGTTTAGCTTCTTGTGCTGGGAAATCTCTTTTTCAGATTCCCGGACTTTAGCGGCTAAAGCTGGGTGGTTTTCGCTTTCGTTCAGCTTCTTAATAATGGCCTCGGCACGTTCAGTGTTAGTCTTATCGCCATCGAGTTTTTTAGAAGCATCCTTTGCCATCCTTATTTTCAGTACATTGGAACGTAGATCATTTGAATATCTACGCGCTGGTTTAAATACCGCCCTTCTGGAGTCCTGTTGTCGGCCACGAAGTCAGCCGCAGATACGTAGTTGATCATTATCTTGAGAGGCGAAACGCCGTGAGCAACCAGGTAATCACGGGCAGAAACAGCGCGAGCCAAAGCCAGCTTTTCATCCCTTTTGCTTGGGCGGGTTGTGCTGGTACGGCCATTGATAGTGACCAGGGATGCGTCCCTGGCCGCTTCCAGAAGAACAGCATTTGTTGGGCCTGGTTGAAAAGTGGTACTGCTATTAGCAAAAGAGACAGAAACAGAGCTTGATACTGGTTCGCGGTAGTCGTTCGAGGCGGCTAGTGCCGATCCAGTGAAGGCCAAGCAGCCAATAGTTAGAAGTGTGCAAAATGACTTACGCATGACTTACTCCAAATCAAAAAAACAGGTATCCGGCATGGCTCATGGGAATGCGAATGAGCCACAGAGCGCCGAGGTGTAACGGATAATAGGCGTAGAACACCCAGCGAAGCCGGGGCATTCTCAAATCAAAAAAGGTTGCAACGAACATTAAGGGGAGCACAGCCAGTGCCCACATATTGCCGTTAACAAATCCCAGGGCGGCACAGGCGATAACTGCAACGCCAACCGCTGATAAGGTCGGCTTTCTGGCGTATGACCATGCAGCCAAGCCGAACAAGAGTGCAGGCCACCAATACTCGACCATTGCCCCAGCGTTCATAAATATCAGGGCGCCCCATACGGTGTGACCGCGTTCGATCAGGTACGCCGTGGCCGTCAAGGCCAGAAGCGTAAAAAGGATATTAAGCGGCCACCATTCAGCGTATAAGCCGCCCAGGGCAATAAAAGGGACCGACGCCAGGGCACCGAAAACCGCGAGCCGCTTCATTGTTCGTTGATACACTCCCTTTTCAAGTTGGTCCGGGCGGGCCAGGTTGAACGCCAAGACAAAGACGAAGATCGGCATTGCTAGGCGGCCAGCCTCAAACAGAAAAGCCAGCGTGCCATTGAAAAGATATTTGTTTACGTGGTCCCCGGTCATAAGCAGCAACCCCAGCCACTTCAAGCCTTCCACAGTGCCATCGGCAACGAACAGGCGAGGCAAGAACCAAGAGGATTTTAAAGAGGCGGTGCTATCGGTCATTACTCTGCCCCCGTGCTTTGAAACGTGATTGTGCGCGGCACATAGCCAGTCTGCTGGCTCGGGCTGTAACTCCCCTGCACCTGGCGTTCAGACTGTCTATTATTGCTTTCAGTCTCGATTCTGGCCGCTTCCTGGATGACTTGCTGCATAGCAGTCCCATTGCCAGGAGTGGCACCGCCTTGGGCGGTCACGTTCACAGTCGAAAAGTGTTCATCAAGCCAGTCGGCCCACTTGACCGCCTTTTGCATCAAGTCGGCGCGATAAATCGCGTTGTATTTCGGTGTGCGGGAATGGTAATTGGCCGCCCTGGTCCAAATATCCCCGGAGTCGTGCAGGATATGGCCACGCAGTCTCCAAGCAGCCAGGTCGAACGAATAGCAGCCAGAGGCTGCCACATCGTCCGTAGTGATCCCGTATTTCTCTAGGTCGCCCAGGTATGCAGTATTGAACTGCATAGGCCCAACGTCATGCGTACCGTTCGAGTTACGCACCCGCTGGCCCGGCTTGCCCCCTTCTTTCTCGGCCACGGCCAGCACGATATTGGCGGGCACTTCATATTTCGCGGCAGCCGAGATTGAGCACACAACGCGCTCTTGTTCCAGAGGTGGCATATCAGCAATGAACGGCAGCATGACGCTCCTCCTTAGTTCCAGTAGTAAGTTGGGCCTGCAAGCTGCCCTTCAATGAACACTTCCGCCCAACGGTACGTGCGAGTGCAGTAACGCGGGCGACGGTCGCCGTCACGATTAACGTGGCAAAAGGTGTTTTTCACGTATTGTTCGGGGATCGTTTCATAGGCAACGCATTCTTTGTTATCACTGCTAAAGCTGTGGTACTGGTACTGTCTGCACACTCTTCGGGCGGGAATATAAGCGGCATAACCAAAATCAGAGGTCATGTGGCTACCACCACCAGACGGCGGATTAACCGCGCAGGACGAGAAACTAGGGAGCGGTGATTTCATGTCTTTGATGCGGTCACGCATCGCTGACTTGGCCGCCCCGCAGCCAGAAGGGAATCCGCCTGGCAGGCAGATCCAAATTGCACATTCATCTTGAGAAGCCGCTTGAGCCGGTGCAGTGAACGCAAATGCGGCTGCAAACAGGCTAAGGGCAACGAAAAATTGTTTCATTTCAATTACTCCTATCTAGTTAGGCCGAACGGCCTTTGTTGACAAAGCTGGCAACCTCTTCGTTGCGCTCCTGCTGGCGTTCCTGGGCATACGAAACGTAATCCCCGACGTCGAAGGTGCGCTTTTCCGGGTCGCGTGCTTGCCACTCTGCGTGTGATTGACGGGCTTTGTCCTGGTCCTCGCTGGACAGGGCATCAAAGCCGCCTGATTGGTTTACCCAGCCGCCGTTACTACCGCTCAAGCTATCGCTATCGAACGACGGTGAGTTGTCAGAAGCTCCAGAATCTGACGAGCCGCTATCACCACCTCCTTGCCCTGGGTCTTCCCCTTGGCCTTTGATTGCAGCGGCGATCTTGCCGCCTGTTGTTTCACCGATGCGCTCCATGGCTTTAGCCTTAGCTACTGCACCAGTTCCTTTTGCCAGGTTCGCGGCGGTATCCGCTGCGACTCGGCCAGCCTTTGCAGCTCCAGCCATAAAGCCGCCAGTGGCCGCCGCTGTTGCTGCTTGAGCGCCGGACGAGCTACCGCCCTGCCCTGGGTCTTCCCCTTGGCCTTTGATTGCAGCGGCGATCTTGCCGCCTGTTGTTTCACCGATGCGCTCCATGGCTTTAGCCTTAGCTACTGCACCAGTTCCTTTTGCCAGGTTCGCGGCG
>NZ_JBLIXL010000030.1:18033-19068 GCF_047525455.1 Marinomonas phycocola
GTATCCGCTGCGACTCGGCCAGCCTTTGCAGCTCCAGCCATAAAGCCGCCAGTGGCCGCCGCTGTTGCTGCTTGAGCGCCGGACGAGCTACCGCCCTGCCCTTCGCTTGAACCTTGGTCGTCTGATGTTCCAGCGTCTGAGCTGGCTCTTTCGGTGTTTCCCTTGTCACTACTGCTGGAAGATTCACCGCCACCGGATGACTCGCCCCCGCTTGCTTGAGAGCTGCCAGAAGATTCACCGCCATCAAAGCCCGCCGCTTGAGCGAATGGGGTATCACCTGTGCTTTCTTCGGATTGCATTTCACTGCCGTCACTGCCGCCGCCTGAGAATGCGGACATAATGTCGCTACCGTTTGCCACGTTTTCGTTAGCTTTATTGAATGCGGCCATGAGAGCTTCCGCCCCGCCTGCCATGTTTGACGCCCCTGCTGCCATAGCAGCGCCGGCAGTAGCCGCTGCCGCCGCTGCCATCCCAGCCGCCCCAAGTGCATCGCCTGCGCCGAATGAGCCAATGCCTGCCCCGCCAACACTTGCGCCGGTAATCACGCCCGCGAGCATTTGAGGAACTTTGGTCACTAGCATGAGAAGGATCACCGCGACAATGAGCATGACGCCCATTTCTTTCAGGCTGATTCCCTCGCTCATGGAGTTGTAATAGTCATCCAGGAAGGTTTTGCCGATGCCAATTAACAGCACCATTGCCATAAGCTGGGCGGCAACACCTAGCACGGTTTTGTAGTAGTTAATCGCCATGTCTGAGGTCCAACGTGAGCCACCAAAGCCCAGGAAGAACACTCCACCGTAAGCAAGTACCCAACCAGCGGTGAGCAACAACAACATGTTGATGCCGATTAACGCCATGATGACGAGAATAATTAGAGCCATGATAATGCCGGCGAATGAATCAACCAGCGACCAGACCGAGGATTGATCCAGTACGCGGTCGAAAATTTCAAAGCCCACGTCTACTACTCCAGACGGTGACAGGCCGGAACCTAGCCCTGTCGCGTTACCGGCAATCTGGCGCAATGAGTCG
>NZ_JBLIXL010000030.1:19168-37187 GCF_047525455.1 Marinomonas phycocola
TACCTCACCAATTTTTCTCAGGGCTGGCTTTAAACTCACCAGACCGAGGGTTGCCACGACGCAGACACTTAGAAGCAAAGTCTTGCTGCATGGCCTTGTCCTCGATTTTCAAAATGTTTTCATGCTGACAATTGATGTCGTTTACTTCTGGCATCTTTTCGTCAAAACAGCCGGTTAGGAGGACCGCTACAGAAGCGGCCCCGAGTAATTGAATTGCGTTAATTGATTTCATTGGTCCCCCTTACCAAGACCGGGCTGGACTGGCGACAAAGCTGCCCGCTCGGACTTGATTTGATGCCGCTTGCTGTTGGGCCTCTTTGTCAGCCTCTGCCTGCATTCGAGTCGCTACAGCGTTTTGCTGAGCAATCAGCAAACTACGAATTTGCAGGAGCTGGTTGGCCTGGTTGCTGGCGAGCTGATTGGCGTAACCAATGGCGGCCAGTTGGCCATCTGCACTCTGAGCACCAGATTGCAGGCGGTTAAGCTGACGAGCATCGGCTTCCAGATTGTCTTGCTGCTGTTCCAATCCCTTAAATACCGCATCGTTAGCCTTTTTCTGAGACTCGGAGGCTAAGCGGCGGTTTTCATCTATTGCGGCCCATTCGGCATCACTGCACCCCGTAGCTGAGAAGCATGGCGAACTGCGGTAATAAGCTACGTCCTGGAACTTGCCCAGGTACGCATCGAGGCTGCCAAGCTGGTTTTGATAATAAGCGAGTGTGTTGGTCGCCTGGTTCAGATCGTTAATCGTTGATTGCGCCTGATCCCAAATGTATAAAGCCGGGGCCAGCGTGTTTTTCAGTTGGTTTTCATACTGCTGCAACTGCGTTTGATATTGCTGGATTTGTTTTGCGGTTTGCGAAACGGCTTCCAGGGCTGACAGAATGTTTTGTTTCAGGTTAGTGCCGTCCATAACAGGAATGCCTGCTTGAACATTGGTGGCCGTCATAGCGACGACCAGAACAATTTTAGCGGCTAAAAATCTTTTCTTTTTCTTCATGGCGTTTTCTCCTTGTCGTTAATAATCAAATGAGCTGTAAGGCTTCGAGAAAGTCATGTCTTTGGTGACAATCACGTTGAAGCGATAACCAGGGCGAATTTCCAGCGTTGGCGCAATGTTCATGTTCTTGCGGATCATCTCGATCATAACTTGACCAAGCTGCTGACCAAGCGCCTCACTAAGCACATCGCTTGCACGTTGGTTATTGCTGTCGCTGTTGTTATCGTTGTCCTGGCTAAGCGTTACGCCAGCTGTGACACCAGACATGAGGAGTGCAGACCCAAAAATACGCAGATAATGGTTGTTAACCTGGTCATGGAAACCAGAGTAACCGGCTGCGTCCGCGCCTGGCATTGAACCAATATCCAAAGCCTTTCCGTCCGGGAAAATAATGCGCTGCCAGGCAATCAAAACTCGCTCTTGGCCGTAGGCCACATCGTTCGAATAAGAACCAACAAGACGCGACCCGTGAGGAATCAATAAATGACTCCCTGTTGCCGTGTCCGATACATCTTGTGATACCTGAGCAACGATTTGGCCGGGCAAGTCGGAGTTGATACCGGAAATCAGTGTGGCCGGGATAACAAAGCCAGCGCGTAGCTCGTAAGGGCTGCGCGGAGCCTGTACTTGCTCCCCAAGCTGCCAGCGATCATCGCCGTTTCTGTCAAACTGCGAATAACCGTTGCCGCCACCATTCGCTGAGGTCTGCATTAACATCGGGGCGCTATTGCTGCCACTATTACCGCCAAAGCCGCCACCGTTGCGCATCCCTTCAATCTGAGCCATGCGCTGTTGATACGCGGCAGTTGGATCGTCGGAACGGTTCGCCGCAATCTGCTGACGGACGCGGGCAATCTCGTTAATCATGTCCTGGCGTGATTCTGGACGGTTGCTGACTGGCTGTGATGAACCACTGTCGCCACTGCGGTGCGGTGCGGTTGCTTGTACGCCGGTTTTGGCTCTCACGGCTTGTTCCAGCATTTGCAGCTTCGCCATGCGGATGCGCTCGGCCTCGTCGTCGCGCTGTTCTTGCGAACCCGTATTTTGAGGCGGTGCCGGAGGCAAGTCAGGATTAACCGGGCGAGCTACCGTTACAGGCGCTGTGCCTTGATTCTCTTCCTGCGGTGCCTCTGCATTTGGTGCAACAGGTTCATCAAGAGACGACGGTACAGCCAGAGGCTCGGCAGCCGGAATGAAACCGTCTGTCTGAGTGCCTGCAATCTCATTGGCGAAAATCGAGGTATTGCCTGCCCTTTCCTTTGGACCTTCGCCTGGTGCGTTTTGCTGGGAGGCACGGTCGGCGGCGACCATCATCATGACCAAAAGAAACAGGCTAAGAACGCCAAACAAAATGTACATCGGGCGACTATTGACGCGACGCACCCCGGATTTTTTGGACACCTCACCTGGTGAGGCGGCCGGGGACATTTGATCGTTGTTTTCGCTCATGTCTTACTCCTTGCGAACCCAATAACCCGCTGGAACGATGCCGCCGTTTTCTTGCGAATATGGGCGGGTCAAGGACTCATTGCCGACCATGATGGTCACGCGGTACATATTGGTGCCCGTGAATTGGTCGAACACGTAACGAAGCGGCAGACCTGATCCTGTCGGAGCTGGGTTAGCCGGTGCCGGTGTAGGTTCCGCGTTCGGGGCTGTTCTGGTCGAACGTGTAGCCTGCTGGCGTTGCTGCGCTTTGGCCTCTTCCGGGTCGAACTCCAGGAGGGCATATCCGCGATCACGCAGCCCGCGAACCAATGCCGTACCAAAAGCGTCAGGTGTAGGCTGTTTCAGCTCGAAGCGAGTTTTTGCACGTGGGTACAGTTCGGTGATTTTCTCGACTGTATCGCTGGCGATTTCTTGCTGATTTAGTCCTGCCGGATTCTCGACAAAGTTGCCGTATGGGGAGTGCGTAGCACACCCAGCCAAACCTAGCGAAAACAGAACTGCGACGATAAGTTTACGCATGATTAATCGTCCCCTTTGGTGATGGTGATTTTGTCCTGGCTGCTACCAACGCCAGAGATAAGGATTGCTTTGTTAAACACCGTATCGACGATGTAGCGATCCCCTTGGACGCGATAATTGACCATGACGGTTTCAGGGTCAGAGAATAGGCCGCTGTCCTTACGGACAACCAAGAGCGTCGGCGCTTCTGTTTGCTGCATGGCTCGCGGCATTTGAATGATGGTCTTGTGACCGTCATTGAAAACACGAACGGGCTTCCAGGAGGCCGAGCCGGACACGTCGTAATCAAATGACAAGTCGCCCAGGTACTCACGGGTTCGAGGAATAGTATTGTCCTCGCGGTGCTGGCGTTCGCGGCTGCGGACCATATCCCACTTGGCAAGTGCATCTTCCGGGTAGGTGAATACAACTTGCGGCATGTATTCGGTGCGGTGAGAACGCAAACGAATGTGATAAACGCGGCGGTCAGTCGTTACGACCAGGCTGGTTTCTAGGCCCACGTCCATCGGTTTAATAAGCAGGTGTTGGGTTTCCCCTGCCCCGGTGCCGGAAATGGCCGGTTCGACGTTCCAACGGGCGGTATCACCCAACTGAATGGAGTTGACGTATTCGCCAGGCTGCAACGCAACGTCACAGACTTGGAGCACGGCACAAACAACGCTTGGAGACTGCGTGCCAAATACAAATTGGATGGCACCATTACGGCCAGTAAAAGGACGGATGCCACCGTTGTCGCCCCCGGCCTGCCAACGCTGTGCAATAGCCAGTGCTTGGCGTTCTTGCTGGGTCAGGGTCGGGTTGTCATTGGTGAAATACTTGTCCTCAAGCCCGTTTGCGTGTGCGACCGTCGCTAGGGCGGGCACCAACATCATCGCAGCACCCAGGATCACAGCGGAAAATTGTTTCTTCATGGTTAATAGCCTCGTAATCATTGCAGCCGTGACCAGGAATAATCGCGCACGTAAATACCCAGCGGGTTGTTACGCATTTGCTCTTCCGTGGTCTGCGTTGAAGTGTCTGCGGTGTACACAGTAATAAGGGCGCGGTATTGAGCTGGTTGGCCCTGCAATACCCCTTGTCGGTCCCGTTTGGTTTCTGTCCAGTCCACTTGCCACGTAGTCGGTGTTTGCGGCAGAACAGATGTAATGTCGATGCTCACCATTTCTTTGGTGGCACGTTTGAACGGACTGGCATCGGCGTTGCCGTTAAGCCATTCATTCATTTTCGTGGTTGCGGGATCGTTCGGGGCCAAGTGTGCGTAAACACTGAATACCGCTTTGCGTTGCAGAGCTACGTCAGGCGATACCATGCGGGCGTTTTCGATGAACTCGGACACCGTGGCATTCAAAACACGCGAGTCGGCAACATCAGAGCCAGTAACCGGCCCCGCTGCTTGAGCTGCGCCCAGCTTGTCCACTTCCACAACGTAGGGGATGAACTTGGATTGGCTGCCAATATGGATAACACCACCGACACCGGCCAGGGCAATCATTAGCGATAGAATGCCCACGACCTGCCAGGTTTGGCGTGATGACACCACAGAACCAACGTGCTCATTCCAAGTGCGGCGAGCGGCCAGATATGGGTTTTCATCATCCCCTTGGCGTTTAGATTTTTTATCCTGCGCCTCGATCTCTGCAGTTTCTTCCTGGTCATAACCAGGGGTGGACTTTTTGAAAATCAGCCCTTTAAGTTTCTCGGAAAAGCTCATTAGGCTGCCTCCAGGTAGTTATCAAGTTTCAGACCACGACCTGCGAGCCATTCATGCACCCACTGTTCGCCATATTTGGCTTCTAGTTGCTTGATAGCTGCAACGGATTCTTTGTCAGAAGCACCGACAAACGAGAGAGCCAAAGGCCCCAGGGCGAGGTCATAGAGGCGGCGACCATTTTCAGAAACGTAGTAATACTGTCGTTTGGGAATAGCCATTGCCAGGATTTCAATTTGACGAGCGTTAAGCCCCATTCTGCGGTACAGAGCGGAAGTATCTTCGTCACGGGCATAGACGTTCGGCAGGAAAATCTTGGTTGCAGTGGACTCCACAATAACGTCCAGAATGCCGGAGTTGGCAGCGTCGGACAGGCTTTGTGTTGCCATAAGAACCAGGCAGTTAGCCTTACGCAGTACCTTGAGCCATTCGCGGATTTTTTCGCGGAATGCAGGGTGCCCAAGCATCAACCAGGCTTCATCCAAAATGATGACGGCTGGCTGTCCTTTAAGGCTTCGCTCGATTCGACGGAATAGGTAAAGCAAGACCGGCAGGGCAAATTTTTCACCTAGGTTCATCAGCTCTTCGATTTCAAACGTGGTGAAATCGGTCAGTGACAAGCCATCATCGTCGGCGTCCAGAAGGTGCCCCATAGAGCCGTCAACCGTGTATTGGCGGATAGCTTCACGGATGCTTTGATCCTGGATGGTCAGCGAGAACTCAGACAGAGTACGCGCCCCGCTTTCGTGCATACTGACAATCGCATGGGCAATTTCATTTCGTTGTGCAGGCGTACTCTGAACCCCGTTTAACGCCAGGATGGTGTCTATCCATTCCATTGCCCAAGCGCGATCACTCTTGGTTTCCAGATACTGCAATGGACAGAAGGACAGGCGATCATCGTCCGCACCGACAGAAAAATGCAGGCCACCTACCGCTTTAGTCAGCGGATACATGGACATGCCTTTATCAAATGCGAAAATCGACATACCTGCGTAACGGCGAAGCTGAGCAGCAATCAAGGCCAAGTGTGTCGATTTACCTGCACCCGTTGGGCCGAACATAAAGGTATGACCCAAATCACGAACGTGAAGATTCAAACGGAACGGTGTTGCCCCACTGGTGACACAGTTCATTAAAGCCGGTGACAGAGGCGGATACATTGGGCAAGGAGCGTCGGCGCTTCCTGTCCAAATAGTGCTTGTAGGCAGCAGATCGGCCAGATTCATCGTGTTAATGAGCGGGCGACGCACATTTTCAACACCGTGGCCCGGCAGGCTGCCCAGGTAAGCGTCCAGGGTATTAATGGTTTCAGTTCGGGCAGCAAAGCCCAAGCGGTTGATTGATCTCTCTACCTGGCGTGCAGACTGTTCCAGACGGTCCCGGCTTTCATCCATTAGGACGACAACGCTTGTGTAATACCCCACAGCAACCAAGCCGCTGTTCACTTCTGCAATTGCAGATTCTGCGTCTTGGACCATTGTTAAAGCGTCTTGGTCCACATTACCGCTATTTGTGTTAAATACCTGGTCAAAGAAACCGCGCACTTTTTGTTTCCACTTCTTGCGGAACTTGTCCAGGTGCTTAACGGATTCGTGTTGATCCATGAAAATGAAACGTGACGACCAACGATATTCAACCGGGAGTTCGGCCAAGGCGCTCAAGATTCCAGGGTGAGACTCCAAGGGGAAACCCTCGAGAGAAACGACCTGAATAAATTTGTGGCCAACTTTCGGTACTACCCCGCCCCACATTTCTTGACCGCCAATATAGGCGTCCATATACATAGGGTTATTAGGCAGTTGAACAGGGTGGCTTACACCAGTAACGCAGAATTGCAGCCAGCTAAGAAAATCGTCATGCGTGACTTTGCTGCCGTCCTCATTCACGATTTTTTGACCGCGAAGGCGAGTCAACTTAATCGCAGTTGTCAGGCGGTTTTCAATGCTGCTAATTTCGCGCTTGAATTGGTTAATCAAGCCCTTGGTTTGGGCTTTTTTGCCAACTACCTCGGCGTCATCATCAAACATGAGTTCAACGAATTTGCGCTGAGCCAGCAAAGGCGGGAACCATGTTAGGGTTAGAACAAAATAACCCTCATACATCGCGCCCAGGCCCTCGAATAGCTGACGGCGTTCCTCGTCAATCGCGACAGAAACCGGATCAGGGAAAGCCGAGGTATTGCGTTCTGAATAATTGGGAGCTGGACGGCGCACGGCATCAACGTGAACCATCCAACCATTACCAAGGCCCGCAAGAGCCTGGTTAATACGAAAAGACACCATTTCCCGCTGTTCGTCGGTGCTGCTGGCGTTGTCATCCCCTTTGTACAGCCAAGACGCCATGAAAGCGCCGTTCTTGCAGACAATTACACCGTCATCAACAACAGCGGCATAATTGAGCAAGTCAGCCAGCCCCGCATCCTTGGAGCGATGCTTTTTCAACTTCAATTCAGCATCGACCGCACGGATACGGGAAAAAAGGATAAGTAACAGCGCTGCACCGCAGACAGCAATGGCAAATGAAATAGCTTGAATCATCATTTGTATTGCTTCCCTTGGCTTGTCGTGTTTTCACGGTAGGGTGTGCTGCGAGCTGGATAATATGCCTTGTAGCGGTGGTGCCGCAGATAGACATGGCGCAGCTTAGGGTCTGACTTAGCCATGAGTCGGCACACGAAAAGTGCGCCGAACCAAAGGCCAATACCAAAGATTGTTGCCCTGACTTCCTGAGCACTAAAAATAAGTGCCCCTGCCAGCAGTCCCAAGAACATCACAAGCTCACGATCTCCGCCCATGAACAAGTTTTCTCGGTTGCCAGCTCTACGAATGGGGATCGTGCGCAGAGCCATAGTTACACCGCCTGAATAACGTTAACGAGACGCATGGCCGCACCGCTAACCTGGTTAACTGCACCGTCAGTCAGTGCCGCGATTTCTGCACCACGACCGAAGAAGGTGGACATCATGTTTTGCGCACCGACCAGCAGAGCCATTACCAACACGATAAAAATCAGCGTGCGGAAAAAGCCGTTGAGTTCACCACCGAAGATCAGAATGCCGCCTGCGACGACAATACCGATCATGGACAGGGCGAACGCCACAGGGCCGGTTACAGAGTTGCGAAGGTTGGTCAGCCAACTTTCATAAGGGAGTGAGCCGCCCGTTCCTTCCGAAGCCATAGCCGGTTGAACAGCCATAACCAGGAACAAAGCCGCGAACAGGCCAAAGTAGAGCATGGCCGAACGGTTAAGGCGGATTGATGGGAGAGTGAGCTGCATTGGTATTACTCCTAGTTTCCTAAGTTTAAAGGGATTTAGTGATGTATTGACCATCGCAATAACCGGAAACCTCTAGGATTTCTTGGATGCGGCGGCCTTCCAGGGTTCTAGCGATATGAACAACGATGTGAACCACCTCGCCAATTAGTGGTTCAATCTCGGCTGGAGCTGCTGGATTACGTGTAATCAGCGACCGCAAACGAGCCAGTCCAGCGTTAGCATTGTTGGCGTGCAAGGTTGCAGCACCTCCTTCATGCCCGGTGTTCCAGGCGTCGAGAAGGTCCAAAGCTTCCGCCCCGCGCACTTCGCCGACCAAGATACGGTCGGGTCTCATGCGCAAAGTTGTTTTCAGCAATGCCGTCATGGAGACGTCAAGACTGGTGTGGTACTGAACGTGGTTTTTAGCGGCGCATTGGATTTCGCCGGTATCTTCAATAATGAAAACCCGTTCGGTAGGATCAGTAATCACCATTTCGTTGATGATGGCGTTAACCAGGGTGGTTTTACCTGAGCCGGTGCCGCCAATAACAAGAATGTTTCGGTGTGCTGCCACGGCTTCAACTAGGACTTGTTTCTGGTCGGCGGTCATGATGCCGTTTTCCACGTACTGGTCCAGAGTGAAGATCGCAACGGCTTTTTTCCGAATGGCGAAGGTAGGGGCCGGAACTACAGGAGGTAGTTGACCCGCGAAGCGTGAACCATCAAGGGGGAATTCCCCTTCAAGAATGGGCTTGCTCCGAGTGATTTCTTTGCCGTGAAAACCGGCAATTGTCTCTATAACAGCCTGAGCTTGGGCAGGTCTAAGTGTCCCGATGCACTGCATTCCCTCGCCTAGACGCTCAACCCAAACTTTCCCGTCTGCGTTGAGCATAAGCTCGACCGTTTTAGGATCATTAAAAGCCTGTAGAAGCTCCGGCCCAATATCGCGCTCTAGTTTTCTTTTTGCTCGGTCCTTAATGGAGCTAGTCATGTCTTTTTGCTGCATTCAATTGCCCTGGTGTTTTCGGTTAATCCGTTTCTGATGTATACGATATACCGAAAACAAGAGCCGCGCAACATAACGAAGAAAAAAGTTTAGATAATTTCGTCCATGAGGCTCACGGGTGAGACACCCGCAAGCCTATATCACGTCTCTAGTGTAACGGTCCTTTTCGGTGGCTCCGGTGTTGGGAACCCCGGCAGCCTTTTTTAGCCGCTAAAATCTAACGGCTTTGGGGAGGGTTTTACAAAAAAAGTCAATAGTCCTTTTGTGTGGTATCCAGTTCCCGCAATTTTTTTCTTGTTTCCTCGCCCCACTTTTTTATCTGGAAAGCCCGGTGCTCAGGAAGCACAGCGCAAACACGCTCATAGCCTGCTGGCAGACTGCTTAGCATCTTTCCGCCCGCAAGGGCGTCCAGTGCTGCCCGATCAAGGTCCGTTGATTCCAGGAGAAGGGGGAGCGGCGTTTCAAGGGCTGCCGCTATGGCTTCCATCACTTTTAGTGACGGATTAGCCTTACCCGTGGTTAAGTCAGACAAAAACGAAATAGAAACGCCAGAGCGTTCCGCTAGTTCGTTCTTGGTCATGTGCCGTTCATCCAGGATGCGCAGCACGTTAGTAAAAAAAATGAAGTTGTACACGCTGCCTCTCTTGCAGGCCGATTTTAGCGGCTAAAGTTTTTGACTTGGTTTAAAAGTATAGCTATACTCCACTTATCATAACGAAAGGAGACTCTACCATGAGCCACAACATGTTCCAGTTTATCGGAAATCTTACCCGTGATACAGAGTTACATAACAGTCAAGGTGGCAGCAGTCGCGCAATTTTTGATATTGCTGTTAACCGTACATGGGGGAAAGGTGCTGACAAGCAAGAAAAAACGGAGTTTTTCCGCATCAAGTCGTTTGGAGCGACAGCTGACAGTGCTGGCCGCTACCTGGGGAAAGGTTCCAAGGTGTTTGTACAGGGCCGCATTGAAAACACCCGCTTCGAGAAGGATGGTAAAACCGAGTTCGGCACCGACTTTATTGCGGAAAAGATTGATTACCTAGATACAAAAGCCCCTGAAGGACAACAACAGGGATAAGGCGGTTACCCCGGCTTGGCTGGGGTGTTTCCCAGGAGGGTAGTAAATGGCATATAACTTTAACAAACAAGAATACATCCGAAAGCTGATTGATAGCGGCGTCGAACCAGACAAAGCCGAAGAAATTGCGGCTAGGACCGCTTATCATCGTAACCAATCGGCACAGGCAGAGGCCCGCCCTATTGGTGATGCGATTACCCTGCTGGGTATTCCTGAACCCGAAGCCCCTGCCCTTTCTGATACGACCAAAGCTAAACAGAACACCACGGAGGCTAGCGACCCGGCCCCGGCTGTCAAGGGGGAAGCCATGAGCGACAAGAAGCCAGGGCGAAAAAAAGGCGCGACGGATGCACTGGCCTCGAAAGTTGACGAGGCCCGACAAGCGGCGCTGCTAAAACACACTAAACAAGAGATCAAAGACGCTCAGCTATCGTTGTTCGATATTGCCCCCTGGGGCGATCACATGCGGGCGCTGCCGAACGATTACGCCCGGTCGGCCCTATTCACTGTACGAAACAAACGAGTGCCCCGCGCAGCTTTACAGAGCGAGCCTATCTATAGCATCGGGAATGATGTGAACATCACCTATACTGGCGTAGAGCTGCGGGCAGAAGATGACGAGCTAGTATGGCAACAGGTTATGGAGTATTCCAAGCATTCGCCTATTGGCGATCCTATCAGCTTCACGTTCTATGAGCTGTGCAAGGACTTGGGGTGGTCGATTAATGGCCGTTACTACAAGAAAGCCGAAGAGTGTTTGTTACGGTTGCAGGCATCGGCCATGCAGTTTGAATCCAAACGGGTTGGCCGGCTGGAATCACTATCACTAATCAGCCGGTTTCGCGTCCTGGATCGAGGCAAGCGCAATTCTCGATGCCAGGTCATGATTGATGAAGAAATGGTTGTCCTGTTTGCCGGCGACTACTATTCGCGCTTCATTTGGGACAAGTACCGCAAGCTGTCCCCTACGGCCCGCCGCATGTTCGACTACTTTGCTTCACACAAGGAGCCGTTCCCGTTGAAGCTGGAAACCTTCCGGCTTATGTGCGGCTCGGAATCGACCAGGGCTAAGAAGTGGCGGGAGCAGGTCGGGACAGCGTGTGAAGAGCTAAAAGAGAGCGGACTGGTTGCCGATGCTTGGGTTTCCGCTAACTCCATGGGATGCAGGCGGAGCTGATGGCCACGCATCGAGGACAAAGGGGCTACGGCCCTTTTTTTGTTGATCTATGAAGGGCCAAAACGAAGAGAATACTATATCTAGTGCTTGATCAGCTGCGATCGGATACCACATATAGTGTTTTCAGCGGTGAGGGCGAAGCCTTCCAGGTTGCACCTGGTTGAACCCCAAAGAGGGAAGTTAGGCCCGAAGGCTGTGGGTAGGCAATGGGGATAAATTTTGTTGATTGACACTTAAGGGGCGTTTATTGACATTTGAGGGGCCAAGCACCTAGGCGCACTGCTGACACTTGAGGAGCCAGCTTGAAAAACACCCCCTCCCTGGCGTCCAAACCTGGCGAAAGCCAGACCTTGGCTAAGAGTTATCCACATCCGATAGGTATAACCCTGTTAGTAACCCCGCCACGCTATTGACACTTGAGGGGGCGCACCTACTGACACTTGAGGGGCGGGTTTACTGACATTTGAGGGGCAAAATACTGACACTTGAGGGACGGGTTTATTGACACTTGAGGGGCAGGGGTAATCCTAAAAAAGCAATAAAAACAAAGCGTTATAACCGTTTTTAGCCCCTCTAACCTTTTTTTAACCATTTATATACCAATAATATAACCATTTATTTATAACCAATTAAGCGAAAAATGCTCATTTGGCAAGAAAAAACCTAAAAGCGAAAACCAGCCCCCGAAGGGGGGAAACCGCCCTTCTCAATCCCTCCCATCCCCCCAGGGGCAAGCCCCTCGGACGCTTCGCGTCCTCACACAATTGAATCGTGTATTTACGCTGCGCTATGCCCAAAGGGGCTATCGCCCCTCTGGACTCCCCGATTATCAAAATCCGTGCCCCCTGGAACCTCTGAGAAAATCCTAAGCTATTTAGCAAGCTAGAAAGTTCATTTATTTGTACGCCAAGGAAAAGCGGCCAGATCGGAGCTTGAATCAGCCCCTCAAATGTCAATAAAACCCTTTAAAAATGAGGCTTATAGGACAATTTGCCTTGACAAGACAGGGCAAAATGCCCTATCATTATAAATAGAAGGCCGGGCACACCGCCTAGGTCAATAACCGGAGAATTTCCGATGACTGATACAACCGATTACACCCCTGTTACTGCTTCCCTGGTCGCAGAAAATAACCCCATGGGGTTTTACCCTGCTGCATTTGGTGAAGCCCGCATGATGCGCGGCGAAGCCCTGGTGCTGGGTTACATGGGTAATCTTTCCCAGGACTACAAAGGCGCGTTCTGGCACTTCTATACCCTATCGAACGGCGGCTATTACATGGCCCCTGCGATTGATACCGAAATACACCTAGAGGTTTCAGGTAACTGGTTTTCTGGCTCTATGTCGGCTGACGCGGCGGGGATCGTAGCCACGTTGTTCGCATTTGGACACCTTGCAGCCGAAGCCCAGGGCACCGCCGAGGGTGACGCCCTGATTGACCGCTATCACTTCCTGAGAGAGTACGCCCTTGATCACGCGGAAGCCACTGCAATTCTTGGCGCTATAGACTGATAGGAGAGGCCCCGGCGCAAGCTGGGGCCATCGTGTGGCGATGATGAATAAGAGAGACGAGCAAGCGGCGAAGCTGGCCGCCTTGATGCCCGACAAACAAACCGCGTTGCTGGACTTGGCAGCCGGGGCCGTGAATGACCTGCACGCTGCTGTACTGGTCGATGATGCAGAAAGGGCTGCCGGGGCAATGGCCTGGTATGAGGCGGTTATCTGGAAAATGAACGGCGGCACCTTCTTTGGATGCAACGCGGATTCCGATTCACCTGGTAACGTGGTTGAAAGACATTGCCAGGCTGATACCGGGGCGGTTCCTAAATGGGGTCAGAAAGGGGCGTTTGTTTCTGTTGTCGATGGTATGCGTGTCTTGGTCGAGTTTGGCAGCCTTGGCAGCCAGGGAACCGCTCATTTTTCTTTTCATGCGGTAGACCTGGACGCCTGGTTTATATCAGAGACAGGGTATCGGTCCCACTTCGACGGCCTGCGGTTTGGCTCGACAGTGGAAGAGGCTGCAAAAGCCATACTGGCTGATTACCTCAAGGACAAACGGCCAGAGATTGGAACGGAAGATAGGGACCGGCTTGCTCGATCCCGCCTTCCCGCCGTTCTGGCTTCCCTGGAGCCGCCTGCGCGACGTTCTCCAGCAACCCTTGACGTACCCCCTGGTTACGCTCTTGTGGACGTTGTGCTGCCTCCGCAGAAGGTATTTATTGCGCGGAAGTGGGCCAAGGAAGCACAAGCAAAGATCGAAGCGGACAAGCCGACAAAGGAGCTGCCGGAAATAGAACCGAAGGCCGCAAAACC
The DNA here is from genome assembly GCF_047525455.1 of Marinomonas phycocola. NCBI lineage: Bacteria > Pseudomonadati > Pseudomonadota > Gammaproteobacteria > Oceanospirillales > Oceanospirillaceae > Marinomonas > Marinomonas phycocola. The sequence continues at coordinate 32,679 of NZ_JBLIXL010000030.1, forward strand.
AAGAGTGGCTAAAGCTGCGAAAATGAACGCCAGGGAAGAAACTAGACGATTTAAACCTGGGTAGCGATGCCAGATTGTTAGCGTCCATCATCCTGTATTTGAAAAGGATATAGGCAAGTTCGTTATTATCACGAAATTGTCCCCTCGCACCTCCCAGGTATGGGCGCACGACGACGAGCCGACAAAGTACCGCATCAATCGGAACGGGCGGCGCGTTGTTCAGTTCAACCCTAAATCGGTGCATACGATCTACAGCTTTGATCAATTGCGCCCCGTAATAGACACAGGAGAAACAAACAATGAGTGACCCGAATATTAGACTTGAATGCCTGCGCCCTGCTAAAAAGTGGGAACGCCCGACAGGCGAGGAAATCCGCGAAGTGTTGCGGTTGGCTGAATTGACAGGCGGCGGAGCGGCCAGAAAAGTCGGGCTTGGGCAGAAGGGAGACAGAACGGTGCGCCGCTGGATTGGCGAGGAAACGCACATTCCTTATGCCGCGTGGGCATTGCTTTGTGACATGGCTGGGCTGGGCAAGATTTGGGAAGAGAGTTGAACGCCAGGAAGGAAATGCTTGGAATTGTGATTTTAGCCGTTAAAATTTTTCGATAGATCGGGATTTTTCGCTTGACAAGGTAGGGCAATTTGCCCTAATATATTAAGTGAAGGCTGGGCACACTGCTCAGGTCAATAACCGAGAAATACCGATGACTACTAGCAAAATCATGTCTTGGGTCAATGCGCTGCCGAACATAGCCGCAACTGACTTCACTGCCCGCCGTGACTCCATTGTGGACAAGATGGCAGAAGCTCAGGAGCTGGAACAGCGGGCGTCAAAACTGCGTGAAGAGGCTTATTTTGCCAGTCTTAAACTGGAAGGTGACGCCAAAGGGGAATAGTCGATTGAGGCCGTAGAACAGGCAAAACACCGGGCTGACTTTTATAAAGGATACGCCCCGGTTAGACCGGGGCGCTTGGCCCGGCGCTGTCACACCGAAACCAATGCTCTCTAGGGTGTGGCCCTATTTGCAGAGCAATAGATAATTGGAGCACGGAAGGCTTGGAGGGTCAAGAATATGTCAAAGTCAAATATTATCAAGTTTCCGAAAGCTGGCCCTACTGATTCAGGGCCGCCGGACCCGCAACCAAAAGCACAGGCCAAGCAACAGCCGAGCAAGCCGCAGAGTAACCCGAAGAAAGGCGGGGGATTTCTGGCGGCTATTCTGCGCTGGGTGTGGATTGGTGTTGTTCTGGTGTGGCCGTTGCTTAAATGGGTTGTCTCTATCGACGTTTTCTTTCAGGGAGTCCGGGCTGTGTACTACTGGGATGATCCAGCGGTAAACGCTGGCTGGACTTTCCTGGCTCATTTTGCCGTGCTGACCGTACTCACTTATTTTGTGTTGGTATTTAAACCCAAAGGCGTTTAATTTTAGCCGCTAAAGTGTTGACCTGACTTGGAGGTATAGCTATACTTTTATTGTATTCGGCGGCTGTCACCGCTATTCAGTCAATAGCTAGGGTGTGGGGTTGGTATGGGTGCAATCCATGAAAAAACAACTAACGGAGTCTCAGTTTCAAGCTGCAATCAAGGGCTTGGGAGTCGGACAACAAACGCTCGAAATAGCGCATGGCGTATTGGTGGAGGGGAAAACTCAAGCCGAGTTCGTAGCGTTATTGGGAGTGACAAAAGGGGCGATCAATCAGGCTGTCAAGAGAATTTGGGATGCTCACAAGGCGCTGGCGCCGGAGGGGTTCGAGCGAGTCACGGCAATGCTGCCGGAACATCAAGCGTTTATCGTCAAGAAATGGGCGGAGGACGCCAAGAAGAAAAGGGACATGTAATGAAAACATTGGTCACGGCAAACCAAAAAGGCGGCGTTGGCAAAACATCAACCTTGGTGCATTTGGCGTTTGACTTCTACGAACGCGGCAAAAAGGTGGCCGTGATCGACCTGGATACACAGGGTAACGCCTCTTATACGCTCCAGGAGTTCCGCACGGGCGTTGTAGCAAGCAATTTTTTTAATGGTGGCCCGTTTGACGTTGTAAACGGAGAAGATGCGCCCGGCATGGCTCTTATTGAATCTGACGCTGCCCTGGCAAACATGGAAGCCATGTCACTGAGTCGTGCGGGTGAGCATTTCAGAGCTGGCATTGCCAGCCTGGCAGAACAAGGCTTTGACGTGTGCTTGATCGACACGGCACCTTCCCTGGGTGTAAGTATGGCCGCTGCGCTGATTGCTGCGGATTATGTCCTGTCCCCTATCGAGCTGGAAGCCTATTCAATTCAAGGCATCAAGAAGATGAACGCGGCCATTGTGAACGTGCGTAAGGCTAACCCTAAGCTGCAATTTTTGGGGATGGTGCCGAGCAAGGTAGACGGACGAAACCCCCGCCACGGTCGCCACCTGGAACAGCTCCAGCAGGCATTTCCGCAACTTATGCTTCCTACCACAATCGGCCTGCGTAGCAGCATAGCGGATGCACTCGCTTCCGGGGTGCCGGTCTGGAAAATCAAAAAAACGGCTGCCAGGAAAGCTGCGAAAGAAGTTCGCGCCCTGGCTGACCTTGTGTTTACAAAAATGGAGATCACCGCATGAGCGCGCAAAAAGAACAGAAAATGGAGGGTCTGGGGCTGGAGAGTATTGGCGACCTGTCCGGGCTTCTGAATGACCCCGAAAACACGAAGGGCGCCGCTGGCCCCCTGGCCTTGGCCTTGGACCTGATAGATGAAGATCCAAACCAGCCACGCACAGAGGATAATCCGGGCTTTTCAAAATCAAGCCTGGAAGAGCTGGCCGCAACCATTCGCCATCGAAGCGTTAAAACGCCGATTTCAGTGCGAGAGAACCAGGACGAGCCGGGCCGCTTCATCATCAACCACGGCGCTCGCCGGTTTCGTGGTAGCCGTATCGCTGAAAAAGAGACTATCCCGGCGTTTATCGACAACGACTACAACGAAGCAGACCAGGTTATTGAGAACCTACAACGCAATGAGCTTACCGCCCGCGAGATTGCCGATTACATTGGCCGAGAGCTGGCTAAGGGCATGAAGAAAGGCGACATTGCGTCAGCTATAGGCAAATCCGCAGCATTTGTGAGTCAGCACGTAACCTTGCTGGACCTGCCGGAGCCTATTGCCGAAGCCTTCAATTCTGGGCGCGTTAATGATGTAACTGTGATTAACGAGCTGGTTAAGGCTTACAAGAAAAAGCCGGACGAGGTTGTTACTTGGCTCAGTGACGACGATCAGGAGCTAACACGCGGATCGGTTAAGCTGCTGCGCGAGTACCTGGACGACAAGCGCAAGCATGAGGAAGAGGACCGCGCCCCGAATGCGGTTGATGCGTTCACCGGCCAAACCGACGCCGAAGATGATAACGACCAGGAAGAAGACGAAATCCCGCCGAAGAAGGAGTCAAAGAAACAAGACCCGGACAAACTGAAAAAAGCGATTGTCATGGTCAAGCATGACGAACGCATGGGGCGCATGATGCTTAATCGTCGCCCTTCTGCCGAGGGTTGGGCCTGGATCAAATACGAGGATGACGGCCAAGAGTTTGAAGCGGACCTTGGCGTGGTCGAACTGATGGCGTTGATGGACGGAGCTTAAACCTAAAAGAAAGCCCTGGGCACGGCGGCAACCGTATCCAGGGCGGAACCCACGCTAACCAGTTAAGAGGTGACTAGCGATGAGCAGTAACAATTGTATCATGATTGCGGGGCGGATTCGCGCCGCATTGGAACAGAAGAAATCATTTACCCTTCCTTTGATGACCAAGCCGACCTCGTTTGGTTGTCGAGGTCGGCTTTTTTGTGGGTGGGGACTTTGCAACCAGTAGCAGTAAGAGAAAATACATAGGAGCGCCGCAAATGAAGCAACGCCTTTTGGTTATGAATGGCCAGCGGATCGTTCAGACCGACCAGGGTGGCGCATGGGCTAATCACAAGGTTGATAAGGCCGGAGCGTTAAAGCCTGGCATATACAATCTTTACATGGCTAAGGAAGCCGATAAGTCGCAGCGCCATGATGGTGTGATTGTTCATGCCGATAACAACAAAATATACCAGCAGATAGGCAAAAAATTTATCATGCACTCTAAGTCAAATTTCGATATAGTACCTGATATTGGGAGTAAAAAAAACATTAGCTACGACGTTCAGGGTAAGGCATTAGTCGCCCAGGCCGTCAAACTCAGTAGAGGGCGCTCCCGATAGTTTTAGCGGCTAAAACGGGAGGTGTTTTGAGTAAGCTGGGAATCGGGGAGCGTGCCCCTTGGTACGACTTCCCACAGGTGATAAGGAATGGTGATTTGGGGTCGTTGAAGAACGAACCCGAGTATCAGGCGGCCAAGTCTGGCGGCAGACATGTCGCCATCAATCTAGTTGATAGGCTTCTCACCGACGATACGGTAGGGAAGATTAGGGAGCAAATAGGGGACGGCAAGCCCCTGGTGTTGCCGGTTTTGGCTGTTGAGGCGGCTGGTAACAATAAAATACCGTTGGCAATG
>NZ_JBLIXL010000031.1:0-27889 GCF_047525455.1 Marinomonas phycocola
CTTAATGGTAAGGTTATTGGCACTGGTGTTGTTTCAGAGTCACAAAATGATGATGGGAAATATACATATTCAGTGGCCGTTAAAGGGTCTGATTTAGCCAATACGACATCAAACCCTTCTCTTCTTGTTGTCACTGTTTCAGGCGAAGATCAGGCTGGAAATGCATTTGAGGCTTCTAACACAGCAGCGTATGAGAATGGAACAGGAGATGAAGCGGGTAACAAGATCGACACAACAGGTTCTTCAACTCATACGGTTGATACTGATGTGAGTGATGACCCTGTCATTAAGTTTGATGAATCAGGTAATCTAGCAGTCGGCGTTTACTTAGAACAAGAAAGCGCTATAGGCAAGTACGGTTCGTTCAGCATTAACGCAAAAGGCATGTGGACGTATACGCTGAATAACGAAATGGACGAGTTACAAGCGTTGGATGCAGGTCAAACCGAGACCGATACGTTCACAGTGACCACAGTGAGTGGCGACACACAAACCGTTACGATCACGATCAACGACACAAGCAATAACTCTGTAACAGTCAATGCGATTACGTCTGATGACGTGATCAACGAGACGGAAAGTGATCAAGCGACAACGATCGCTGTGACAGGTACAGCGATCGGTGACGATATTGCAGAAGGCGATAAAGTGACCTTGAACATCAACGATACGACTTACACAACAACAGTCAAATCAGATAACACATGGTCTGTTGACGTGGCAGGTTCTGACTTGGCCAAGGATACCGACTTCGATGCGGTTGTGACCTCTTCTGATGAAGCGGGTAACAAGATCGGCACAACAGGTTCTTCAACTCATACGGTTGATACTTATGTGAGTTATAACGCTGTCATTAAGTTTGATGAAGCAGGTAATCTACTAGTCGGCGTTTACTTAGAATCAGGAGGTACCGTAACGTCTGTTACTATAAAAGATAGTGAGAATAACGTCATTAATATCTCCTCTGATCAGCTTTCTTCAACGTACAAAGGAGGGCTTTTATTCTTTGAGAACTCAATTGATATTACAAGCTTGGCTGATGGAGACTTTAGTGTTGTTGTTGATGTTGTCGATAAAGATGGGAATAAAGGAAGTGAAGTTAAGTCATTCAAAAAAGATACGGTAGATGATGAGATTGCGACACCGTCTACTGATGACTCTGATGACTCTGATGGCTCTGTAACGTCTAGTGCAGCGGCGGGCGTTGAAAGCCAAGACCAAAAGGGTGCTTCCAATAAAGAAGAGCAGTCTGAGAAAGAAGAGCAGTCTGAGAAAGAAGGCGACGATGGTCTGTTGGCGAAAAAAGAACCAGGGTTGTTTCCAGAGTCAGATGATAATAAAGAGAACGAGCCGAGTCTCCCAGTTGGTGATAAAAACAACAATGCAGGTAATGAAGATACGCAACCTGAGAGTGACCAAGATAAAGAAGCATTGGTTTTGGGAGAATTGTTGACGGGGACGGAAAACAATTCATCGGATTCTTCAGACCCTGGCGTGATTAAAGCGCTCGAATCGCAGGGTCAAGCGAAGGATGGTGAAGCTCAGGGTAATGATAAGCCTGATTCATCCGAGAAAGCTGGAGCGGCTGATTATGCTGGCGATAGCACCTTTCACGATCAACTAAGTGGTATTAATCCAGATGGTTAATATTATGATTGAGTGTTCTAAAGGCCCGCATTAGCGGGTCTTTTTTTCGATAAGTGAATAAAATATGTGTGCTGATGTAGGTAATTAGAGTTTCTTTTAGTAAACTTATGAATAATAAACATCACTGATTCAATATTAGTGATAGGCAATTAAGGTTATATATATTATGGTGAGTAGACCATCTCTTGAAACCGCTCAAGCCTCAGACCCCGATCGTTTTGTTGAACCCTTAGAGTTAGGTAAAAGGGTAAAAGAAATTCGTTTGATAAGAGGCTGGACTCTTGAAGAAGTCAGTAAAAGAACGGGAATTGCACGTTCGACTTTATCAAAAATTGAAAATGATCAAGTTTCTCCAAGTTTTACCATCGTTCAAAAATTGATACATGGTTTAGAAATGGATCTTCCTCAACTTTTTGTGGAAACCAATGAGCATTCTATTGCCGGTAGAAGAGACGTGACCAAAAAAGATAAGGGCGTTTCTCACCCTACCGCAACGTATGAACATGAGTTGTTGAATTCGACTATCAGTCGGAAAAAAATGGTGCCTTTTAAAACCATCGTTCGAGCTCGATCTTTTTCCGAGTTTAAAGAATGGGTAAGGCACGATGGAGAAGAGTTCTTATTGGTTTTGTCGGGGGCGATTAATTTTTTCTCTGAGTACTATGAGCCAATTGAATTACACGAAGGTGACAGTGTGTATTATGATGCGGCTATGGGACATGCCGTTGTCTCTAGTTCACTAAAAGACGCCGAAATATTGTGGGTAGTTGCACGCTAAATTTAAATTATGAAAAGGTAGTAAAAGTGTTATGAATACGTGGGATATTGCAAGTTGGAGAAAAAAAGAAGCGCTACAGCAGCCAAATTATCCAGACATGGAGAAATTACGTAAAGTTGAAGCCATGCTGACGAATGTACCTCCTCTTGTTTTTGCTGGTGAAGCGCGACAGTTAAAATCGGAATTGGCTTCTGTTTCAAAAGGCGAGTCATTTTTATTGCAAGGCGGTGATTGCGCTGAGAGTTTTGCAGAGTTTCATGCCAATAATATTCGTGACACGTTTAAAGTTATGCTTCAAATGGCCGCTGTTTTAACTTATGCCGGTAAATGCCCTGTTGTAAAAGTAGGTCGAATGGCTGGACAATTTGCCAAACCTCGTTCAGCGGATACTGAAGTAATTAATGGTATTGAGTTGCCTAGTTACCGTGGTGACATTATTAATGGTATTGAATTTAGCAAAGAAGCACGTATTCCTGATCCAGAAAGACTGTTGCAAGTATACAATCAAAGTACTTCTACTATGAATTTGTTGCGTGCTTTTTCTCAAGGTGGTTTTGCAGATCTGCATCAAGTCCATAAATGGAATTTGGATTTTATTGCAAACAGCCCAGCAGGTGAGCGTTATGAAGATATCGCAAGTAAAATAGATGATGCATTACAGTTTATGGATGCTTGCGGTGTTGGGCCGGGTGTAAACCAATTAAAAGAGACTGAATTTTATACATCACATGAAGCGCTATTATTACCTTATGAGCAAAGCTTAACTCGTCAAGACAGTATGACAAGTGATTGGTATGATTGCTCTGCTCATATGTTGTGGATTGGTGATCGTACTCGTCAATTAGACGGTGCTCATGTTGAATTTTTAAGAGGTGTAAAAAACCCTATCGGCGTTAAAGCTGGCCCAACGATGGACCCTGAAGATTTGATTCGCCTTGCTGACACGTTAAACCCTGAAAATGAACCAGGACGTTTGAACATCATTGTTCGTATGGGCGCAGATAAGGTAGCGGAAGGGATGCCAAAACTGATTCAGGCAATTCAAAGAGAAGGTAAAAATGTTGTATGGAGCAGTGACCCAATGCACGGCAATACAACAAAAGCATCAACGGGTTATAAAACTAGGAGTGTAAACAGTGTTCTTCGAGAAGTAGAGCAGTTCTTTCAGGTTCATAAATCTGAAGGAACGTATGCAGGTGGCGTGCACTTTGAAATGACAGGTCAAAATGTGACTGAGTGTGTTGGTGGTGCATTTGAGGTAACGGAAGCGGATTTAGGCAATCGTTACCATACTCATTGTGATCCACGTTTAAATGCAGATCAGTCGTTAGAATTAGCTTTCATGATTTCTGACTCATTGAAGCGCGCTAGAGCTTAATCTAATCAATAAAAAACCTCTCTTTGAAAAATGCAAAGAGAGGTTTTTTATGCTTGGGTTTTAATATAAAAAAGCCAAGCTTACACTCACGCATTACATTTGTGACTGTAGGTAATTTTGCAAGCCAAGCATTTTGATTAAACGAAGTTGTTGCTCTAGCCAATGGGCATGATCAACTTCAGTATCTTCAAGTAGCTTTTCTAAAATTTCTCTTGATTGGTAATCTTGTTCTTCTTCGCAAATTTTAATAACCGCTTTAAGTTGATTACCTACTTCGTACTCAATGCGTAAATCGCTTTCAATCATTTCCTTAACATTAGAACCGATATTTAGTCCAACACGAGTAACCATGTCCGGTATGCCTTCCAGAAAGAGCATTCTTTCTATCAAAAGAGAGGCGTGGCCCTTTTCGTCTTCTGTTTCATGGTTAATACGTGTGAAGAGTTTGCTTAGGCCCCAGTCATCATACATCCGAGAGTGGATGAAATATTGATCCATAGCCGCAAGTTCCATGGCTAATAATGAGTTAAGACCGTCAATGACGCGTTGATTACCTTTCATATTCGCCTCGATTTTTTACAGTTTGCTTTGTAAGTAATTTTCAATGCCGGTTTGGCTGATGAGATACTGTTGTGCTTCAATCCAATCTAAGTGCGATTCTTCTGCCTCAAGGATTTTCTCAAGAAGGTCTCGGCTTACATAATCGGCTTGTTGTTCACATAAATCAATTGCTTCACGTAATAGTACGAGTTGGTCGCTTTCAAAATCCAAATCACATTGGAGCATTTCTTGAGTATCTTCACCGATTCTTAATCTGTCTAAATGTTGAAGGTTAGGAAGTCCTTCAAGGAATAAAATGCGCTCAATAAGGTCATCGGATTGTTTCATGTCTTTGATGGATTTTTTATACGCTTTTTCATTCAGCTCCATTAAGCCCCAATGCTTGTACATACGAGCATGTAAAAAGAACTGATTGATTGATGTTAGTTCAGAGGTTAATACTTTATTCAGTATCTTTAAGACTAGTGGGTCACCTTTCATAAGACGCTCCTTAATTACGTTAAGCAAAACCTTATAGGAGAAGTGGACTTATTTAAAGAGAAATTTGGCAGTAAATTGTGTACTTAAATAAAGCGCTCAATCAGTGACTATCAATATATTGTTAAATAAGCTTGAAATAAAAGAGGATGAGAATTATTATCGATGTATTCAAGAATCATTATTAATTACGCTCTCATATAGGTTTGATTCCATGTACATTTGTATTTGTAATGCTGTCACGGATAGACAGATCAAAAATGCACTTGATGAAGGTGCTAAAACAATGTCTGATCTAAATAAATCTCTGTCAGTAGGCAGCTGTTGTGGTAAGTGTGTTCGCTCAACAAGAGACATTATGAAACAGCATTATCTAGAGCAGAAAGTGGAACAACTGTCTTACAGTGCTGCGTAGCATACATTTCAAATATTAGAATTCGCGGTGATCACCAAGGTATTTTTTTTCCTTCCCAATCTAAAAAAATGGCTTCTCCAATAGGGTAACTTTCAAAGGTACTTTGAGTAATGTGTAGAAGCTGTTTAGCAACAAATTCAGGGCTAAAGAGCTTTCCTTGAGGGATGTTTTTTCGAAAAGGTTTTGACAGTTCTGTTTCTGTCGTCCCTGGATGAAATGAAAAGAATCTTGCCTTTTTCACTTTTCTCGCTATTTCAATAGCGGCCGATTGAAGCATCATATTAAGCGCTGCTTTAGACGCTCTATAGCTATACCATCCCCCCAACTTATTGTCTTCAATGCTACCCACACGGGCACTCAGTACAGTGATTGTGCATTTACTTCTAGTATGCAACAGTGGCGTCAGACTTGATATGCACATCATTGGTGTAAGCGCATTAACGTTCATTATATGGTTAAAGTGGTCATGATCTAATTCGCTTAGCTTTCGTTCTGGCATGTTATTGTGTGTATGGAGCTGACCATTAAAAATAATAGCCTGAGTTAGGATAGGCTGTCTGACATTGATTTGGTTGATAATGCTGTTCAAACTTTCTTTAGAGTAGTCCGTTTCAAAGTGACTTAGACTTACATTTTTACAGTGGTTGTTTGCCTTAATTGATCGACTTATACAAATAAGGTTCAAAGGCTTATTCTTTTTATCTAATTCTTGAATATACGCTTGAGCTATGGTGCTGCTGGAGCCAAACACTATAATGGTCTCGTTCATTTTTAATCCTTACATTCTCTTATTATTAATACATACGCACTGTCAGCAGAAATGGATGATAAAGATCATGTCGTAATTCAATGAATTAATGGGCTTAACGTGATTTAATTGAATTTCTGATATAAGCTTTTTGATATGTTCACTCCCTAAAGTGACCATGTTGAGAAAGTAAAAGTTGTACATACAAACATTGAAATTTTTAGGTGGTAGAGTGGACAAAATTAATAACTCTTATGGTCTTAATGTTCATCCAATGCGGGATGAGCTCTATGCTGAACTGCACTCTCGACCTTTTCAGGTATTGATGAGTCCATCTAGAGTAAGTTACTTAGCGGTTATGTCTAACCAATTGGAAAAAACTCAAGACTTTGACCACTTTTGTAACCTCTTTCTCCTCAAAAACCTCACACCGCCTCAAGAAGATGGTGTGTGTATTGATATTGATTGTGAGCAGCTACGCATTCGTCGAGAAAAACACAATGAATTTATCTCTTATACTTTTATTTTGTCTGACGTTGATGTCGATGCAGATCCGTTTAAAGAAAACGCATTCAAATATTTACCAAATGATTGGCTATCGTCATTGCCAGGTACTGTCATTGCCGCTTTTCATGTAGCTGTTGAAGACGCCCGTAACCAAGTTGAGCCAGATTTAAGTGTGGCAAAAAGCCGTTTTGAGAACATGCGTTTAATTGGCAGCCGTCCACAGCATGGGGATGCCCAAGTATGGACAAGTTTCCAAATACACAGTGACGGTTGTGGCCGTTTTTTAATTTATAATAAGAACATGAGTGATAGCCAATTAGGGCGAATGGTGAAACGAATAGTAGAAATAGAAACCTATCGACTTATGGCTCTGTTATCTCTTACGCTTGCTCGAAAATACAGCTCTCAACTTGCAAAAATGGATGATCAGTTGGCCGATACAACGGCGAGATTGTCCGAGTCTAAAGAAAAACTGGATGAGCAAGCCATACTATGTGAATTAATTGACATGGCTGCTTGGGTCGAAGCGGCAAGAGCAAGAACAACGTTTAGGTTTAGTGCGACAATGGCCTATCAAGAGTTGGTTATAACTCGATTGTCTGAATTGAAAGAAGATGAAGTTTCTGGTCATTTAACCATGACAGAATTTATGACTCGTCGTTTAGAGCCTGCCGTCAGAACCTGTAAAACAACAGGGGAGCATTTAGAAAACCTATCGCTTCGAATTGATCGTGTCTCTGATATGATGAGAACACGTGTTGAGATGTCTATAGAATCACAAAACCAAGATGTCTTATCCTCTATGAATCGTCGTTCAGAGATTCAGCTTGCGATGCAACATACCGTTGAAGGGCTTTCTGTTGCGGCTATTAGTTACTACAGTGTTGGCCTGATTAAGTTTCTTGTTGAAGCAGTGTATGACAAGGGAGTGCAATTTGATAAAAGTCTTGTTATTGGTGCAACTGTGCCGTTGGTGATTGGTGGCGTTTGGCTTATAACACGAACAATACACAAACGCTTTTTAACGCTTGCGGAAGCGAAAGCCAATTTGAAATAGACTTATTGAGATCTTTGAATAGTGTGAGAAGTGACGGTCTGATAGCGGCAACTAATAACATGTTGAATTCAATTATTAAGAATTCTCATGTCTGTTCAAATCATTCAGACGAAGAGAATGTTCGAGGTGCATCTTTCTTGGGTAGATGTATCAGTGTTAAGTTGGTCCGTTTAGCGAGTGCAACAGCGAGAGTGCTAGGTGATGCTAAATGAATTAATCGAGATAACCCCGCTCGTACCGCTTTTTGAATGAGCTCCGTGCTGCATCGACTGGACATCAAAACACTGTGATCGTGTAAGTTTATGTGATGAGTAAGCGCATAACCAATCACTTTGTCCAGTGCATTATGACGACCGATGTCTTCCATGCAGATAATAGGTTCACCTTGCTTTGAGAGTAGCAAGGCGGCATGAATGGCGCCTGTTTCTTTTCCCAGTGTTTGATGAAAGAAAAGCGTTCCTCTTAAATTTAACAGTATGTGGTGGCCTATAGGAGAACTTCTTGGAAGGACACCTATTTCAGGTAATGCATGATCAATGGATTCTATGCCACATAACCCACAGCCTGTAGCACCTAACCGAGCTTTTCTAGTCTGTTTGAATTGAGCTAACTTCCGAGGGCTTAATTCCACATTAATGCTTAAGCTCGCAATGTTTGAGTCGGTGCTGTTGCTTTCAATATGTTGAAGGTCTAAGTCTCGTACTTCGGATGCATGGTTAATAATGCCTTCACTTAACATAAAACCCAGTACAAAATTGTCTAAATGAACTGGTGTTACCATCATAACGGCATGAGTAATGCCGTTGACTGTTATGGCTAAAGGCACTTCTTCAACCAGCAGTACGGGCTCGGAGGAAGACTCATTATCAAATGGGTGATAGTTAACGTTCTTGGCACCGCTGAATGAAAAAGACATACTTTAACCTGATTGAATGACAATACTGCATACTACTTAGACGAATAATTCGAGTCTAGCGATTATTAATGTAGATGAACTTGTATTTTCAAAAACTCAAACAGGTGTCAATAAGAACGCTTTCCTATCAATATGAAGTAGATCAGAGGAAAAAAGTTGTACTATTTATTTTGATTTTTCTCTTCTAAAGCTAAAATTTCTTTGTGTATTTCATCTGCCTCAAATGTTAATTGTGAGTAACCTCTTATATCACCTTTTCTTTGAGCTTGCATTGCTTGCTCAAGTTTTACGTCATGAAGTTTTTTCAATTTCTTGATAGGGTTTGGTTTAAAAATAGAAAACATAGTGTCTCTCGATTTATGATGATTATTAATACATACGAGAGCGAAACGTTTTACGATCACTTATTTTAAAGATTAAGAAAAGTATGCTTTTACTGGTTGATTGGATGTGTTTTGCATAAATAGGAAAGGCTTGCTGGATTACAGCATTGATTGTATCTGTTTAATCCAGCAAGGTGCCAACACAAGTTGGCTGAAAGATTAGCCGATTGAGATGAATCCCAATCGGCTTTCGCTATCCATCACTGGGTTGCGCTTTAGGCTTACTTGGATGAATTGCTAAGTTTGATTGATCGGGTTGTGTGCCAGACAATGGACGAATGCGACCATTGTCTTGATAAAATCCAATGTCTCTCAAACTGTGCGCATCTAAACTTTTTAAAGACTGTTCAGTGTGTTTGCTAACGAAATATTGTTTTACTGAGTTTAATAATGCGATAAAAATCATATGATCTCTCCAATGTTATAGTAGGACGGGATCAAAAAGGAATTCGTAAAAAATACAGACGCCGCATTGATCCGCGGCCAAGAAAAAATCTAGTACGCAGACTTAACCAATACCTGCTTGGAACAGCGGTTGGTTAAATTTAAATTCATAGAGGTCAGTGCGAATTGATGCATTTGATATGTCATTGCCTACCTCCAGAACGTACTAAATTAAAAAGATGAAACGCTATAAGCATATAGCGCATTTGTATTTGGCCTGATTTTGATTTTTATGTCAATTCATTACAGTAAAAAAGTTAAATATAAGTGTTTTTATTTTCCATCTTTTAGTATTTTAGCCCCTTGAATTTTTGTCCGCTTTTATTTTCCATAAAACAGACAGGAAAAGAGGTAATATTTTTCAAATATAAGAAATTATTGATGATACAGGTTGTTTTTTCGCGACCCGCGTGACACCTCATTGTAAAACGGCGATTACATCACGGAGCAGAAAGCGACATGGCAATTAAGGCAACAGTGTACAAAGCGAATATCCAAGTAACCGATATAGATCGCAATCATTATGCAGGGTACGATTTGACCGTGGCATTGCACCCATCAGAAAATGAAGAACGTTTAATGGTCCGTTTATTGACCTTTGCTTTATTGGTGGATCAAAAAGAAGGACATGAACAGCTTGGTTTTACCAAAGGATTGAGTACCGACGATGAGCCTGATCTATGGCAAAAAAACTTATCCGATGAAATTTTATTGTGGATCGATCTCGGTCAACCGGATGAAAAACGTCTACGTAAAGCATGTGGTCGTGGGCAAAAAGTAGTGATCGTAAATTATAACGATAAAAGCGATATTTGGTGGGACCAGAATAAAGGCAAAATGAAACGTTTCTCCAATTTGTCTGTCTTACAGTTTCCTGAAAACCAAGTGGCTTTCATGGAGCAATTGTGTCAACGTTCTATGCAATTAAACATTACGATACAAGATGGTGAGGTGTGGATCTCAAGTGAATTAGGGGAAACAACAGTAACGCCAATCTATCGATCTTAATAGCGCTTGTTTTGTAAATAAACAGTGATGATGGGTTCAAAATGACGAATAAGCCAAGCAAGTATTCGTCATTTTTTGCAGTAATTCATTGTAAATTCAGATGATTACTTAAGATATGAATGCACAATCAGCTAATTGGTAAGTGTTCTCGAAAAGAGAGCAACTGCCAGACGATAGCATTCTAGAGCCAATGCAGGGTCGTACCTGTCTCCTCCATCTCGCATAAACGCATGTTGCGCATTCAATTCATGCCATGAAAAATTACGGTCAGTATCGATAAGTTCTTGATAGATTTTTTGACGCCCAGTGGTAGGAACATGAGGATCTTGCTTACCCCAAACGCAAACGATCTCACCTTGAATGTCTTTTGTTCGGCTGAATGAATCATTACCGTCTTCACAAGGCAATGTATTAGAATGAATATCAGTCGCGTATAAACAAAATGCGGATTTGATAATCGGATTGAGTGCCGCACGATAAGCTAAATGACCACCAATACACACACCCATCGCGCCAAAATTGCCATTACAATAGTCTTGAGTCGCAAAGTGATCGATCATGCTTTGTGTGTCTGAGTCATGAGCCTCTAATGTCTTTTCAAATTTATCCGCGTTGCCTTTGTCTTTGCCTGCATCATCATAGCCGAGTACTGTGCCGATAGGATTAAGTTCGTGGAATACTTCGGGAACCACAACAACGAAACCATGGCCTGCCATAATGCTTGCGGTGCGGCTTATTGGGTCGGTTATTTGGAAAATTTCAGAATAAAAAATAACACATGGATAACGGCCTTCAGCTTGAGGGCGGTATACAGAGCAACGCATTAACCCGGTTGGCGTCGTTAAATCACTATAATGCTGTTGAATAATCATAAAAACCTTATTTGAAATGCGTATTTGAACGAGTAAAAATAAAAGCAGAATTAAATACCAGATCGATTTATAGAGCTAATACTATTGTGATTGTGTTTCATGTCCTGCACAAAAGGAAGGTGACAAGGTCACTCAACCATCGGTTTAAGTAAGTGATAAATGTATGGTGTTGCTTCCCATCGCATCAGTGTCCTCTGCATCATGGGTGACCAGTAAAGTAGGTAATTGTGTTGTTTGAATCTGTTCCAATACAAACTCTCTTACATTGCCTCTTAATGTTGCGTCTAACTTACCAAACGGCTCATCTAATAACAGGTATTGAGGTTCTGATAGCAAGGTTCTTAATAAGGCGATGCGAGCTTTTTGCCCACCTGATAATGCATTGGGCAAAGAGTGGGCTTTATCTGCAAGGTTAAATTCTGACAATTTGTGTAAAGCCAGCTCTTGCCGTTGTTTGCCTGTTATTGTTTCTGGTATGGCGAATATTAAATTTTCAAGATTGGTAAGGTGTGGAAATAATAAAGACTCTTGATACAGGATACCCACTCTACGTTTTTCGATTGGCAGCATATTGAGTTCTTTATCATGTAGTAGCAATTTCCCCGAAGATTGAAATGCCGGAGATAAAGAGCCTGATAGGTAATCCAATAGCGTTGATTTACCGCAACCACTGGGGCCCATAATACTGAGTACTTCCCCTGCTTGAATTGATGCATTGAAGTCTTGAAAGAGGTATTTTTCTGCAAGTTGAATGGTTACGTTTGAAAGAGTTAGCATACTGGGTTATCGTTTTTCAATAGAGTGAAAAGAGAAGGTCAAAGAAAGCCTAGCAAACCATTGTTTACATTTTATCCGGGCCGGCGTCCATACTTTCGGTAGCCAAATGGCTAACATAAACACAATCAACGGAAAAATGGATTGCATGAGTGCGAGTAAACTCACAATTTTACGCTCACCTGACGAGGCCAATGTCACCGCTTCGGTTGTGAGTGTGCTGATTAAGCCATTGCCCGCGATAAGAGTCGGTAAGTATTGGGCAATACTGACGGAAAAACCAATGGCAAAGGCGCTAAAGATAGGAGCTTTTAACATCGCCAGTTTAATTTGAAAGAAAGATTTGACTGGCTTTTGAGTGAGCGCGCACGCTTGAATAAAATAATTTTGATTGTACGCTAAGTAAGCGCTGTGCAAGGTTAAATAGACGTAGGGCAAAACATAAAATAAATGCAGTGTGATCACCGCAGGAAGGTGGCCACTAAAATCAATGCGAATAAAAAAGATTTGAATCCCGAATAAAAAACCCACTTGTGGCAATAAAATAGGCACGTAAATTAAACGATCAAAAAAAGTAGTCTTGATAGATTGGGCTCTTTTTACTTCCAACAAAATAATGCTGATTACAAGCGCCAGTAACGCACTGACAATGCCTACTGATAACGTATTCCAACTAAGCTCAAATAACAGTGAACCATTGCGCTCAAGGTTAGCGAGTGACCATGTGCTAGGAAGAACGTCTGGAAAACGCCATCGTTTAGCAAAAGACCAAATGAATAAGATCACCCCTGCTAAGCTGACGAAAAGCAGCAGCACAAAATACAAGGATCCTATCCACGGATAAAGCCTGCTTATGAAGGATTGTCTTATGCCTTGAATGCGTGTTTGCTTGGTGAATCGAACGATGAGTCTGTACGTGCATTCCCACAGTAAGAAAACGACAAACACCAATAGCATTAATAAAACAGCACCAGACGATGCAACAAATCGTTCATTTAAATCTGCATCTTTAAACCAGCGAAATACCGTTACCGCAAAGGTAGAAGGTGTATTTGGCCCAATAATAAGCGCTAAATCCACTACGGTTAAGCTAAAGGCCAACACAATAAAGATGGGTAGACGGATTAAAGGATACATAGCGGGAAGCAGTATTTTTTGCCATACAGTAGAGGAATGATAGCCCATGCTTCTACCGATATTGAGTGATTCATCGGCTTTCACTTGGTGTAAGCAAGCTAACATTACAAAAATCAAATAGGGTGTTTCTTTGATCACTAATGCAAGTATTAGCGATAGAGTGTAAGGGTCTTGTACTGTGATCCAATTGGGGGGGCGATCAAAAGTGGTAAACAGTCGAATTAGCCACCCACTTGGGCTTAACAAAAAGAGTAAACCGATAGCAATGGCCGCATGAGGCACGGCTAAAATAGGCGCTAGGCTTTTTTGGAAGAGACGCAAAATCCAACTTTGATAAAATGCCGCGACAACAGAAAAGGCTACCATAAACGAAATAATGGTGGCGGCTAATCCGCTAATCAGCGTTAACCTAATGCTGCTGAGAAACTCTGGCGTATCAAAGAGCGCATACCAAGGCGAAAGAGATAAGACATGCGCCTCAATAGCGGGTAGGTAATGAAAAGCAGGTGCAAGAATGCCAAAAACACCAATCAATATGAATGCACAAATACTAATAACAATAGCAAAGTGGACCTGCTTTAATTTCATTAATGTCTCTTATTTAGCATCTTGGTCAATTAATTCGCGTAGCGGAGGCGCCATTCATTTTCCAGTGCTTTGACCCACGATGAATGAGGCTCAGGGACACTGTTATTAAGTTCTTCTAACGTTAATGTGGCCACACCGCGGGGTTGCGCGTCAAACAAAGCTTGATTCTCTTTTTCCATTTTTTCGTAGCTCAATACGGTTAAATCTCCCCACACTGAACTGTCTAGTTTCTTCAATTGCGCTTCAGGAGACAAGAAATAGTTTGCGACAACTTGAGCGCCTGCGGTGGAAGTTGCATTGTATGGAATGGCTAAAAAGTGAGTATTACTAATAGTGCCTTGATCAAAAATGTAAGAACGAACGCTTTCTGAAAGGTTGCCCTTATTTATTTGTACGGACGCAGCGGAAGTATCAAAGCTAAATGCAATGTCAATTTCTTGATCGTCTAAAAGACGAATCATTTCTTCAGAGCTGCTAGGGAAGGTGGTGCCACTTCGCCAAGCAACAGGATGTAACTTATTTAAGAATAACCAAAGAGGTTGCGTTAATTTATTGAAGTCCACACGATCAACGGGGTTTGCCAGTGCGTCTTTATCCTCGATTAATTCATACAGTGCTTGTTTTAAAAATGTTGTTCCAAGAAATTGCGGTGGCTCTGGGTAGGTGACTCGACCTGGATTTTCAGTAGCGTAAGCTAATAGACCTACCATAGATTTTGGTGGATTAGGTAATGTTTCTGTATCGTGTATAAAAATAACTTGTGCTTTTCCCCAAGGCGACTCCATCCCATCAACAGCCGTGCCAAAATCGAGCGTTAAGCTTTTATTAGACGATTCGTCAATGTAGCGATAATTAGGTAAATCGCGGCTAAATGGGCCATATAAAAAATTATTATCTTTTAATGAACGAAAATTTTCACCATTCAACCATATTAAATCAATGGAACCGTTTGCAACGTTTCCCGCCGCTTTCTCGGCCAGTACTCGACCAATAGCATCAGCTGTATCCACTAATTTAACGTGCTTGAGAGTGACACCGTATTTCTCTTTGATGTTATTGCCTGCCCACTTTATGTAATCATTGATGTTTTCTGCACCGCCCCAAGCGTTAAAATTGACCGTCTGTCCTTTTGCTTCATTTAATGTTGTTTGCCAATCACTGGCATGCACCTGACTTAAGCTGGTAGTAAGAAGAGAGAGAGTAAGTATTTTCTTAATCATATTTGGGACCATTTTGCGTTAGGTTTTGCGTTAAAATGTGCATTCAAATAAAGTAACTCAATGTTATTTTTAGTATTATCCGTAAAAATAATACAGATATGACTTTATCTATATTAATAAGTTCCCTGTCATTATTGAATATACTGTATCTATTTTGTGATGAATTTAAATTTTTACGAGACGAGTATGCCTTATCAGATCATGACACACAATTTGCCATCTGCAACATTTGGTACGAGCCGGCTTATAAAAGTCCATCATTTTGGTAATGTAGGAGCGCGTCCTAAAATTTATTTGCAAGCTGGATTGCATGCCGATGAATGGCCAGGTTTTCTTGTGCTAAATGAACTCATCAAAAAATTAAAACAAGCGGAAGAAGCGGATTTGATTGTTGGTGAAATCATTGTTGTGCCTGTTGCGAACCCCATAGGTTTGGCGCAAAACTTCCATGGATACATTCCCGGGCGGTTTGCTTTCAGTGATGGTGGCGGTAATTTTAATCGTAATTGGCCACGCATCGCAGAAAAAATAGAGCACTGTGTGCGTCATGATATTGAGAATGATCCAGCGCGTAATGTAGAACGCGTTCGTAAAGCCATTATGGAAGAGGTAATGAATTTACCTGAAACGACCGAATTGCAAGGGCTAAGAAAAACCCTGATGTTAATGTCGATGGATGCTGACGAAGTGCTCGATCTTCATTGTTCAGGTGAAGCATGTATGCATGCGTATGTGGCGCAAGAGTTTGAATCGCATTTTGAACCACTATTGGTGCATTTAAAAGCCAAAGTGGGGCTGTCTGAGCTTGAAACGGGCGCGGCATCCTTTGATGAAGCCAATGTGGATGTGTGGCGCTACCTGAAAAAAAGCTTTGCGCACTTAGTCCCATGGGGGTGTCGTTCGTTGACGCTTGAACTGCGTGGCGAGAATGACATCAATCAGGAAATGGCAAGAGACGACGCCGCGGCGTTGTTTGCTTATTTGATTGATCGACACATTGTTGATGGTGCCCCTGTTACGCCACCTGAGTCTGAGCTAGAGTATTTTCCCTTGGATGCGATGGATTTAGTCAAAGCCCCTTGTGCCGGAATTGTGTGTTATCACAAAAATATAGGCGATCGTGTTGAAGAAGGGGAGATGATTGGTGAAGTGGTTGACCTGATGGATGACGATGTGGAAAACAGCGCTCAACCATTAATTGCGCGCACAAACGGCATTTTATTTGCTCGTTTGCAACGCCGTCTGGTTATTTGTGGGGAATCCATTGCGAAAATAGCAGGGAAAGAGCATTTGGCATTTCGTGAAATAGGCCGTCTTTTTGAGGATAAGTAATACAATGCTTTTTACCGATGAGCAACAAGGTGTTATTCAGCATAATATTGACGCCCATGCAAAAGTCGTCGCGGTTGCTGGAGCGGGCAAGACAACCACACTCATCGCTCGAATTGAGTACTTGTTACAACAGGGTGTACCTATTCAAAAAATAGGCGTGTTTATGTTTAATAAAAGCGCCCAAGAAGAATTTTTACAACGATTGAAAGGCTATTTGAGCGAGCGTGGCTACTTTCAAGTGCCGGATGTGATGACATTTCACAGTTTTGGTTTGAAGTTATGCCGCCGTATGGAGCAAACTGCATTGCTACCAAAATCTGAATTGATCACGGATGATTTTTCATTGGTTAAGCTGATTCGAGAGGGTATGCAGCAGCTTACCAAGCAAGGTAAAAAAATAGCGTCTCTGGATGAAAAAGAATGGTTAGAAGACGCGCTTTTGTTTATTGAGCATGTGAAAGCCGCTGCGGACGATGCT
This sequence comes from Marinomonas phycocola, assembly GCF_047525455.1. NCBI lineage: Bacteria > Pseudomonadati > Pseudomonadota > Gammaproteobacteria > Oceanospirillales > Oceanospirillaceae > Marinomonas > Marinomonas phycocola. The sequence goes on from NZ_JBLIXL010000031.1 coordinate 16,721, forward strand.
AAAACAGTCTATAAAGAATCTGGATTTAACTCAGATAGAGCGTTTTTTCCTGATTTGTATAATGTGATTGAAAAAAATCGACAATGTCGTAATCAACGCTTTTTTTCCGATCTTACTTTAGATCCACTGATGAAAATCGAGCAGGATCAACTGGCGGAGAATATCCTAATTCAAGGCTTAGTTCCTCATTATGACTACTTGTTGGTTGATGAGTTTCAAGACATTAACCCCTGTCAATATCGATTGTTAAAAAACCTATATTCAAGCAGTAAATGGATGATTGTTGGAGATGTTCAACAATGTATTTATGAATGGCGAGGTGCCAATCCATTTATCATGGAAACTGAATTTGATGACGATTTTAATCTGCCAGTCATGAAGGAAATTTCTGAAACGACGGTGAAAAATGCAAATGATGTTGGCCATGTATCAAAATACGCGCTCAGCCAAAGCTTTCGTTTTGGGCATCAAATCGGCTTGATGGCGTCGAGTGTGATTCATCGTAACCGTGCTGAAAACTTGGTGATTGGTGCGGGTAAAGGGACGGAGTTTGCGTTTGCGAAAAGCGACAAAACAGGGCAAGCACTACTATCAGAGTTAAAACACTGGCTGCAATCTGGCGAACCCTTAAACGATGTGGCCGTATTGGTTCGTCTTTATAGTGACATGGTGCCCATTCAACTGGCACTGATGCACAAGCAAGTTCCTTATCATCTGCATGGTGATTCACCCCTATTAGAAAATCGCCAAATACGCATGTTGTTGGCCTATTTAGCGGTAATGGCTGATGGTTTCACAACGCCAGCACGTTTTCATAACGTAAGAGACATTGACTATTTATTGTCTGTTCCTAGCTTGTCTCTTTCGCCGAATGAACGACACCGCTTTTCTCAGCAATGTCATATGTCTCCGTATTTAATCCCTCAGCTTATTGAAGAGCTGAGTGACCAACAAGAAGGTTGGCGCAGTAAAAAACTACTGCAGCGTTCGGATTGGTTACGCAGTTTAACCTTGTATCGAAATGACCCTGCTGCAGGGTTGCAACATACGATTGAAAAACTTGGCATCTATCGTTATTTCGAAAGTACAAGCAGCAAAGACATTCAAGTGAAAGAAAAAATTGCCACCTGCGAAGCCTTTATTGCGTATGTGAGAGGTGTTGGTGGCACGGCGGATGACATACTGGATCAGCTGCTTACATTGTCTTCTCAGCCGTCTGAAAGTGACCATAAAAGTGGAGTGCATTTAATGACGATCCATAAATCTAAAGGACTTGAGTTCGGTCAGGTCATTATGACGGGTTTACAAGAAGGTCGCTTTCCATATTATGAAAAAGACGTTGATTCATCTCAAATTGAAGCAGAAAGGCGGCTTTTTTATGTGGGTATTACGAGGGCAAAGCGGCGTTTGGTGTTTTTACATCAACCCAATAAACTCGAAAGTAAACAGCTTTTAAATGGCAGTGTTCAGGATAAAAAGAAATCGACGGAAGGGTTATCACGCTTTATATTTGAATCTTATCCACTTATCGTACAGAGCATCGTCGATAATGAATACGGCGCTCTAAACAAAGCATCAACGAAAGCGGGTCAACCATTGGTGTTGGATCATCCTCAAGCGATTCAGCGATACGTTACGGTTGCTGAATTCCAAAATCCGCCTCAATTTAAGAATACGATTAAAGAAGTACGTACCTTGCAAGCAGGGGACCGTGTCAGGCATGAAAAGTTTGGCAGTGGCGTAGTGCTTACTCAAGATCAAAAAGGCAGTAAAATGATTATTATTGATTTTGATATGGATGGTGTAAAAACCTTTAATCCAAAGCACACGCGTTTACTAAAAGAATCACCTGTTGAAACATAATGTGTGCGCTACTTTGCTCGGCTTTAATGAAAATGCATAATTAAAAAAGGATGCATAAATAATGAACTCCATTCCTCTAATTGATTTTTTACATTTGAAATCGAATGACCTCGATATCCAAAACCACGCAATACAGAAATTAGATCGAGCGTGTCGTGAAGTCGGCTTTTTTTATTTAGTGAATACCTCAATAGAAAAGAGCGAAGTGAATGGGCTAATGTCCTCTGCAAAAGCTTTTTTTGCTCTTCCACAATCTGAAAAAGAAGCCATTGATATTAAACACAGCTCCAATCACCGAGGCTACGGGAAAATTGGAGAAGAGCAGCTTAATGAAGTAAACCAAGCGGATTGGAAAGAAACGTTTGATATGGCATTGGATTTTCCAGCAGATCATCCTCTGGTTAAAAAATACCCCGGGATGTATGGGGCAAATCAATATCCTCAGCAGTCTGACATTGTTGAAGCATTACAGGCGTATTATGTGTCGGCTTTTGAAGTGTCGCAAGTGGTGTTAAGTTCTATGGCTCAGGCGCTTAATTTGGAAGCGAATTTCTTCACACGATGTTTTAAAGATCATGTAACCGTCTTGCGTATGATTCACTACCCGCCGCGACCTGAAGTGGATCACAGTAACGGTGCTGGAGCGCATACGGATTACGGTTGCATTACTTTATTATTGCAAGATGATATTGGTGGGTTGCAAGTCAAAAATGTAAAAGGAGAGTGGGTTGACGCCACTCCAATGAAAGAGTCGTTGATCGTGAACATTGGAGACTTAATGCAACGATGGACAAATGATGAATACGTATCAACAGCTCATCGAGTCATTTCTCCTGAAAGTGGGGTGCATCGCTATTCGTTTCCGTTTTTTGTTGAACCCGATTATGAAACCAATGTTGAATGTATTGACTCCTGTCGTACGGAAAATAACCCAGCTAAATACGACCCCATTTTAAGTGGAGATTGGATTCAATCCCGTTTTGACGCCACATACGCTTACAGAGAGACTGAGTAAAAGGCATATTTCTTCTCCCCACACTTCAGCGTGGCACTTCATACACTGTTAAGTAACAGAGTATGAAGTACCACGGAGACTGCGGGAACGAGAGCAAGTCTAAAACCTAAAATAAAGGAGTGCTATTGAACGGCTGCGTAGGGACAAGGGTGGCTATATGGCCTTCGGGCATCAATATCCAACCATCACCGGATAGTTCCAATGGTTCAGAACCCACGACGATATGTTGTTCAAACAATTTACTAAACACAGTCGGTGATTGATCATCACTAGAATAGCGCATGACCGTTAATGTTTTACCATCCGACAAGGTAGACGCAAAGCGTAATGGCTCAACAATCTCATGTTTGTCCATTAAATCTTCGGTTTGTTTTAGTGTGGTGGTAACGGCTTGATGGATATCTGTTTCTAATCCGTTAGCGATCATCAATAAAAAAATGAGTTCTGAGTCGGTTGCACCACAACGAAACGGGTACAAATGTTCTGGAATAAGCCGGTCTAAATGCCATCTCAATGTGTCATAACCACCGATTTGCCCGTTATGCATAAAGAGCCAGTTTTTATAACTAAAAGGATGGCAATTGGAGCGGTTGGTTGCTGTGCCAGTTGATGATCGAACGTGCGCAAAGAAAAGGTTGCTGCGAATATGATGTGCTAAGTTTTTTAAATTGCAGTCGCTCCAAGCGGGCATGACTTCGTGATAAAGCCCCGGTTCGTCGTGTTCGTCGTACCAACCAATGCCAAAGCCATCTGCATTGACGGTAACTTCTGATTTTCTGGCACCTAAACTTTGATGGACTAAAGAATGTTCAGGTTCATATAAAAGTTTGTCTATATACACAGAGTGCCCTGTGTAAGCCATCCAACGGCACATATTGTCTAACCTTTAATTGATGATGAACGAGCAAGCTTACGCAAAAATGCTCTTAATGTTCTGCATGAGAAACGGGCAATATTGCATCGTTTTTAATGCAGAAACCCCTTTTGATTAAACCTTAAAATACCCAATTTTATTAGAGAGCTGCTCGGCTAACTGATCCAGCTCGGAAGAGGCGTTGTTAATAGAGTGAATGGAACTCGTCGTTTTCTCAGTAATTTTATTGATATTGGCAATGCTCTTGCTAACCTCTGAGGTGACGCTGACCTGATCCTCTGCTGTCGCTGATATTTGGTCGCTCATGTGGCGTATTTTGGATACGGAAGCATTGATCTTATCTAATGATTGTTCTTCGTGTTGGACTTGTTCCACGACATTAATGGATTTGCTATGACTTGAATCCATTGCTTTGGCGGCTTGTTTTGCCCCTTCTTTTAGTTGAGAATTCATTACTTCAATTTTCTGTGTGGCATTTTGAGTATTTTGAGAAAGTTGTCTTACTTCATCAGCGACTACCGCAAACCCACGACCTTGTTCACCAGCGCGTGCAGCTTCGATTGCGGCATTTAATGCAAGTAGGTTTGTTTGCTCTGCGATGCCTAAAATAACATTCAGAATATCGCTTATTTGGTTGGTGTTTGCTTGCAGCTCGTTCATGCTTTTAGTCGAATCTTCAATGTACTTTGTCAAGGTATTGATGGATTTAATGGTCCCAACGACAATACTTCTGCCTTCTAAAGCGGCTGTTTCGGCTTCTTGTGCTGCGCTGCTGGCATCCGTTGTAGCGGAGGAAACTTGAACGGCTGTGGATTGTATTTCTTCAATCGCTCGATTGATTTGTTGGGTTTCTTGTTGTTGCTGATCCACCATGTTTGATGCATCTGCGGTAATACCATTTAAATTATGAGCGGCTTCGGTTAGCTGGTTACTGGATTTTGCAACATCAGAAAGAATTTCATTTAACTGAGTGACAAGTTTATTCATCGCCGTTTCAAGCATACCAATCTCGTCTTTTCGATTGCTCTCAATAAGGCCCTGGCTGAGTGCACCAGAGGCAATGCTTTCAGCACGAATCACCGCTTTCTTAAGTGGGCCACAAATGCCATTCACAATAATTAAACTAAAAATGAGCCCAATAACAATCAACGCACCAGATAAGGCAATACTAGTGATGATGACTTGATCTTGTTTAAGTTGCTGTTGATGAATAATGATTTCATTATAGGTTTCAAGAGCGTTATTAATGAGCTCCATTTGTTCCGATGTGGCTTCTAAAACGGCTTGGGCTTCTCGACGGCTTCTCGCACCTTTAAAGGTATTTAGCTTAATCCAAAAGGCATAGGTTTTATTACTGGCTTCTAAGAAAGCTTCTTGTTGCTGGCTAAAGGCATCAATGTGTTCCAATAAAATGGTTAATTCTGGATTCTTCGGCATAATGGCGAGGGTGATACGTATGTTTTCAAAACTTAGTTTTAGCTCTTCTGTATAGGCAGTGAATTTCTCGAAGGATTCAGAAACCAAAGCCGAGCCAACGCCTTCAATGCTTTTTGCTAAACTTACTTGAAAGAAGCCCCTTTCAAATTCCACGGATTGGCGCAGAAGTAGCTGTCGACTGTTTTCTATGTTTTTAATCAATTTAAGGCTGCTGCTTGAAACTGAATTAAGCTCATCAGTAATGGCACGGCTTGACATAGAAGATGTGACAGTTAGTACGGTGATCGCAATAGAGAACATGACTACGAGTGATAAAATTTTAAAGCGCACGGATAAATATGACATATTAACCCTCTATTTTTTAGTTAGTTATATGTATTAATGACCACTAAACAGTCAGAAATAATGGTTAATATTTTTTTTGGTTAATTCCTCTGTTTTGTGTGTTTTTGCAGTGTAAAGAATCAGCATTGGAACGCCTATAAAAAGGCACTTTTATAGCGTCTAGAAAAGCAAACGCGAGAATGTCACGTTTGCTAGGGTATAAATAGTATTTAAGAAGTAATAACTATAGGTGATATAATCGGAAGGATTTTAGATATATGTAACGTTTTGTTCAAAGTTGTTAATATTGAGGGTCGCTATTAATAACCACATTATTCGAATCAATTTCAAAGAAGAAGCAGTTTCTTCTATTTGTATGACAAGCGGCGCCTTGTTGGTCTACTTTCAATAAAATACAATCGCCATCACAATCAAACGCAATAGAGACAAGTTTTTGCCTGTGACCAGAGCTTTCTCCTTTGCGCCAGTAGGTTTGACGTGATCGAGACCAATAGCACACTTGACCCGTTTCTAACGTCTCACGAATGGATTTTTCATTCATAAACGCGTACATCAAGACTTCACCAGTATCATGTTGCTGTGCAATGGCACCGATTAATCCGTTTTCATCGGTTTTTAAATGAGTAAAAATGTCATCTAAAGAAATTTTACTGCCTTTGTCTAAATTTTCGTACTGCTTTAAACTCATTTGTTCCCACCTCATTATTCGGTTGTTGTGTAAAATTACTCTGTGTATTTGGTAGCGATAGCGCCTTTGCCTATGCCTTCAAACGCATGGACTTCGATTTGATGTCCTGCATTTTCTTCAGACAACACCGTAGCAACATGCTCCGCAATCAGCTCTACGGTTGTATCACTGTTTATTAAGTACACCACGTTTTCATTAATACTCAGATCGAATTGTCCCTGATTGCTCACATAAGAGAACTGAGTAAAACGGTGTCCATCTATCTCTTCTACGTCAATGACATCTTCCGTTGTGCCTAGGTAAATGTCTGTCCAGCGGGAAGCCCAGTTGTTTTCTAGTTCTAAAGAACGAACACCGTCTTTATAGATTTCAATGGTCGAACGATGCCCATGAGCAATTCGTTGACAGTTACCATCGTGCTTTTTGAGCCCATGAGTATAGTGATACGATGCACCATCAATTTTTTCAGGGTAAAACTTGATACTCACATCTGATAACTCAGCAGGTAACAGCTCTAAAATTTGAGACTCAACCCACGTTGCCGCACCCTGAGGCGTGATTTTCTCTAAAGGCAGTAAAGAAAATGCGTGATGAGGCGCAATGCAATCGAACTGCTTGCCCTGCAATCCCGCAAATTTGAAATGAGTTCGCTCATCGTATTTCATAAGAGTGACAAGAGGGTGCTCAACGGGAATGGTAAGGCAATGGTCGATATTGTCATCAAGCCACTTTTTGATTATCTGTTTAACAATACTAAAATCACACACCATACCTTCATCATTGAGCTTACCGTCTAAAATAATGTCAGTATGCCAGCTTTCGCCCACAACACCACGATCCGCATCAAAATAAGAAAGATCGACATGAGTGAGGTTTTTAACAAACAATTTCACGTTAGCTGTCTCCAGATAGAATAAATGCAGCTATCTTACCGTAAAGCAGAAGCTAGGATCTAATGAGAAATTGTAAATAAGAACGATTTATAAATCTTCTATAAGTATTTGAAGGCGCTTGTCTTTATAGGCTTGCAATTACAAAAAGCGTACGTATAATACGCACCAAGATCGAGCGATCTCCTCTATGGTGTCTCCTCTGGTCCCTTCGCAACAATAACTTGTTAATCTGGTCAGGTCCGGAAGGAAGCAGCCACAGCAAGCGACTTGTGTGCCGAAGTGCGGCTGGTTGAGATGCCACCTAATATCTTCTTTGTAAATTCAACCATAAGTTGTCAAAATTTAGCTTAGTCTATCTGTATATATCTAAATTAAATTCTTTTTGAAACGCACGGCATGAAAGGCAATAGTTTGTAGATACTCTGTTTAGATGCAATCGACTCTATCCTTTCCACTCAATCTTGTTATACAAAGTGACTTTAAAGACTAAATGAGGTGAGAGCCTCTCTATAAGAGAGGTCAGTACATTGCCTCTAGGATTTGGAACGGCCTCCCGATAATGCTTAAATAATATTCCTCAATAACCATTAAATTCATCATACAAGGCTGGAGAAGTCTCAAGCGCCTTCCTACATTATCAGAAGCTATGCATCCCTTCTGTTTTCGCTTGCTGATCTTTTCGGTAGCGCTTTTTTCCTTGCTTCAAATGGTAATAAAGTGTTCCTTTGTTTCTTTTGTTATCATGGATGTATTGATAACTCTATTCGTGACTAACAGAAATACCACCGTTTTTGAGTGCGTTAGAGACTTGTTCAGAACTCCAGTCGATTTCAATTAAAATGCGAATAAAATTAATCGTCTTTGATGCTTAGCGGATGTCTTTCGCCCTATCAAACAACCCCTTTGAGTCTTATCAGGGTAATATCCTGTTGCTGGGCTTAACATAGCTCAATAACTAATGCGTTAGCTAAATATAATTATCTTGAAGTGGCTGCGCAATTTGATGACTTGTACAAACAAATTGGAATTTAACCATGGGTAAAAATGATTTATCAAGTTTAAAGATAAAACAAGAAAAAAAACTTCCAGACGAGACAAATATCAATTTATTGGAAAAAACGGCGGACAGTGTGAATGAATCAGAAAATAAAATAATCAGCTTAAGGATTACAACGCGTGAGTTTTTAATACTAAAAGAAAAAGCGGGGATGGTGCCATTAGGCCGATATTTAAAGCATCAACTCAGAGAAAAAACGGATGTATTTAAATAATTTTTTATTATATTGCGATGATACGGAACGAGCAAATAACCTTGCTAGCTTAAGTATCATAGTCAGTGGGTTTCAAGGTTAAAGTAAAATCGGATATAAAACATCATTTAAAACGTGATATTCTCTTCACAATTTGAGTGTTATTCCCCAAAATAATCAAACGTTAGAATAATAAGTGATCATAAAAAACCCGCAATTTCATGTGAGATTGCGGGTTTTTTTGACACCTTCTTAAACAAATGTTTGAGTGGGTATCCAATGATTACAACGATGGCTTTGGAGGAGGGCGTTCATTTCACCCCACTCCAAATTCATTGTTTTAAAGTATAAAGTCACCAGGACTAATAGCAACTGATAATGTGTCGTCACCTAAATCAAATTCACCGATAAGTGTCACTGTGTACGTACCTGCAGTACCGCCAGAAGTAGCACTTACATCGGTATTCGCGTAAGTAACTTCATATGCTTTGTATGTACCATCATTTTGGATGTCACCAGTAACACCACCAGTGGCGTTTACACCATCTTCAATAATTAATACAGAAGTCGCTCGCGTTTGGTAAAGCCCATCAGTACGAACCACACTCATATCGTCATCAGCATTAAGTGCCGCTTGAATTTGTGCTGCAGTAGCATTTTCAAACGTAACATCAGTAGCCATACCATCTAGATCACTAAAATCAAGAAGGTTAATGCTGTTCGCTGTAAACACTTCGGTAGTAACTGCTGTATTAGGTAAAACAACTTCTGATTCAGTAGAATTTGAACTTGCACCAGGTGTAGCAGAATCAACCGTACCTGTTAGATACGATGTGAAATCTAATTTATCAATGCCTGATTCAAAGTGAACGATTGTATCGCTACCTTGAGAGTAACCTGTCCAGACAACTGTATCGTAATCAACAGGGACAACAGGGACAAGTGGTGGATTAGGAAGTGCATTAGCAGTATCATCAGAACTCAATACGATAACATCATCGCCAGCGTTGCCGTTAACGGTATTTACATTGCCATCAAGGGGCTCAAGGGGCTCACCGTCTATTGTACTAGCTACTGATGATGTTGTACTAGTACCTGAGACAGATAAGTTAGTAGCGTCTCCAACAGTAGTTGCTGTGTAGGTTACTGTAGTACCCACTACACTAGTTACTGTTGTTGTTGCTAAGCTGCCTGATGTTGATAGGTTAGTATTACCTGAAAAATTGGCATTAATATAGGCAGCAAGCTCTGCAGCTGTAACTCCAGTAGTAGCTCCAGCAGAAATGGTCAAGCCATCAAAGATATAAGTCTCGCCAGCAGCTAAACTACCAAGAGAAACTGTTGTTACTTCTCTGCTTCCAGGATCTTTGATGCCTCCGAGGATAGAAGAGTCTTCACCTAGTAGTAGACCTGAACTTGCAGCAAGAGTAACGTCATCTTTTATGTCAGTGTCAACACCTGTTACAGTAAGATTTTCATCTTGAGTAACAAGATAAACTGTATCAGTACCATCAGATGCAGCAGCGTAACCTGCTTCAACAAGTGCTGTAGCAATTTTTAATGCAGTTGTTTTAACGGTTGGATTACCAGTATCAGTATCAGCATCAAGAGTAAGAGAAACCTCTTCACCATCAATCGTTACAACAATCTCAGTCCCTTGATTGCCAGCACTGTCAACTTTAATCGTTGAACCGACAAACGAATCAGCAGAGGCCGAGACGCCGCTAGCATCCTTATTCACGTTGGTTACAAGTTCAGCACTTGAGTAAGTAGAGTCGTTAATAAAATCTCTGTAGTCATTTAACAGAGCTGTTGAAACACCGGTAACGCTAGCAGGATTAGCGATGCTTAAAGAAACGGCATTAGCAGCCTGCACACCATCGACTAAGTAAGTAACAACAACATCATCATTCTCATCGATAGAAGCGACAGCAATTTTGTTAAGTACTTCATCATCATTGATTGCTTCAAGAACAGCATTGTTCAAATCATCGATAGTCGTTAGTGTACCACTTGATGCTTCAATCGTAACAACAGAGCTCTGATAACCATTCGACACTAGATTTGCAGAATTACCATCCGTTGCAATCGTAACTTGTACTTGTTTACCCGCTAGCAAAACAAGTTCTGCGCCAGTAGGGTGTGTTGTATTAATAGCGTTAGTAGCTGGAGTTGGATTTTGGTACAAACCAGAAGTATCAAGAGTTAATAATGCTTTTTCGCCCGTGTTTTCAGCGTAAATAACATCATTACCTGTACCTGCAGTGACGTTTACAGAAACGTCGTTACCACGGATAACGTCATCACCTGCGCCAGCAGTGATGGTTGCAGTTGTGTTTTCGGCAGAATTATCACCTTCATCAACCGTGATATTGTCGTTTGCAGCACCAGTAGAAATTGTTACCGCAGTATCAGTTTCACGATTTCCTTCAGTAATACTATCAATCAAAGTGATGTCTAGTGTATCAGCGCCGTTCCCCGTTGTTGCTGTGTATGACGCTTTGTCGTTTAATGTTGCGTTATAAGTTACGTCACCATTAACCGCAGCAGACAATGTACCTAGGTCAACGATGTCTGAGTCTCTACCTAGAACGATGTCACCATCAAAATCAGTCGCTGTAATAGACGTTAAGCCTGCTTTAACGAAGTTCGCTTGATCAACGTTATTGAAAGCATTGTCGTCATCTTGAACAGCACCATTAGAATCCAACTCAAAATCAGTATTGGCTAATACGAAGTCACCTTTAACCGTGCCATTCGTTAATGTGATTTCCTCTAATGCATCGTTTGTAGAAGAGATGTCT
>NZ_JBLIXL010000032.1:0-23893 GCF_047525455.1 Marinomonas phycocola
GAGTAGGTCGTCGTCAAGTTTCAATTAGAAAGCCCTGATAGGTGACCCTGTCAGGGTTTTTTTTGGTTCAGAGATTGAACGTCAATTGAATTTCAAGACAGTTCAGTACCGTCCCATAAAGTGGGTCCATAGCAGTTTGCTGTATTTCCAAACTCTAACCAACTTCCTTCCGTGTTTAGTGGAAAATGGTCATCGCCGATGGTAGTGTGGCATTCGCCATGTGGCTCTTTATGAAGGGAACGAGGTCGTCGTCAAGTTTCAATTAGAAAGCCCTGATAGGTTACCCTGTCAGGGTTTTTTTTGGTTCAGAGATTGAACTTTAATTGAATTTCAAGACAGTGCATCAAGACCTCCTAGAAATATTGACGCAGTCGCTTTATGAAAATCACACTGTCCCAATAAGTGTGTTTACTAGAGTGCTATGGGGGGCTTAGTATTTAACCGATTTGCCAGAAGAACGAAATAAAGACGATTAGGGAAAGCAAGATATAAATGCTCACCCTCATTGTAATTCTTTAATAGTAGAGGTGATGTGATTTTTATAGACTGTAATCAAACACAACGATGTCTTTAATCATAGGCACAAATTGTTGCTTCAGTTCTTCATGATCCGGGTGTGGTAGATAGACATCTCTTGCCGCGTTGTCGATGAAATCCATGGTGATGCAATGAGTGAAGTTTTTGTTTAGTCCTTCTGGGCTGTTGTTTAGACCACATGTGATGGCTTTAATGCCGGGTATTTTTTTCTGTACTGAGTGGAATACATTGAAAATATCAAGGATGTCTTCCTCACGTGTGGTATTGGTAAATTGAATTAACAAAATGTGTCTAAGCACGGGCATTCCTTCATTATGTGAATTTTAATAAAGTGAGTATGAAGTTTCTACAGTTAGGGCGTTGCTGTGAAACTGTCACTGTGAGAGTGTCGCAATAAGCATGGCGAAGGTCAATTTTATTCAATACTTTAGAATGGGCTATTGCAATAGTGAGCGTTCATTTATTGTTTTGGATGTATATCAATGACTTTATCTTTACTTATTTCTATGTCGTTATTTTCTTTGGCGGCTTCTCTGTCTCCCGGCCCGGTTAACCTTGTGTGTATTGGCAGTGGTGCACGTTATGGTGCTTTTATTGGGTTGCGGTTTGTATTGGGAGCAACGGTGGGTTTTATTCTGTTGTTTGTATTAATTGGTGCTGGGTTGCACTACGTGCTTGAATTTCTGCCCATGATCACGCAGGTGTTGCAGTGGGCTGGTGTGGCTTTTTTGTTGAATTTGAGTTATCAGCTGTTTAGGGACAATGGCGAGATTGAGGTGGGCGATACTGCACGGGCTCCAACGTTTATGACAGGGGCATATATGCAATGGCTTAATCCGAAGGCGTGGTTAGCTTCACTGGCAGGCATTGCTTCTTACATACCTGAGTCAAATGTAAATGAGCTAATGGTGTTCGCAGGTCTATATTTTATTATATGTGGTCTTTCACTCAGTGTTTGGGTCGGTGCTGGGGTTGTGTTGGGTCAATTTATTCAAAATGCTAAAGCAATGAGAGTGCTGAATAAGGTATTGGCATTGCTTTTAGCGGGAAGTGGTGTGTATCTAATTATATAGTTTTTGTGGGTAGTGGGTGCTTACTTTTATTTTGTGAGTTTGTGCTTACTTACAGAGTTTTTGTATTTATATACTGCTTAGGAGTGGCAGCGACTCTTTGTTTGAATGCTCTTTGGAAATGGGCTTGGTCATTGAAGCCAACTTCATGGGCGACGTCTGTAATTGGAAGGCCGCTCTTCAGTGCACGTTGCCCATGAAGCACCCGTTGATTTATGCGATACGCATGGGGGGACATATTAAAATGCTGCTTGAAGGATCGAATAAGGTAGCTGGTACTGAGATTAAATTGATGACTTAGTTGTTCGATAGATATGTCTTCTAAATAATGTGTATCCAAGTAAGTGGCAATGTCTAAAAAGGTGGTTGTGGATGAGTTATTTGCAACCGCTTTGACTGTGGATAATGTTTCTTGACCGTATAAGTGTTGGAAAAGTTCAATTAAATACGTTTTAAGCCGCGCTTCTTTTTCCTCGTTCGAGATCTGACGAGTATTGTGCATCAGGGTTTGGGCTAAATCGATAAGTCCGTTATATAAGGTAAGTGATGTAAGAGTATCCACATTCGTTGGTTGAAAGTGCTTGTTTTTGATAATCTCTGTCGAATGTAAAACGTTCACCAACCAATCCACATCAATATGAATCATATAATAAGCCCAAGGTGAATCTGGTAATGGATTGCATGCATGGGCGACCTCTGGGTCCATCATCACAATGTCACCACATTTTACAGAGTATTGACGTTTGGCACAGAGGAATTCACTCTCACCACCTAATATGGCCCCGATCGACCATTCTTTATGGGAGTGCGTTGCGTAGCTGACGTTTTGCCCGACTAAAACCTGCCTTAATTCAACAAAAGGAAGACTCGAGTCTCGCCAAAATAGCGGATGAGTAGAAGGGGTCATAGCAGTGGCCTAATCAGTCGATTATTATGTTAGCAGTATGTCATGAATTACGCTGAGTTTTCCAGACTGTCATTGGGTCACTTTCAAGCTTTTTTGATAGTAAATCCGCTTTCTAAAGGCGTAAATCATCGATTTTACTCTTGCACCATCCATGTGCGTTCTGATAAGGGCTTGTTTGAATTTGGCATTTTTACTGTGCAAATAGTGAAAAAAGAAAAAGTAATTTTTAAAAACTATGTGTCGATAAAGCTGTACATTCAAGTTAATCGAATTACGCTTATTGAAGTTGACTAGATGATTTCACTGACAATATAAATTTTGTTGGTTTTAATCTCTATTGGTCTTAATATTGCTTTATATTAAAATGTTAACAAAACACTGGCGTATTGTTGATAAGTCGTTTAATAATTGATTTTGGTTATGTAGAGCATCTGCAAACTGAGTCAATAATAAAAAAAGTGGAGAATGAAAAATGTTGATGAAAAATATTGTGACGGGTTCAATTTTGATGGGTAGTTTGTTAACAACCGTGCAGGCTGCTCAGTGGCATATGCCGACGCCATATGGTGATGCAAATCATCCTACTAAAGTTGCCCACCAATTTGCCGAAGAAATTAAAACCAATACGAAGGGCGAATTAGACATTACCGTTCACTCTGGAGCGTCTCTTGTTAAGCACCCTGAAATTCCTCGTGCAGTGAGAACGGGCCAAGTACAAATGGGTGAAGTGTTTATCGGTATTATGGGAAATACTCATCCAGTATTTAAACACGACAACATTCCTTTTTTAGCGACGAACTATGACGACGCACAAAAATTATGGGATGCTGCAAAACCAGAAATGAACAAACAGCTTAACAAAGAAGGCATGACTTTATTGTACGCTGTAGCATGGCCTGCTCAGAGCCTTTATAGTAAAGAGCCAGTAAACTCGTTAGCGGATTTAGGTGGGTTAAGAATGCGAGCGTATAGCCCGTCTACTTCTCGTCTGGCTGATTTAATGGGTACAACGCCAACAACCATCCAAGTGCCAGAGATTCCACAAGCATTTAGCACAGGCATTATCGATGCCATGATCACATCGCCTTCTACAGGTGCTAATGGTCAAGCATGGGATTATGTGAAGCACTATACGGACATTCAAGCATGGATTCCTAAAAACGTGGTTGTTGTGAATACACGTGCATTTAAACGCTTGGATAAAGCGACACAGCAAGTGATTTTAGATGCAGCAGCAAATGCAGAAACAAAAGGTTGGGAGATCGTTCGTGATCAAGCGAAGAAAGATACTCAAACCTTGATGGATAACGGCATTGTTGTAACGCAACCATCAACTGAACTTCTTAACGAATTGTCAGTGATTGGTGCAACAATGGAAGCCGAATGGTTGGCTGAATCCGGCCCAGAAATCAAAACTTTGATAGACAATTACAAAAAATAACTCTGTAAAAGGTCATCAACGTGCGCTTGTCGTTGATGACCCACTCTAAAAAGGTTTTGTTATGCGTAAATTTTTAAACAATATGTACCTAGCTTCTGGCTACCTCTCCGGTTTCTGCATCCTTCTGATTACCTTATTAATTGTTGCTCAAGTTATTGGGCGATTATTTGGCTTTATTGTTCCGTCTGTTGAAGATTTCTCAGGATTCAGTTTGGCCGCCGCGACCTTCTTTGGATTGGCATACACTTTCCGTGAAGGGGGACATATTCGCGTTAGTTTAGCGATTAAGTTTTTGCCAGAAAAAGCGAGACGGTTCCAAGAGCTAAGCATTCTTCTTGTTGCATTGGCTCTAACCCTATTTATGTCGTTTTATACGATTCATCTAGCATGGGAGTCTTATGTCTTTGAAGAAGTGTCCTATGGTTATATCCCTGTCCCTATCTGGATACCTCAGGTTCCCGTCGCGTTAGGTATGGTGATGTTTACCATTGCCATTGCAGATGATTTTGTTTGGGTGCTAGCAGGAAAAACACCAAACTACTTAAAACAAGAAGACGAGCTCGATTTAGAGTCGGGTTTAGGGGGAGATAATTAATGGACACCATTATGCTATCAACCGTATTGGCGGTTGCTTTGCTTCTTATGTTAGCTTCAGGCTTTTGGGTCGCACTGTCTCTTGTTGGTGTCGGTGTTATTGGTTTGTTGCTATCAGGGAATGATCAAATTGGCCTGTTGTTCGCAACGTCAACATGGGGCGCGAGTACTTCATGGTCATTAACCGCTTTGCCATTGTTTATTTGGATGGGTGAGATTCTCTTCAGAACTCGGTTATCGGAAGACTTATTTAAAGGGCTGTCGCCTTTATTAAGTGGCTTACCCGGGCGTTTATTACACGTGAACGTCTTAAGTTGCGGGATCTTTGCGGCGGTTTCTGGTTCGTCTGCTGCGACGGCGGCAACCATTGGTCGAATGACCTTGCCAGAGCTTAAAGCGCGTGGTTACAGTGAGCGTATGGCTGTGGGTACATTGGCTGGTTCAGGTACGTTGGGGTTATTGATTCCACCGTCAATCATATTGATTGTGTACGGTGTGGCGGCGGAAGTATCGATTGGTCGTTTGTTTATTGCGGGCGCATTACCGGGCTTGCTACTGGTGTCTTTATTTATGGGTTATACCGTATTTTGGGCATTGTTAAACAAAGATGAACTACCAAAAAGCTCAGAAGACAAAATCAGCGCCAAAGATAAAATTCTAGCCTTACAAAAGCTGTTCCCGATTGTGGGTCTGATTGTTTTTGTTCTAGGTTCTATTTACGGCGGCTTAACAACCCCAACAGAAGCGGCAGCATTAGGTGTTATTGGTGCATTGTTTCTGGCTCTAGTATCGAAAGCGTTGACTCGAAAAAGCTTCTTAGAAAGTTTGCAAGGGGCGGTTAAGAGCTCTTGTATGATTGGTCTTATTCTGGTTGGTGCTCATTTCCTAACGTTGGCAATGGGCTTCTTAGGTATTCCAAAATCGTTGGCATTTTGGATTTCTGAAATGAGCCTATCACCCGTTGAACTGCTGCTTTACCTAACGGTTTTATTTGTGGTGCTAGGTTGTTTCTTAGATGGGATCTCCGTGGTTGTTTTAACTACAGCGGTAGTATTACCAATGGTTCAACAAGCTGGGATTGATTTGTTGTGGTTTGGTATCTATATCGTACTTGTGGTGGAAATGTCGCAGATCACACCGCCGGTGGGGTTCAATTTGTTTGTTATTCAGGCTCTCACAGGGAAAGACATTCTTTATGTGGCTCGGGCCGCGCTGCCTTTCTTCTTACTGATCTTGTTTGCTGTAGTATTGATTACTTGGTTCCCTCAAATAGTAACCTTTCTACCAAATCATATGACTGGAAGTTGAGTGTATGCCAGATAAAATAATTGTTTCTTCGTCTCACCTTGTATCAGAAAAAGGTGCGTCTTTAAGTGAGTTCGAATTTGGGATTATTATTGCAAACAGTGCGTTTAATCGTTGGATGATGCACTGTGCTAAAACCTGTGGGGTTGTGGGTTTGGCGCCATTAGACATCTTAGTGGTGCATCATATTAACCATAGAGAACGTTCGAAATGTTTAGCGGATATTTGCTTTGTTCTTAATGTTGAAGATGTTCACACGGTAAATTACTCCGTGAAAAAACTGCTTAAGCGCAAGTTAATTCAAGGTGAAAAAGTGGGTAAGGAAATGTTTTACAAAACGAGTGAAGAAGGGCAGTTTTTTTGCAAACGTTATCGTGAAGTGCGAGAGGATTGTTTGGTCGATTCTCTCAAAAGTTTCAATATCCCATCCGAAAGGTTAACAGAGATTGCTGAGCATTTACGGGCGTTATCTGGCTTATACGATCAAGCTTCTAGAGAAGCCGCTTCTTTGTAGGTTTCTATTTTTAGGGAGGAAGTGCAATAACGAGAAGGTTACCCAATTCTGGGTGGCCTTTTTTTGAAATAATAAACTTCGATTTTGTCTATATTAGGTTTAATCATCTTTAATTAATTTGATATAAAGAATATACAACCAAGTTATCGTCTCATTCTAGAATAATCAGAATATAGATGGTTTAATTTGAAAATACGGTATTGAGGTGTGTTTATGTCGATCGAGAATACGACTCCTACAGAATATCTAACACCTGCTCAAGTGCGTGAGAAAATTCGCTTTGGTCAGTGGAAAACCAATACTTCCGGTGTTTCATCGGGCTATGTTCAAGGCAACATTGTTATTCTGCCGAAAAAGTGGGCGGATGACTTTTTAAAATTTTGCCAAATGAATCCAAAACCTTGCCCAATTGTTGGCATGTCCGATAAACCGGGCGACTTTATGATTTCTTCTGTAGGTGAAGACGTTGATATTCGTACGGATGTACCGAGTTACAAGGTGTTTCGTGATGGCGTTTTTGTCGACGAAGTACACGACATCTCGAACATTTGGCAGGATGATCTCGTAACCTTCGTTTTGGGGTGTTCTTTTTCTTTTGAAGAACCGCTTCTTGCTGATGGTTTAGAAGTGCGAAACATCACAGAAGGCGTGAACGTGCCTATGTATCGCACTAACATTGAATGCCGTCCAGCAGGGCCATTCTCTGGAACAACCGTCGTTAGTATGCGACCAATGTTGCCAAAAGATGCGATTCGAGCAATACAGATTTGTACCCGATTCCCTTCGGTTCACGGTGCACCATTACATTTTGGTAATCCTGAAGCCATTGGGATTCAAGATATTTCCTCTCCAGACTTTGGTAATGCTGTCACTATAAAAGAAGGCGAAGTGCCTGTCTTTTGGGCATGTGGCGTCACGCCTCAAGTTGCATTGGAACAAGCGAAACCACCATTTTGTATCACCCACAGCCCTGGGTGTATGTTGGTAACGGATATGCGCAATAGCCAACTGGCTATTTTATAACGCGATTTATCGCACTGATGCACTTTTTAGAATACGGTGAGAGGACAGCATAATGACAATGAAATTAAATTGCGATTTAGGCGAGAGCTTTGGATCTTGGAAAATGGGTCTAGACAGCATGGCGATGCGTCATATTGATCAAGCAAACATTGCGTGTGGTTTTCATGCTGGTGACCCATTGTGGATGACAAAAACACTGGCGTTGGCCGCTGAAAATGGTGTGGAAGTGGGTGCGCATCCTGGTTATCCAGATCTTGTTGGTTTTGGCCGTCGCAGTATGAAATGTTCAGCCGAAGAAATTCAAAGCTTAGTGCTGTATCAAGTATCCGCTTTGGATGGTATGGCGCGTAGCCAAGAGTTAGAAATGACCTATGTAAAACCACACGGTGCTCTGTATAACGACATGATGGCCGACGAATTTGTACGCAGCAACATCATGCAAGCCGTTGCCAGTTATTTCCGTCCAATCCGCTTGGTATTGCAAGCCACACCGCAATCGAAAATCCACAGAGCCGAAGCCGAAAAATTGGGTCTTGAAGTGGCGTTTGAAGCCTTTGCAGATCGTTGTTATGCCGATGATGGCAAGTTGTTGTCTCGTGCTGAAGAGGGTGCGGTACACACCAAAGAAAAAATGCTTGCCCAAGTACAACAACTGGTTGATAAAAGCACAGTAACGACGGTCAGTGGACACGAGTTAACCTTAGATGTGGACACTCTATGTGTTCATGGTGATAACGAAGCGGGCGTGCGTTCAATCGAGGCGATTAGGGAGATGCTGGCGAAATGAATGCTTCAATGAGAATAGACGTCGCAGGTGAAAACGCGCTGATTCTATATTTTGCAGAGACCGCGAGCGAACAATCCGCTGCCGATGTGTCTGAAGCGACTCAGGCACTGGAAGGTTTGGTGGGCAAAGGCATTATTGATTTGATTCCATCTTATGCGTCGTTGCTGGTTGTCTATGATGACGATGTGTTTGACGTTTATGGAATGCGTTACGAAATCAATCAACGTATGCAAACGGGTGCTCAAAGTGGCGCTGAGAAGACAGTAAGAGTGGTTAGATTACCTGTGTACTATGGTCTCGATGTGGGGCCTGATTTAGCGGAATTGGCTGAAAACGCCAATTTATCGGTAGACGAAGTGATTGAGATTCACCAAGCGCAAGCTTATCAAGTGTTTGCGATTGGATTTGCACCGGGTTTTGCTTTTCTAGGGGAAGTTGATCCTAGAATTGCTGCACCAAGAAAATCAACACCGCGCAAAGCCGTGCCCAGGGGGGCTGTTGCCATTGCTGATAGACAAACGGCGGTGTACCCCTCGGTGTCTCCTGGTGGTTGGAATCTCATTGGTTTGTGCCCAACGCCGATGTTTGATGCAAATACAGCGCCTTGTATGCCCGTTGAAGTGGGCGACAACGTTGAGTTTTACGCCATAGATAAAGCGGAATATCTTGCGCTAGGGGGTGAACTATGAAGATTCTGCAACCAGGTGTGTTAGCCCTATTACAAGATGCAGGGCGCATCGGACAGCATCGTATCGGTTTGACCGTGGGTGGCCCAATGGACCCTTTTGCCTTTCGTTGGGCGAATCGCCTTTGTCACAATCAATACAATGACAGCGCGATTGAAATCAGCATTGGCGGCTTTTCTACGGAATTCACTGAGTCAACGCAAATTGCGATTACGGGCGCAAAAGTGGATGCCAAGCTGAATGGTAACGCCGTACCTATGTGGGAAACGCTGAACATTGCAGCAGGTGATGTTTTAAAATTGGGTTTTGCGACCGAAGGTTGCCGTATTTATCTTGCGGTACTCGGCGGTATTCAGTTGGAGGCGCAATTTGGTAGTACTGCCACCGTCGTACGCGAAGGATTAGGGGGATTGTCAACAAAATCAGGTAAACCACTGGCGAAAGAAGATCAGCTAACGTTATCGACGTTGCCACTAAAAACACGCTTAAAAATGCCAGAAGCGGATCGGCCTGATTATACCGATACCACACCATTGAATGTGGTGTTGGGGTATCAAACAAACAGTTTTAGTGATCTTGATAAAGCACGTTTCTTTAACGGTGAATATACCGTCAGTGAGCGCATGGACCGTATGGGCTACCGCTTAACGGGCCCGATATGCAAATCCAGCGTTACCAGTATGTTATCGGAAGGGATTTGTCATGGCGCAATTCAGATGCCGCCTGATGGACAGCCAATCGTTTTGTTGAATGATCGACAGACAATTGGGGGTTATCCCAAACTGGGCTCTGTTATGGCGCGAGACACCGCCCGTTTGGCACAGATGACCCAAGGCAAGACACTGACGTTCTATGCCGTCACAACAGAAGAAGCGCATGCCATTAATGTATTGGCGCGTCGTAGAGAAGCAAATATTGAGTTATTGTCACTTTAACCTAGGGTTGAAAGTGATGTATTGGTTTCCATAAGAAGATCGGAGAAGGTATGTCTGGTGTATTAGAATCGATGAGTATTGCTATTGAAGACGCGTTAGTAGCAAAAAACCTTCGAGGTATGGCGAGTGTGCGTTCAACGTTGAAAGCAGGTTATTGCGCACGCGCAGCAAAAACTTTATTCAGTGCAAAAGGCGTGGCTCTGATTGGTACTGGCTTTCCCGTTACAGATACTTTTGAAACCGATGGACCATTGGGAGCCATTGCATTGTATCAGGCACTGGAAGCGGTTGGCTCAATGCCATACATTGTATGCGGAGCACCGCTATCAAAAGCATTAAGAGACGATTACCGAATTGTCGAAATTGAAGTCGGCAAGCACGATTATCAAGAACAAGAAGCACGCGCCGTACTGGACGATTTACAACCCAGTGTTGTGTTGTCGATAGAACGACCAGGGCAAGCGCAAGACGGCAATTATTACAATATGCGTGGTGAAGACATCAGTGCGCGTACTGCGTGTTTTGATACGTTTATGCGCCAAGCCAGTTGCCCTACGATTGCCATTGGCGACGGTGGCAACGAGATCGGCATGGGCAATGTTGTCGAGGCACTGGAAACGCTGGATATCGTTGCCTCAGCAACGACTTGTGACGAATTGATTGTTGCCGATGTATCGAACTGGGGGGGGTACGGCTTGATTACGTTAATGGGGTATTTAGCCAAACGTGATTTGTTGGCGGAGTTTAACCCGACTCAAACCCTACAATACCTCTCTAAATTGGGCAGTGTTGACGGAGTAACGCGCTTAAACCAATTAACAGAAGATGGTTTAGATTCCTCTGTTGGTGATGCGTTGATTTTACAGTTACGTAAATTGTCTGGTTTTGATGTGTCGTAATGATGTGTCGAAAGGCACCTAATAGGCTGTAAGCTATTATTAATTTTTGATTGCTATTGTATGTGGAGGAAACAATGAACACTGTTTATTTAAATGGCGCATTTATGCCAATTGAGGATGCAAAAATTTCCCCTTTGGATCGAGGTTTTTTATTTGGTGATGGCATTTATGAAGTCATTCCCGCGTATGAGGGCAAAACAGTAGGTTTAGCACCACATATGCAGCGCATGTTTAATGGTCTATCGGCGATTGGTATTGAATGCAACAAGTCTCTTGAAGAGTGGACGGATTTAATCAATCAGCTGATTGAAAAGAATGGAGGCGGTAATCTAGGCATTTACTTGCAAGTAAGCCGCGGTGCAGACGTTAAGCGTTACCATGCTTACCCGGAAGGTGTTGAGCCAACCATTTTTGCAATGGCGAACCCAATTAAACCTGCGGTAGAAGCGAACGCCAGTACGGCCAAAGGCTTCTCTGTGGCTACCACACAAGACATGCGTTGGAAGCGTTGCCAAATTAAATCCACCGCGTTGTTGGGCAATGTAATGCATTTCCAAGAAGGCTATGCAAGTGGTAACGATGAAATGTTGTTGTATAACGAAGACAATTTCTTAACGGAAGCCAGCTCATCCAATGTCTTTATTGTGAAAGATGGAGTAGTAATTACACCCGTTCAAGACAATCAAATTTTGTCAGGCATTACCCGTAAAATCATTTTAGACATTTTAGAAAAAGACGGTTCTATCCCGGTTGAAGTTCGTAATGTGTCTATGGAAGAAGTATTTAATGCCGATGAAATTTGGGTAACCAGCGCAAGCAAAGAGCTTACTCCTGTCACGACTATTGATGGTAAAAGCGTGGGTAATGGTGAAGTCGGTGCCGTTTGGGAAGCGGCGTTCAAGTTGTATACTCAGTTCAAACATAACTATTAAAGACGGCAGAGAATGGAGAGTCGCCTCTTCATTCTTTTTGTTCGTGATTCCCTACAAAAGCACTGTGCCTATTTCATGGTGTTTTGATTTAATTTTCCTCTGTCTTTTTACGCCTATCGTACTGTGTGTTTTTGCTCCTTATGAAGTGGCCCGATAAACTTGGACTCATTTTTAAGCGGTTACTAAGGTTTGATTTCGATACCCCATTGGGCCCAGGTCTTTCCTGAGTTCAAGATGCATATTCTCCTGATCAGGAATAGCTCAGCCCCTTCTCAAGGATGAAGTCAGTCTTCGTACTATTCATACGGACATGTTCCTTACACGATGATAGGGTGTTTTTCTGATTGAAACGATGATAAACCATTTTTTAGAAGATAAGCAGATTCAACTTCATAGCAAATCGACTAACAGGTGAGGGGATTCCTATGCTTGACGTCGTTGAGCCTTTTGTCTTACCGGGTATTGAACTGGCCTAAATGACGACGTGCAAAGCTGAGTTGAGTGAGCGCTAAATGTCTGTTTAATGTCTGTTTAATGTCTGGGCAAAGTGATAACTGCTTCTAATCCTGCTCTTTGCTCTACAGGGGCGTCTGAGGCGGTATCTACCAAGCTGTCTAAGTTGCGTAAAATCACTTCCCCACCGTGGGCGCGGGCGATGTTGCGGGCGATGCTGAGGCCGAGCCCCATGCCGCTTGGATGCATGCTGTGGTCTAGTCCCAGTCGAGTGTAGGGTTGGAATACTTTATCGAGTTTGTCTTGTGGGATACCAGGGCCTTCGTCTTGGATGCGAATACAGAGCCGTTCTTCATTGTCGTCTATGTAGACCTTGGCGGATTTGCCGTAGAAGAGGGCGTTGTCGATTAAGTTACCAAGGCAACGCTTGATGGCAAAAGGTTTGCCGATGTAGGGGGATTGCAGTACCCCGTGTATTTGAATGCTTTTCTTCGCCAATTCGGCACTGGATTGCATGTCCAGCAACATATTTTGAATGTTTACTTCCACACGGTTCTCGTGAATATCGGTTTCTTTGACACTTTGCAGTGCGCCTTTTACCAACATGTCTAGGTCTTCTAGATCCCGAATCATGGCGTCACGCACGTTGTCTTCATCGAGCATTTCAGCGCGTAATCGCAGACGAGTGATGGGGGTTTTGAGATCGTGGGAGATGGAGGCAAATAAACGCTCTCTGTCATTTAAATAGCGTTGTAAACGGGTTTGCATGTCATTAAACGCATGGGCGGTATTGCGTACTTCGGTACTGCCGATCTCTTGCAGTGGACGCCAATCGCCTTGGCCAAATTGTTCAGCGGCTTTTGCCAGCGTGGCCAAAGGTCGAGTTACACGGCGGATGACCAAAAGGCTGAGAATCAACACGGTAATAATAGACGCTGCAAGGGAAAATAAGCGTTCGGCGGAAATGGGCGAGGCACCTTCAAGGAAATAAGGGTCGGGCATTAGGGTAGCGAGGTACAGCCATTCGTCATTGTTAATTGGGATTTGAATCACCAAAATAGGCGGCGTTAAGGGTTTGACTAACAAACTGTGATGACCCCAGCGTTCAGGTAAATCCACCAATTTTATTTCATTGCTAATGACGTGCAAATCGTCGGGGCTAGAAAAGGCAATTTGAGGGTTGGTGATGCCCAGTTGTTTTGACAGTGTATGACGGAACTCTTGAATGACGATGTCTTTTAGTGGTGAGTCGGGCAAATCATTGATGATGATTTCTTCTTTGTTGACCGTCACAAAAAACCGTGTGCCGCCCATGTCTTGCAGTTGGTCAATGACGATGTGGCGGTAACTTTTTGGCAAAGAGGAAAAGTAACTGATGGTGGCGGCGACACGAAATGCCATCGGCTGGGAAACTTCACGCACGTTTTGCTCTGCATCGGCGTCTAATTGTTTAAGCCAAATGCTGGAGCTGATGAACTGGGCCAAGGCCACGCCCACTGTCATGACAATGAGAATTTGCCCTGACAGAGATTGGAGCAGTTTTTGCATCTTTGAGCGCATGACCGCCATCATGATTGATTCGAGTTGCTTTGGGTTATCTGCACATCGACGGTAAGGATGTAACCTGCGCCGCGAATGGTTTTGATCATCTGTGGGTGACGGGCATCCTCCCCAAGACGTTGACGTAAACGGCTGATATGCACATCGATAAAGCGGTCTAATGGGGAGCTGTCTCGGCCTCTTGTTGTCTCGGCAATTTGATCACGGGAAAGTACTTTGCCTGGGTTATTTAAAAACAAGGTAAGCAGGTTGTAATCGGCTCCTGTTAGAGAATCCGTTACACCGCTTGGATTGGTCAATTCACGAGAAACGGTGTTCATCGAGAACCCCGCGAAGGTGAAAATTGTGTGGGTTTTATTCTTGTCGGTAGTGGCTGGATCAATATGATCCATGCGCCGTAGAATGGCTTTCATTCGCGCTAAGAGTTCACGGGGATTAAAGGGCTTGGCTAGGTAATCGTCGGCCCCAATTTCTAAACCTATGATGCGGTCCATCTCATCGGAGTTGGCGGTCAGCATAATCACGGGGACGTAGGAGCTGGTGCGTAGCTGACGACAAATAGAGAAACCGTCTTCTCCCGGCAGCATAATGTCCAAAATGATAAGATCAAAATCCGAATTGGCGGCAAAGGCGTCTAAAAACACTTCACCGGATTCTGCTGTTTCAACGTAAAACTGATGTTTCTCTAGATAGGTTTTTAGTAAACAGCGGATGTCATCGTCGTCATCTACAACAAAAATGCGCCTTGCTTTGCTCATTATCATTCTCTTTATTCATTTTATTATTCTGAATTCAATAAAAAATTTATACTTTTGCTCTACTATACCTAAATGATAGGGAGTAGAGAAAAAAACCTTAAATACATTAGATTGATTTAATTGTTTGGTGCGGCCATACTTCCGTGTATTTAACTTTCAGGAAATCATTATGTCTGATACAACCTTATCTATTCAAGCTGGGTCTATTCAAGAGGCTGCAAGTGATACGGCGGAAATAGCGCAGAGAGAAGAGCAATCTTTAGCGAAAGTGATGTCTTTTGGTGAAGCGCTGATTGATTTTTTAGCACAGAATACGAGTGTCGATGAGGTTCAAACCTTTGCGAAATACCCAGGCGGCGCACCCGCTAACGTAGCCGTTGCTGTGGCGCGATTGGGCGGTAATAGCCATTTTGTTGGGCAAGTGGGCAATGACTCATTTGGCCATTTTTTGAAAGAGTCGTTAAATGAGTACGGCGTTAATACCAATGCGTTGTTGATGACCAGCTCGGCAAAAACCGCGTTGGCGTTTGTAAGCTTGGACGAAACCGGTGAGCGCAGCTTTGAGTTTTATCGCAATCCATCGGCTGACATGTTGTTCCGCCCTGAAGACTTTTTATCTGAATGGTTTTATGCGTCCAAAGGTGTGTTCCACACTTGTTCTAATACCCTAACCGATGAGTCTATTACTAAGGCGACTAACATTGGCGTGAAATTGGCGAAGCTAGCGGGCTGGATTGTCAGTGCCGATATTAACCTGCGTGCTAACCTATGGCCTGAACAGGGTGTGGATGTTGAACGTGTGCTAGATTGGTTCCAAGCCGCTGATGTTGTGAAAGCCAGCATGGAAGAGTTGGCGGAATTGTCTGATGACCCAATGGCCTTGATTCAAGCGTCATTAGAAAAAGGTGTTAGCTTGTTTGTCTTAACGGATGGCGCGAATTCGGTGCGTTATTTCCATTCCAGTGGTATTACTGGGGAAGTGGCAACGCCGAAGGTATCGGTAAAAGACACGACAGCGGCAGGTGATGCGTTTGTTGGCGGTTTGTTATTTCGTTTATCGGAAATTGCGGGCGAAACAACGGTTGCCTTGATGACTCAAGAGGAACTGCACGGTGCGGTTGAATTCTCAGTTGCTTGTGGTGCCAGTGCGGTCACCAAGCTGGGTGCTTACCCTTCTTTGCCGTCAAAAGACGAAGCGGAAGCGATGTTACGTTCTTTTAAACTGGCGTAAAGCCGTTTTTATGAAAAGCGGGTGAGAGCAGAGAGCGATTTACTTTCCCTTTCTTACGCTTCGCGTTATCTGCGAGCTTTACCTATTGATTTGAGGCGGGTTTCTTTCTTGGTCATTTTTCGTCTTTTCTCTTGCGTCTTACCTTGCTCAACCTTGATTAAAAAACGTTCTAAATTAAGTAAATATTAAGAGTGCCTCTCTGTTGAAAAACACCATGCCTTTGACAATAATTTCAGGAGCTTCTTAATCCTTCTAGATATATTAAGATGTGCCCATAATTTTGTTAATAATAAAAATAAGGAAACGCTGAATCAGTCAGTATTTCCGATAAAAGGAGTGGCAATGAACAAATCAATTCTTTCAACGGCAGTCGCGATAGCGCTTTCTGCAAGTGCCTTAACCCTATCCAGTGCTCAAGCGGCCGACTTAATTTTTCAACCCGGCGACGACGCTCGCTTTAGTTGGTCCAGCTATGATGCGCTTAAATCAATCGACTTAAAAGGTGAGAAGGTTTCTGTTTTTGGCCCTTGGTTGGGATCAGAAAAAGAGCACTTTGATAACGTGATTGCGTACTTTGAAGCCGCAACCGGTGCCGAAGTAGAATACGCTGGATCAGATTCTTTTGAACAACAAATTGTCATCGATGCTCAAGCGGGCAGCGCACCAAACGTGTCTATTTTCCCTCAGCCGGGTTTGGCATCTGATTTGGCGGCCAAAGGTTTTGTTGCTGCATTAGGCGATGACGTCAAGCAAGGCGTGGTGACAGATTACGCCGCAGGCCAATCTTGGGTTGATCTAGCGACATTTAAAGATAGCAAAGGCGAGAAGAACTTCTACGGTGTTTTTTACCGTGCGGATCTGAAATCTTTAGTTTGGTACTCTCCTGATAATTTCGATGATGCGGGCTACGACGTACCAGAAAGCATGGAAGAATTGAAAGCACTGACACAACAAATTGTGGACGATGGTGGAACGCCGTGGTGTATTGGTCTGGGTTCCGGTGCGGCGACAGGCTGGCCTGCTACCGATTGGGTGGAAGACCTGATGTTACGCACGCAACCTGCCAGTGTGTATGATCAATGGGTGAGTAATGACATTTCATTTGATGATCCTAAAGTGATTGCAGCCATTGAAGAGTTTGGTTGGTTTGCACGTAATGACCAATATGTTGACGGTGGTGCGGCAGCAGTTTCTTCGACGGATTTCCGTGATAGCCCTAAAGGTTTGTTTGCGTCTCCAGCAAAATGTTATTTACATCGTCAAGCGTCATTTGTTCCGGCTTTCTTCCCAGAAGGAACGAAGCTGGGTGTGGATGCAGACTTCTTTTACTTCCCTGCTTATGAATCCAAATCATTAGGTAACCCTGTCTTAGGTGGCGGTACGCTTGTGAGTATCACCAATGATTCTAAAGGCGCACGTTCTTTTATTGATTTCATCCGATCACCGATTGCCCATGAATTATGGATGGCACAGACGGGCTTTATCTCAGCTCACGTAAAGGCCAATCCTGAGTTGTATTCTTCAGAGGCAGCGAAAAAACAAGGTGAGATCTTGCGCTATGCAACGACCTTCCGTTTTGATGCATCGGATTTGATGCCGGGTAAAATTGGCTCTGGTGCTTTCTGGACGGGCATGGTCGATTACACTGGCGGCAAAGACGCAACCAAAGTGGCGAAAGACATCCAGAAATCTTGGGATGCGATTAAGTAGCACTTTAACGCATTCGTAACGCATTACGGTTACGAATGCGTCGTTCCTATCTAATTATTAGCGGGATGTCAGGACACGGTTGACGAGTTTCAATCGATAGATTAAGGATAATCGACCGCTTTATTTAATCTGATGCTATTTGAGCGGTGAATTTTAAGGCGTAATGTTAAACGTCATTTTAATCGTTAAATAGCAACGTTCAGCAGGAGCATTCATGGGTCAGTTAGCCTTAGCTTTAGTGATCGTTATTTTCGGGGTTCTGGGCTGTGCCGCGTATTTTTACGGTTCAAACTTTCTTTTAGATAAATTTTTCCCTTCTAAGAATCGTCCTTATCAGATCGTGGCACGTAATCTACGCATTACCAGTTACATCCGACCTTGGCTGTTTTTAGGCCCTGCATTGTTTTCTCTGGGTTTTTATCTTGTGTATCCCGTGGTGGAATCGTTTCGCTTGTCTTTCTTTGGACGTTCTGGGGAAGAGTTTGTTGGCCTTGCAAATTACGCTTGGCTTTTTAATAGCGATGAGTTTCATCAGGCATTTAAAAACAACATGTTGTGGTTGGTTGTTGTGCCTACGGCGGCAACGTTTTTTGGGTTAATCATTGCGGTGATGACAGATCGCATTTGGTGGGGAAACATTGCTAAAAGTCTTATTTTTATGCCGATGGCCATTTCCTTTATTGGTGCGTCGGTTATTTGGAAGTTCATTTACGATTTCAGAAGTGGCGGTGACCCGCAAATTGGCTTGTTGAACGCGGTCGTGGTGTTTTTTGGTGGTGACCCTCAACAATGGATTACGTTGGACTTTTGGAACAATTTCTTTTTGATGATCATTTTGATCTGGATTCAGACGGGATTTGCCATGGTGATTTTATCGGCAGCGCTGCGGGGCATTCCAGATGAAACTATTGAAGCGGCGATATTGGATGGCGCGAATGGTTTTCAGATCTTTTATAAAATTATGGTGCCACAGATTTGGGGAACCATTGCTGTGGTGTGGACAACCATAACGATTCTGGTGCTGAAGGTATTTGATGTGGTGTTAGCGATGACCAACGGGCAGTGGGGGACGCAAGTGTTGGCGAACCAAATGTTTGACTGGATGTTCCGAGGCGGTGGTGACTTTGGCCGAGGGGCGGTTGTTGCGATTGTTATTATGGTGTTAGTGGTACCCATTATGGTCTGGAATATACGTCGTGCAAACGCTGAAATGGAGGGTCGTTAATTATGATTCAATCATCTAAACGTTCCCCATTAACGTGGTTGGTGCACATATCCGTACTTTTCCTAGTGGTGATCTGGACAATTCCAACGGCTGGATTGTTTATTTCTTCCATCCGAGATAAAGATCAACTGTCTGTGTCTGGCTGGTGGACGGCGCTGTCTGTGTCTGAACAACGCTTGGTTAGTCGCACAACGATCCCGAAAGAACCCATTCAGGAAAACGGACACTATGTTTTAAAGGGCAATGTCTTTGAAGAGGGTAAGTCAGGAGTAATTACCTTATTTGGCTCCAGTTCATTAAAGCCTGAAGCGTTTGTTGCAGGCTCTACCGCCGAGTTGAAAAAAGGGCTGACCTTAACCGTATTAGAAAACGGTGATTATGTGATGACGTCTCCAAAAGTGTTTAAAGGGCGGGGCAAGCGTATTTTCTATACGGCCGAGATAGCGCCACGGTTCACGTTAGACAATTACCGTGAAGTATTAAGTGCAGAAGGCTTGGGCAAATCTTTTATTAATTCATTAACGGTGACGATCCCCGCTACAATTATCCCCATCTTGGTGGCGGCTTTTGCGGCGTATGCGTTGGCATGGATGCAGTTCCCTGGGCGGGCATTATTGATCGCTACCGTGGTTGGGTTACTTGTGGTGCCTTTGCAAATGTCTCTGATTCCTCTGTTAAAAAGTTATAGCTTTATTGGCAGCATCTTTGGTGTTGGTTCCAAAGGGTATATCGGGATTTGGTTAGCGCATACGGGGTTTGGTTTGCCTTTGGCGATTTATTTATTGCGCAATTACATTGCCAGCTTGCCGAGAGAAATCATCGAATCAGCGCGTGTGGATGGGGCAACGGATTTTGATATTTTCCGTAAAATCATTCTGCCTTTGTCGTTTCCAGCTTTGGCGTCGTTCGCGATATTTCAATTCTTATGGGTTTGGAACGATTTATTGATTGCCATGGTGTTCTTGGGAAATTCCGCTGATGAGTTGGTATTAACAGGGCAATTGCGTGAACTATTGGGCTCTCGTGGTGGCAATTGGGAGATTCTGACGGCATCCGCATTTATCACCATTATTATTCCTTTGTGTGTTTTCTTTGGCTTGCAGCGCTTTTTGGTCAGAGGTTTGTTAACTGGGTCGGTAAAATAGATTCAACAAATAAATGAATAAATAACCCGAAGCAAATAATGGAGTGAACCCCCATTTTTCCTTGTTTAAGACGGAGAACTGGGTGCATTAAGCATGTTTTAGAGGCAAAAAATGGCAGATTTAAAATTAACAAATATTAAGAAAGTCTATAACAACAATGTGGAAGTCTTACGCGACATCAATTTAGACATTAAACAAGGTGAGTTTATTGTGTTTGTTGGCCCCTCTGGCTGTGGTAAATCGACTCTGCTCAGAATAATCTCAGGTTTAGAGGGAATCTCTGGTGGTACGTTGGAGATTGACGGTCAATTGGTGAATGACATACCACCGGCGATGCGTGGTATTGCGATGGTGTTTCAAAGTTATGCACTCTACCCACACATGAGTGTGTACGACAATATGGCGTTTAGTTTACAAATTGCCAAAGTCAGCCGTAAAGACATTGACACTCAAGTTCGTAAAGCGGCAGATATGTTGCAACTGACGGACTATCTTGATCGCTTACCGAAAGCCTTGTCGGGTGGTCAGCGTCAGCGTGTGGCAATTGGTCGTGCCATTGTTCGTAAGCCTAAAGTGTTTCTTTTTGATGAGCCCTTGTCCAACCTAGATGCCGCGTTGCGTGTGGCGACTCGTATGGAAATCGCGAATCTAAAAGAAAGCATGCCTGAATCGACCATGATTTATGTGACCCATGATCAGATTGAAGCCATGACCTTGGCAGATAAAATCGTTTTATTGTCTGCGGGCAATATAGAACAGGTTGGCCCACCGCTTGAATTGTATGAAAACCCTCGTAATGTCTTTGTCGCAAAATTTATTGGCTCCCCTGCGATGAATATTCTGCCTGCAAAACTGACTCAGACAGGCGAACAATCTCGATTGGAATTCCCATCACAAGATGACGTCATTGTGCCGATTAAAACCCCCGATAGAGACATTAATACCGCAGTGAGTTTTGGTGTGCGTCCAGAGGATTTGTCCGTTGCAACGTGCGAGGATTACCTTGTAGAAGGTGACATTGCGTTTATTGAATCCTTAGGGGAAGCGACATTGCTGTACGTTAATGTTGAAGGTTGCCCTGACATGGTGATTTGTAAATTATCGGGTACGTCTCATTTCAAACGAGGCAGCCGAGTAAAATTATCAACTGTACCTGAAAAAATGCACCTATTTGATACGGCAGGTTTGACCTATCGAAACACATTGTGATTATTGGAGAGAATTGGCTATGAAAACCCAGTTAAATTGGTGGAAAGGTGGCATTATTTATCAGATTTATCCACGCAGTTTTATGGATGAAAGTGGTGATGGTGTGGGGGATTTGGCTGGCATCGCATCGAAGCTGGATTATGTGGCTTCTCTAGGGGTAGACGCCATTTGGTTGTCACCTATTTTTACATCCCCAATGAAAGATTTTGGTTACGATGTGTCTGATTATCGTGATATCGACCCTATGTTTGGGTCTTTGGACGATTTTAAGGCGCTGGTTAAAAAGGCCCATGAACTCGATCTTAAAGTGATGATCGATCAAGTATTAAGCCACACGTCGGATCAACACCCATGGTTTGAAGAGAGCCGTCAGAATAAAACCAACGAAAAAGCGGATTGGTTCGTATGGGCTGATCCTAAGCCTGATGGCTCACCACCGAATAATTGGTTGTCTATTTTTGGTGGCAGTGCGTGGCAATGGGACAGTCGTCGACTACAATATTATTTACACAACTTTTTAACCAGTCAGCCTGATATTAACTTTCATAACGACGAAGTGCGCCATCAGCAGCTTGATAACATGCGTTTTTGGTTGGAATTGGGTGTGGATGGCTTCCGTTTAGACACGGTGAATTTTTTCTATCATAGCCAAGGTTTGGAAGACAATCCTCCAGTGTTGCCAGGTGAACCTAAAACCATGGGCGCACCGCACGATAACCCTTATACCTACCAAAAACATGTGTATGATTTAAGTCGCCCTGAAAACTTAACCTTCTTACAAGAATTAAGGGTGTTAATGGATGAATTCCCTGGTACCACCACGGTAGGGGAGATCGGTGACGATAACCCCTTAGAGCGTATGGCAGAGTACACCTCGGGTGGCGATAAGCTCCACATGGCGTACACGTTTGATTTATTGAATACGCCGCACACACCTTCTTACATTCGTTCTGTATTGGCGAATATGCAAAACATTGTGGGCGATGGCTGGCCTTGTTGGGCATTGTCTAATCATGATGTAGTGAGAGCTGCAACACGATGGGGAGAAAACGAAGACCCAGTGGCGTATCCTTTGGTGGCTATGGCATTGATCACTTCATTACGTGGCAGTGTGTGTTTGTATCAAGGGGAAGAGCTGGGTCTGCCAGAAGCTGATGTGCCTTTTGAGCGAATTCAAGATCCTTATGGGATTCCTCTATGGCCGGTGTTTAAAGGTCGTGATGGTTGCCGTACACCTATGGTGTGGGAAAACACTACTCATGGAGGGTTTTCGACAGTAGAACCTTGGTTGCCTGTTGATCCTCGACATTTGGTATTGAGTGTGGCGGAACAAGAAGCCAGCCCAAATGCGTTATTGCACAAAGTGCGTACCTTACTGAAATGGCGTCAACAACAACCTGAATTAATTCAGGGGGAATTAGAGCAAGTGTCTGTGGCTAATGATGAACTTATTTCGTATGTCCGCCGTATAGACAGGAGAAGTATGTTGGTGGTTATTAATATGACCGCGGATCTTCAACAGGCCACGATTCCAATAGACATCGACGATGTGTTGCAAGGACATGGATTTAACAGCACGCTAGATGGCCAAAAGCTGACATTGCCCGCTTACCAAGCATTTTATGCGCGTGTGAAGTAAACATACAGAAGAGAGGACATCGTTTATGACAGTCAAAACGACTCGCAAGTTAACATTAAAAGATGTGGCGCAGAATCTGAAAGTGTCTACGGCCACTATTTCAAATGCGTTTAATCGCCCTGATCAGTTGTCGGCGACCTTGAGAGACAAAATCCTTTCTGAATGTGAAAGCATGGGTTACTTTGGACCAAACGCAGCAGCTCGTAGTTTGCGTACTGGTCGCACGGGCATAGTTGGTGTTGTGCTTTCAGACCGACTTAGCTACAGCGTCAGTGACCCTGTAGCGAATCAGTTTTTGAAAGGCATGGCCGATGTGCTGGATACCCATGAATACAATATGTTGCTGCTTTCTTCTAATCCGATAGAACAAGACGCGCAACACAGAATGCAGGCCTCTATGGTGGATGGCTTTATTGTATATGGGCACAAACCTCAGCAATGCCATAACGCACCTTGGTTAATGCCGAACAAGCATGTGATTACGGTGGATGGATTTATTGATGGTTGTACGTCGGTTAATGTAGGTAACTATCAAGGAGCGAAAGCGGTAACAATACATGCTTTGCGGCATAAGCCAGATAAAATAGCGATCTTAGGATTAAGTCTATTAAGCACCAGTCGTGTGTGTCGTATGCAAGAAGATGAGCTGTTTGATAAAGCGGCATCTATTTCGGTTCAAAGGCTGAATGGTTACTTGGATGCGTTGAGTGAGAATGGTTACAGTGTGAGTCCTGAAAACATTTGGAATATTCCAACCAATACACACCAACAAGCGTATCAAGCCGCAAGGGAAGCTTTGGGCATGATGGATCGGCCAAAACTGCTTTTGTGCATGAGTGATCGTATTGCGATTGCAGCGATTCAAGTGGCGTTGCAAATGGGGTTTCGGGTACCTGAAGATTTGCAAGTGGTGGGATTTGATGGCATTCCGGAAGCGGCGAATTTACATCCTTCTATCACGACGGTTCATCAGCAAAGTGTTGAGAAAGGCTGTGTTGCCGCAGAATTGTTTCTCGGGCTAAGAGAAGCAAAAAGTGTGGAGTTGGAGTCAGATTTACTCATTGGTGAAAGTTGCCCTTAATGTCCTCTTGATGATCTTGTGGGTTTTTTACAGCTAATAGGATGAAAATCGTTGGTTGTCATAATGTCTCTAGGACATAATGAATAGACACACTTGTTCAAGTCATTGCACACGCTTCTGTCTTCATTGGTAAGCGTCCAGCAAACCACACATAACAATCAAATTTCGATTCACATAAAGTGATGATTTCTTTTCCTCAAGGAGTCATCTCTCATGTTTACATCCTCCCCCCAAGTTTCTATTACCTTGATT
>NZ_JBLIXL010000033.1:0-19325 GCF_047525455.1 Marinomonas phycocola
GACTGTGACTCGTTGTTCTGAGTGCTTGTCCGTGTCAGCGAGGGCGTATATTAAGGATCTACAGATTTAGTGCAACCCTTTTCTGATGTTTTTCCTGAAAAAGACCAGAAAAGATAAAAAAACGTCAAATCCGTATACTTATGATACAAAACCGTCATACCACTGACACAAAAAAGGCGCCGAAGCGCCTTTTTGACTCATGTATATCTAAATCACTTAACCTCTAAAACTTGCGCTTCGATTTTTGCTTTCCACTCAGCGGGGCCTGTAATATGAACTGATGTCCCTTTACTGTCCACAGCAACGGTAACAGGCATATCAACAACATCAAATTCATAAATCGCTTCCATCCCTAATTCAGGGAAAGCAACTACCTCTGCTTTTTGAATTGCCTTGGAAACAAGGTAAGCAGCACCACCAACAGCCATCAAATAAACCGCACCAAACTCTTTAATTGCTTCAATAGCAGTTGCTCCACGCTCTGCTTTACCAATCATACCAAGCAGACCGGTTTTAGCCAGCATGGTATGAGTAAATTTATCCATTCGAGTCGAAGTGGTTGGTCCTGCTGGGCCAACGGCTTCATCTCTTACTGGATCAACAGGGCCAACGTAATAGATGAAACGACCATTTAAATCTACAGGCAGCTGCTCCCCATTTTTTAGCATCTCAATCATTTTCTTATGAGCAGCATCACGTCCAGTTAACATTTTGCCATTTAGCAGAACTGTTTCACCTGGTTCCCAAGATTTAACATCTTCCGGAGTTATTTCATTTAAATTCACACGACGAACACTCTCACCCACTTCCCATGCAATATCAGGCCAATCATCTAAAGAAGGAGGAGCCAAGTCAGCAGGGCCATTACCATCCAAAACAAAATGTGCATGACGCGTTGCAGCACAGTTAGGAATCATAGCAACTGGCAATGAAGCCGCATGCGTTGGGTAATCCATGATTTTCACATCAAGAACTGTTGTTAAACCACCTAAGCCTTGCGCACCAATACCTAGATCATTCACTGCTTCAAAAATTTCTAAACGCAACTCTTCCAATCTATTTTGAGGGCCTCTTTCTTTTAACTCGTGAATATCAATAGGTTCCATCAATGACTCTTTGGCCATTACCATGGCTTTTTCCGCAGTACCTCCGATACCTATGCCAAGCATCCCTGGAGGGCACCAGCCCGCCCCCATAGTAGGAACGGTTTTCTTTACCCACTCAACAATGCTATCTGATGGATTTAGCATCGCCAGTTTTGATTTATTTTCTGAGCCACCACCTTTAGCCGCGACATGCACTTCAACCGTATCACCAGGAACGATCTCCATATGAATAACCGCAGGTGTATTGTCCTTAGTATTTTTTCTTGCGCCCGCTGGATCCGCTAAGATGGACGCACGCAAAACATTCTCAGGTAATTTATAGGCACGGCGCACACCTTCATTAACCAGATCAACAACACTCTGATCCGTTTCCCATTGAACGTTCATACCAACTTTGAGGAAAACAGTGACGATACCAGTATCTT
Source organism: Marinomonas phycocola (assembly GCF_047525455.1). Lineage (NCBI taxonomy): Bacteria > Pseudomonadati > Pseudomonadota > Gammaproteobacteria > Oceanospirillales > Oceanospirillaceae > Marinomonas > Marinomonas phycocola. The sequence goes on from NZ_JBLIXL010000033.1 coordinate 1,532, forward strand.
GACAAAGAGGACGTTTGCCTTCTGCGCACATCTTAGAATTAATCAGTATTTGGGCCATTGAATCTTTTGCCGCTTGACTTTCTTCACGCTCGTAGGCTTCGTGAACCGCTTTAACAAAATCAATTGGATGGTAGTAAGAAATAAATTGCAAAGCGTCCGCAACGCTGTCAATCAAATCTTCTCCACGAATTACAGTCATATTCATCTCCTCAGCTCACCTAATAATTACATTGCAGGATGTTAAAAGAAGCAGAGCAAGATGAAAAGCTAAAGACGACTTTTTTGTATTAAAGACTTAAGTTAATGCCAGAACGACAATCATTAACATTTCTCCCATGCTAACCACATACCTTTATCCATTAAAAAATTTGTCTCGTGTCGTATGAAACCTTATACTTCTTGGTTTTAATAATAGTAGGCTTTTGAAGACATGAAGCAGTACGACCTTTATGGTATTGGCAACGCCCTTGTTGACATAGAAGCCAGTACAACAGAAGTATTTTTATCTGATAATAATGTTATCAAAGGCTGTATGTCATTGGTTGATGCCTCTAGGCAAAACCATCTTTTATCGAATTTACGTAGCCAAATTGAACACAAATCCTGCGGCGGCTCTGTCGCCAATTCTACCATTGCTACCGCCAACTTCGGTGGGAACTGCTTCTTTTCATGCGTGGTTGCTGATGATGAAATGGGACGTTTTTTTCATCGAGATTTGCACCATAAAAAAATCGATACCAATCTTGATTCTCAACCATTAATTAGTGGCAACACCGGAACCTGCCTAGCCATGATCACCCCTGATGCCGATAGAACCATGAATACATTCTTAGGAGTCGGAGGGCTTGTTGGCATTCAACACATCAATGAAAACGCAGCAGCACAATCTAAAGTCATTTTTTTAGAAGGCTATTTGATCAGCTCTGATTCTGGCTTAGCAGCTATGCAACATCTCATTGATATATCAAAAAGCAATAAAAGCATTTGTGCCATTTCTCTTAGCGACCCAATGCTAGTGAAAAGCTTTAGAAATCGCTTTATTGATATGATCAAAAGCGGTATCGATTTGATTTTCATGAACGAAGAAGAAGCATTTGCATTGTCCGAAACTCGAAGCATCGATGAAGCCTTCAACTGGCTCAGACAGAACTGCTCTACTTTCATCATTACTTGTGGCAAAGAAGGGTGTGTTGGATGGGATGGGAAACAAAAACTTCACACTAGAGCACAGAAAATCAATAAACTTGATACCATTGGCGCAGGAGACATGTATGCAGGAAGCTTCATATACGCAATAATTAAAGGATTGAGCTACCAAGAAGCGGCTGAGATTGCGTGTTATTGCGCCTCACTTATTGTTGGTCAGTATGGACCAAGATTTGAGAGCAAAAACCTTAAGAAAGCCAAATTATTTCTAGAGAACTACCAACAACTAACAGCTTAAATAAAATACGACCCTAATTGAGTTTATATATTCAATTAGGGTCTATGGTAATTGTTCATTAAGCAGGTTTACATTACTTTAGAGATCAACGACCTAATAACACTATTGGGGGACGTAAAGTCTCTAAAAACCAATGTTGCTGCGCTCAACCAAACCAAACAAGCCATAATAAATAAAGTACCAGCATCATCACCTATGATAGCACCCGCAACATCAAATACAGGCTGCACAACACCTAAAGGCGTCGCCAGATGAAAGAAGATAGCGCCAGTCATGACTCCCACTCCAATTAAAGCACCAATTGGATTGTACCGGGTCACCAAGATAATCGACACTATAAGCTCCGTAATACCGACCATATACCCACCATAAACACCAAACCAGTCAAGTCCAGACCACTCCCCTAAAATACCAAAAATATATTGCGTCTCAAATGAATTGCTAAATTTAAAAAACAACGACTGAACAAAAACAAAAATAATAAACGCAGACAGAACAGTCTTCAGTGTTAAATAGCGTTTGACCATATTCTTAATTCCTAACTTATAAAACGGCATGTATTTTCAATTAAAAGAGGACAACAAAATAGTAAGACAAAGCAGCTATTATAAAGTTTCACGTCGATACAATAATAAAGTAATGTCGTCTTGTTGAGCTTCATTGCCTTTATAATTAACAATTTTATTTACAAGAGAGGTGTGAGCATCAGACATCAGTTTCGATTCATTGAAGCTATCAATATACATACGCTCCAATCTTTCATCACCTAACATAATGCCTTGATCGTTTTTTAACTCGTTAGCACCATCTGTTGCAATGAGAATCGTATGTAAATAATCCAAATAAAAAGCATCCACACTGTCATCAAACTCAGCATCTGACAGCACCCCTAAAGGCACATGATTAGATGAAAAACGACTAGTTATTGTACCATCTGTAATTAATGCATCCGGCATACCACCACCCCAATAGGTCACTTCACCACTTGGCGTAATAAACAATAAGTAACCCGCGCAAAACATATGGACAGGCAAAACCTCATACAAAACGCGATTAATTTCACTAACAATGGTTTGTAAAGGAAGTTGTTGCTCTACCGCATCAAAAAACACTTGAGTCACGGGTAACGCACCTATTGAAGCCGCTAAACCGTGACCAGTAAAGTCACCAATAAAAACCAAACGGCAACCATCCAATCTCTTTTTAACTAAAGCGATGTCACCATTAAACGATGTAGCAGACAATCGAGTAACTTGGAGGGATTTGTCATCGGAATCATTATGCCTCTGGGCATGACTTAATACTTGTTTCGCCATGCTGTGCTCAAGTTCTGTTTTTTTATGATAAAAGGTTAAGTCTCGATTTTTACGATACAGCTCTTGAACCACTAATACATGCTTGACATGGGTACTTAATCGAGTATTAAAAAGAACCTCGTTAAACGGCTTTGGAATGAAATCATCCCCTCCAGACCTAAAACAGTTATTCATTGTGAAATCATCTAAGTTTGAACTCAGAAAAATAACAGGGCAAAATCGCTCACCTGACGCCTGTTTTATCTTACTCACGAGCTCAAAAGCTGAGCCACCGTCAATAATGCTGTCAATGACGACAATATTAGGTGCTAACTCTTGAAATGCTTCCCACGCCGCATCAAAATCAGAAGCAACATAACTGGTCAACCCTTTGCTGTCGGCACACCAAGTCACTATCTCTTGATAGATGGTCTGGCTGTCGATGATTAGCAGTTTCATACTGTCCTTTTACTCAATCACAAACAATTTATCAAAACGTGAAATCTTCAAAATATTACTGATAAAATCATTGGCGCCACTTAGTTTAATCGTACACCCCTCACCCACTGTGCTTCTCATGCTAAGCAACATCCCCAAGGCGGCACTATCCAAATACTCTACATGACTTAAATCAATCGTATAAATTGAATACTGCCCTACTAAATTAATGTATGACTCTCTAAAATCACTAAATAAAGAAAAGTCGAAGCTGCCTTGAATACGAATAGCAACACTTAACCCTTCTTCCTCTATTACAATCGATATACTCATGTTTTTTTTCGATAAGCTCAGCTTATTCTCCTCCTAGACAATTTGGCGATTCAGGCACAGCATTATTCTTGATACCCCATTCTTTGGATGTATGCAAATGCATAGCAAGCGCATGAAACTTGGGCATAACAGAAACCAATGATTTATAGATAGCTTGATGCCTTTGTACTAGGCGCTTCCCTTCAAAATCATTACTAACCAAAACCAATTTAAAATGGGATTCGCTGCCTTCAGGAACATTATGCTTATAACTTTCATTTTCTAAAAGGATGTACTCACAATCGAAACAACGATCTAACACTGCAAGTATTTCATTTTTTATTACATCACTCACTATTACTATACCTCATCAGAGTTAAGATCAGGAGTCATACTTTCCAACTGGACATCTTCGCCTGCAAGTAGTTTTTTACCTTTTGCTTGCGGATAAGCCACATCGATTGAGACGGCCCCTCCCTCTCTCCATACACTTATTATCGTTTCCATATTTGCGGCCATGACAGCACGCTTATCATCTGGCGCCGCTGCAATCACCTGCAAACCAATGTCTTTCATAAAGCCCATACAAGTAGAGGTTTTCGCCATATCAATTTTATTAAACGCTTCATCAAACATTGCAAGAGAGAACCCCCCATCGACCTTACCTTCCAGTGTTTCTTGTAGACGGTAGGTTGTTGACAATGCTGCCGCAATGGCAAGATAAAATGGAATCTGATGCTCACCACCAGACCCTGTTTGAATTCGTTGACTCAAAGTAGTCTTTTTATTGCTATCGGCATCTAAAATATCCACTTCAAAGTTATAGAACTTACGATAATCCGCTAAATCTTGCTGCTTGTCTTCATCAGTGATCAATTCTTGAATTGCAGAAATGGCCATAATATGACCACTCTCTTGAGCCATTGCTGGATCAAATAAACCACCAACATTTGCTTGGTCTTGCTTACTAAACTCTTCAACCAAGCTAAGTATGTCTTTCATATCCCCGTTAGGATAATAGCGGAATTGGTACATTTCTTGGTTAAATGGTCTTCTCTTAAGACTATTATTAAGCTCCTTAATAATATGAGCAACTTGATCCAGTGAGTCTTTTAACTTAGAAACATAGTCACTACGGAACGTTTCTTCTGCCTCTCTTCGAGCCAATTCAGCACGTTTAGCGTATTTGGCCAGCTCAGTCTCCGACAATACGGAAATTTGATGAGTAATATACTGTTCAAATTCTTCAAATTTCGACTCAAGATAATCAAGCTGAATATCATCATCTAAGTCAGCTTGATGGAAACGAGCATAGTAATCGGCCACTTCTTTTCGTACTTTCTGATCAAAGTTTCGCGCTTTTTCTTGTGCCTTTTCGGATCGACTCATTGCCTCTTTATAAATGGCAGACCCACTGCCCATACTAGATTCAAGCAATTCATAACGCTCACTTGCATACTCAGCATTATAGAAAGGATGACTTGTAAGGCGAGAGCGCTCTTCATCTAATGAACTTAACGCACTGCCTAACTGGCTCTTTTGAGTGTTTAAACTACCATATTGTTCAGAGATAATTTGACGCTCTCTGTCTAGTTTTTTCTGTTCTAACTCTACTTGTGCCAATCTCGCTTTTAATGCGTCTATTTTACTTTGAAGCTCGGTATCATCTCGCTGCTGCAAAGACTCAATTTCTAGATTGATACGCGAAATTTCTTGTGATGCAGTAGCAAGGAGTTCCTGAGAATGAGAAAGACTGCCAGACTCAAATTGATTATTGGCCAATAAACGCCCTAACAACTGATCTGTCTGCTCTAGACGTTGGTCATTCTTCAAATGCTGCATCAGCTCATTTGTCAAGTTAGCAAGCTGCCCCTCTCTTTGCTGCCTCATTCCCTCAGTATTCACCCCTACCATCATATGGGGGACAGAGCGAATGGTCGAAATAGTACCTGCTAATTTCAACATACCGTCAGACGTCATCGCACTGTCTTCACGTAATAATTGGCGCTCAGTCTCGACAGGTCTTATCCCTCCCAAACGTCTATTTAAATACGCTTGGGCGTTATCATCATTACAACGAATAAATTGCAGCACAGAATTTCGATCGCCGCGACTTAACCACAAGCGTGTTTGACTTGTATCGATCACTCGACAACCCATTAACTGCTTTCTGTGAGTTCTGAATATTTTGATCGCCTGTTCCGCGTCATCAGGATCAACGATTAATGCTTCCCTCTGCTGGCCTAGATAACCTTCTATAGCATCCTGCCATTTCAAATCAGTCACTTCTGCTAAATGGCTTAAAGGCGTTGCTTGTATACCGGATTGCTTAAGCAACGAGATCAACCGTTTGGTATTTTGAGAAAGAGGGCTACTACCGCCCTTCAAAGAAGACACATCGTATTCTAGTTGTTTACATTCGTCTTTCAGGTGCAAAATAGTTCGATGAATTTCGGTGCGTTTTTGAAATAAAGCGCTCTTTTCCTCATCAACAACTGCATTTAATTTAACCAATGTTGACTCAAATTTTGTTAAATCGCCAAGCGCACTAGCATCCGCTTGTAACATACTGCCATACGGTAAACAATCGTCAGCTACCGTCTTTAAATTTGAAGAAATAAGATCTTCGAACGAAGACAGAGTTGCTAGCAGCCCCATTAACTGCTGGGTTTGCTGCAAAGTTTTGCTTTCCTGTTGAATTTGACGTGTTAATAGGCTCTTACTTTGATCCAGTTGCTGCAATTTGAAACCAACATCGGAATTTTCAAATTGCTGTTCTAAACGAACCAATTGCCCCTGAAGTTGCTTAAATAATTCACTCTGTGTTTGCAATTCCAACTGAATTTCATCTTCACGCTCTTGTTGCATTTCAAACTGATCTTGAATTTCATCTTGCTTAGAGCCTAATTCATCAAACCTTGCTTCTGTTGCTATCCATTGATAATTAACAACATTTTGCTCATGCTGACGTTTTTTATCACAGTCTTGTACTATTAAATTCAGATCATCGATTCGCTTTGAAACTTCTTGAGTTTTCGATTCTAATTGTCGATATTCAAGCAGAGATTTTTGATAAGCCCCCACTTGAAGAGGCGCTTCCGCCAACACAAAATCTTGCACAAACCGTGTTGGTGATGCAATTGGCACAAACTTAAGAGCATTCTTGAAGTTTTTCAAGAAGCTGTCCAGCGTAATCAGCCTATCACTATTTGGACTCAATTCTTCTAGATAACGATTTATGAATTGTGTTGCCGATGCGCTACCCGATTTAATGTAAGGGTTTATACAACTTTTCTTTAACGACTCTCTGACTTCAAGCCACGTTTTGGCTTTAAAACTCACACCTTCAAGCGCATCAATAAATTCACTCTTCCTAGCGCCATAATTTGATAAGACAAAACGGCCTAAAATATCTTCTTCTGGAGAAGCTAACGAGGCGGACAAACACAGGCCAACAGTACTTTCTTTTCCAGTATTAGAATCTTCAAACACAAGCGCTAAATAACTGACCGCATCCGGTCTAGGCTGAGGGCCAAACGTTTTAGTATTTGCCTGACCGGCATCAATCATACCCAGTATATAGGATCGAATACTACGTCCACTGGCCTTACCATCGTTCGCACTCGCATTGTAATTTAGATGGCGCTTACTGGCCCCTGTTAACACAGTTTGAATGGCATCTAGTAGCGACGATTTACCAGAACCTGTTGGGCCTATAATCGCTGTATTACCACGAATTTCGATTTCTTCCGCACCCAGCAAGTACCAATTAACTAAAATAATCCTATTTAATTTTTTCATTTAATTACCTAATCACTCGCTGATTGACAATGTGTCAGAATCGACTTCATTGGACATGTCATCGTCTTCTGTGTCTTCATCCGATACAGTAAAGGACTCAAGTTGACGTAAATACGCTTCCGTGACGATCAAACGCACAACTGGAGTAATATTAACCATAATATTCTTAGCATCTTCTTCAAATGCCTTGCCGCGTATAATGACACCGTGTCGGCTCAATAAGGTAAGAATGTCTTTAAAGCGAGTTTCATTAGGAACATCACGTTTTACTAATTGAACAAAGCGTTCAAGAATTGCATTGGTATGCGTTGATACAAAGCCATTATCAACTTCAAAGTTCTCAATTTTCTCTTCGTACAACTGTCGTAACACTAAAAGGAACAATGTTTCATCTGCCTTTAAACGTAAAAACGCTTCTTTCTCTATTGGTAAAACACCACTCAGTCTTTCATTTTCATTGACGTACAGCTTCATTCCCAAGGCTTCAAATAAGCGACTAAAATAATCCTGATAAGACTCAATCAATAAATAATGCTTACGTTGGCCGTGCTTATACGCGCTCGCAAACTGGTTTGCTAAAAGAAAGTTGGCCGTATGCTGAAATTCTTTTACATCTTTCCCTGATTCTTCAGAGACCTTTTTCAGTTCTTTTAGCATACTTTACTCCGACGACAGACAACAAACTCACGACATTCAATAAAGTCATGAACATCAACATATTTATTAGTAAAAGTCACATCAAACTCTTCTTCAATTTGTTTTGCATTGACACCTAAAGAGCCTACATATCTAAGATGGTCAAAACAGACAAAATCTTCAACGCTGTCAATTGTAAAATCTAAAATGTGCTTTTCTTCTTTTGATCCTAACTGACGCTGGGCATAACTCTGTAATTTGGCAACGGTAACTTGTCGAGCTTCATGAAAACGACGATTGGAGTCACGTACAGACAATGCACCTTGGGATACAACAGCAGGCGTGATAACACGCGGTAAAGGAGGCTCTCTTCTCTTCATCGGTGCCGCAGCAGACTCCATGCCTACAATTCGACAACCTACGATATTCTTCAAAACAGGTAACTGTGTTTTTATCACAGCCTCACTAATAATACCCGCGATTTTATTGGCCATCCCGGGACGAGAACTGTCCATATAGCGTGCCGTATCGGCAGCACGTTTTTCGAGTCGATATCGATATTCGTCAATACGCTCTAATCGTTGCTCAATATTAGAGAAGGTTTGAATAATCGTTAAGCAATCACTCTCAACCATTGCACGAGCCACTTCAAAGGAAATGACTTGCTGGTCAGCATAACATTTAGATATTTTGCTAAACATGTCCTCGTCGGATAAAAAGTCTTGGGCAAGTTCTAAGATTTTTCGACGAAAACGAAATGGGTTATTGCTTGTCTTTAATGTTTTATAATCGGCTATCAAAATCCCATCAACAAACAAATCAAAAAAACCTGCAACAATGGCTTTTGGGTCTTTATTTGCAAACAGCTCCCTTTGCAGACCGCGAATACCTAATAAAATCTGGTTCAGATGGGCCGAAAAATCACGACATGCCGCAGCGGACTGATTTAATGTCACCCCTCTTTCTTTTGGGTGATTAAATACAGACTCTAGGTTACTCAAAATACTTAGGACCGTGGCGCCATAATTACGTTTGCCATGACGGCTAATTTCAACCAACGCCTTTAGGAGCATGGATATCTGTGGAGACATCAACACGCTGATATGGTATAGCTCTTGTTCTTCCACCAGCCACCCTGTATTGACCAGTCGATGATAAATTCTTAGTGCATATTCATGAATGGTCTTAGGGGAATCAAAGGCATCTTTGTGATCTTCTTGCCAGCTCAACATGTCCATTTTATGCAGGCTGTCTTCAATCGACTCTACAATCGTCGATTTTTCTTTTATCGGGTCTTCAGCATAATCATAAAAGACGTCCGCCAAATCAATCAACACCTGTTCGATCAGTTGCCTATTAGAGCCAGCTAGAGCCTGAAAAATCTCATCAGGTAGATATTTAAAAAGCATTGATAATTTTCCTTTGGTGCAATTTGAAGCATACTGAATAAATCACTGCGTCTCACCTAAATGCCCCTTTACAGCATCAACCATTGCTTTTTGTATGCGATCATCGTCACCAATAGGTGCTAACAATTCAATCGATAAATCATCCCTTTGTAGATCTTTTATCATTGCAGGTACATCATGACGTAAGTGCCTGCCCACCGAAAAAAACAAGGGTAATACCGCTACTTTTTTAACAGACGCATCCAATGCATTAATTGTGCTTTTCAACGAAGGTTCAGAAAGCTCCATATACGCCAAACTGCATTTTTCTCTTGGAGATGCCGACACAATTTTTTCGTATATTATTTCAAATGGCAATTTCCAGAGCGGGTCCGTGCTCCCATGCGCTAATAAAATAACATGGTCAAATCCTGAAAAAGTCATATAAGCACCTAAGCAATTGTATTTCCTTCATTTTAGCGGTCATTACACATAAAAAGAAGACTCTATATCAAAAACCTACCTTTCTCTTATAAAGTTTTGTTTTTAATTGCATTTATAAATATGAGGCAAGCTTATTACTTGAGTTCAAGGAACAAAAAACAATTCGATCTGTCTTCGTGGCGAAGCATCAAACTTTTCTCAATATCGGTTTACCATTATCGTCATCCAATGAATGCCTGCAAGCAGGAAAGTTTATACAGCCCCAAAAATGACCACTCTTTCCTATTTTTCGAACTAAAAAGTGCCCACACGCTCTGCATGGGTATTTTTTACTTTCTTTAGGCTTACCCTCTTCATCTTCAAGCGTTGTAGAACAAGCTGGGTAGTTTGAACACCCCCAGAACACCGATGATTTAGTCCGTATTTTTTTAAGAACTGAACTGCATGAAGGGCATAAATAACGGATTGACCGAACCGGCTTCCCATCAACATCACTTGCAGAATAGTCACAGGAAGGAAAACCACTACACCCCCAAAAAACGCCACTTTTACCCGTTCTCTTTATCAAAATATTTTGACATTTAGGGCATTTATAACGAATGTAAGGAGCAATTACCTCAACGTCTTTCTGTAAAGAAAACTCATCCTCCCATGTGTGTGGTGTTGTTTTTGAGCGTTCTTCATTATCAGACATTATTATTTCATCCAGCCCACTGACCGTTTTATTTCACACTTTTTTCAGCGCACTCTTCTTTTTTCAAATCGCAGTCATCGCCTTTTACACGATCAAAAAGATCAGATGCACTTTCACCTACTTTCTTCGCTTTATCCCATAAAATCTCACCGGATTCTTTGGCTCTTGCACTCGCCTCGGTGCCGATCTCAGACCCTTTTTCAGCCACATTATTGGCAGTCTCCACGGCAACCTCTTTTACTTTCCCAAAAAAATTGCCCATGGCATCAGCCGCTTTATCAACCGCCTCATTTGCATGAGAAACACTTGCGCCCATCCCAACAACACAGACACACACCAACACTGAAGCATTTATTTTTTTCATTAGATTAACACCTTAATAAAAATACACACTGGTTTAAACATAGAGTGACAGCTCTTTTATTTCTGTCAATTTAGGGATATGAGGATACGATGCAAGATCACTTTCACTCACCTGCTCATGATCCCAAGTAAATGCATATGGGATATGGATAGCGTGTGAACCAATATCCAATATAGGAAGAATGTCAGATCGAAGAGAATTACCTATCATAAGAAACTCTGATTTCTTAATTTGATAACGCGACAAAATTTCTTCGTAGGCTTCAGGCGTTTTATTACTAACCACTTCAACATAATCAAAATAATGTGCGACACCAGAACGAGAGAGTTTACTTTCTTGATCAAGCAAATCGCCTTTGGTTATAACCATCAACTGGAATTGCCCTTGAAGTTGCTGCAAGATCGATTCTATATTAGGTAAAAGTTCAATAGGCTCAGACACCATTGCTTTCGCTAATCGAATAATTTCATGAATTTCTCTTCCCAGAATTCGACCTTCGGTTAACTCAATGGCCGTTTCAATCATAGACAAAGTAAAACCTTTAATACCATAACCAAATATCGCTAAATTACGTGTTTGAATAGCAGACAGATGCGACTTTATATAGTCTTCGCTATGATAATCCAACAGCAGGCGAATAAAGTCTTCTTGAGCGGCCATGAAAATTTCTTCATTACGCCAAAGCGTATCATCTGCATCAAATGCAATGGTTTTGACTTCTTTCCAATTAATTTTATCCATCAAGAAACACCCCATTGCTTCGTATTTTGTTTAATGAGCTCGCAGTATAAATTAACTTGATCGTCCGAATCATTAAGCGCGGGAATGTAATCATACGCTTCGCCTCCACATTCTTTAAATTCATCCCCAAGCTCGAAGGTAACTTCTTCCAATGTTTCCAAGCAATCCACCGCAAACGCAGGGCTGATCACATTAATACGTTTCAAACCTTTAGCAGGAAAGGACTTTAACGTTTCATCGGCATACGGTTTCAACCACTCTTCTCGACCAAAACGTGATTGATACACATGAGTCCATTCACCATCATTTAACCCTAGTCGCTCAGCAACCAACTTGCTGGTTAACTGACAGCGTCTAGGGTAAGGATCACCATTATCTGCATAGCGTTTAGGGATACCATGATACGACAATACTAGATGGCGCTTCTCGCCCTGCTTCTCCCATTGTTTTTTGATCGATTCCGCCAACCCATTGATATAGAGTGGATGATCTGCATAGTCTTTAATCATCATTAAATCAGGCCAACTTGGGCATTTTTTCAAACTGGACATCAATTTGTCATAGACAGCAGCAGTTGTTGTTGCTGAAAACTGCGGGTACATAGGAAGCACTAATATTTTGTCTACTTTGGCTTTTCTTAGCTCGTTCGCCCCAGCAAGAATGGAAGGGTTACCATAGGTCATGGCATGCACTACTGAAATCTCATGTTCCAAAGAGGCATTAAGCTGGCTGAATACATTGTCTCTAAGCTTTTTACCTAACACATACAATGGCGATCCTTCATCCATCCATACTTTCTGATACGCTTTCGCCACTTTTGCTGGACGTACGTTCAAAATAACAAGATTCAGTATTGGCTGCCAAAGAAGTGGAGAGAGATCAACAACACGTGTATCCGAAAGAAACTCTTTTAAATAACGCTTCACCGCTGCGGGTTCAGGTGCATCAGGCGTTCCCAGATTCACCATTAAGACGCCTGTTTTTGGTGCCACTAAAGTTGTCATAAATGCCTTATATTAGAACTTGAATTTCCCATAGTATAAGACATTTACATCGTAAGCTTGTAGACTATTTATAAGAAAATCTTAGACACCTTATCACAATACTCTTTTCTCAAAATACGAAACACACCCTAATTAGTCGCGTTCAAGAGCGGCTGAAACACCTCCTACACAACATAGGAAACACAGACGCTTGAACAAAACACAAGTAGAGCTTCAACATGTTTGAACGAGATATTATTTACCCAACTCCCAATGTTCATCAATTATGTCGGATTCACTGGCACTGTGAAACGTCACGGTAAACCAATCTTCCTTTTTCCCTGCAACAGGGAAATGCCACGTGTTTTCAGGAACAACGTCCCAGCTTTCCTCAAAGGAGAGCCCTTTAGTTTCGCTAGGGCTAACGATTTCACACTCTTTAAATGTCATATCAACACCACCTGGAGAAGCGGAAAAAATAGAGCCTTCTCCTTTAAACGATACCAGTCTCTGAATACTATTACGATGAATTTCAGGGCGAGGCATTTCACAACCTGCGCGCAAAATAAAGACCCGACATAAGCCCACCATCCCAGATTGCTGGTCGGTCAGCTTGTTTGAAAAGTAATGAATTGGAATATTATAAGATGAAAAAGGCAAGGAATACTCTGCTTCTTCAAAAACAGAGAGTGCATTTTTAAACCCCAATTCTAGAAGAACTTTAATATCAGGGTCATTAAAAACTAAAGAATGAAGCTGCTTAATTAACGCTGCATCGGAACTACTGACTTTTGGCAAAACAAAATCCTCCCATTAAAGGCTGAGTGTGGCCCATGAAAAACATACACCTTTTACTTTTATGATTATTTAGTTGAGGGTGCATTTTCATTAATGAATTTTGTTTGGCCCTTTACGAACCAAGTCCTTACCATTATCAAAAACGCACTGCGTCACCCAACGACCCAACAACAATTTATGATTATCATCTAGTACTGCGACAAAAGGACGGCCATCTGCATTATTTGTAGCCAACGCGATACCTCCAACATTCTTTAAACCCAAACCACCATTTTCTATTCTCAAAAGAAACGCCTCTAACTCATCTAACGTTTCGATTACTTCGTTATCATTAATCATAAAAAACCCTTCATTGATACATTAATCACCTTAGGATACCCGTTGCGGTAATGACGTTAAAGAAAAGCAGATCTAATTTTTTAGTCACTCGCTAGTTTATAAGATTAGTACTCAAGGTATTTCCCATGATTTATATACACATTACCGTTCACAGCTAAAAGCCAACACGATCCTCTAGGTAAAAAATATATGTGGAAAAGTACTACCAAGATAAAATGATATGTTATAACATAACAAAATGTTAGTAATTTAAGGCAAAAAAAATGCAACAAGGACTCATTAAACAAGATCCATTCCCAGAATGGGAACAACCAGAATGAACCTTATCAATAAAACACCCACATCTAATATGAATACTTTTAATGGCAGTGAAGCAAAAACTCGAAGAGCCTCTCAAGGCAATGAACCCGAAATCTTTACCGACATCTACCGTGAAGACACGAATATTGCTATTTGGCAAAGAGAGTTAACTGAAACATTGAAACAATCGGTTGATGCTTTTTTACAATCAAATGCCGCATTTCAAGCATCAATGACGGTGACACCACAAAGTGCACTCTCAAGCATCAGCGAAGCACTCGGAAATAAAGTATCGCTTGAGCTAAGCAAAAACATTTCCGAACTAGTAGATATGTTTTGCTGCCTCTTCGAACTGCAACGTGTAGGGCTACGATTAACCGTACTTGATCGTGCAATGTGCCCTAGATTTCATGTTGATAAAGTAAACTGCCGCTTGGTCACCACATTTCAAGGTGTTGCTACTGAGTGGTTGAGCCAACAGTCAGCGGATCGTTCAAAATTAGGAATGGGAAGCAATGGCCAACCTGACAACCAATCCGGCTTATATAAAAGCCCACAAGACATTCAACAACTTAACTGTGGCGAAGTGGCGTTATTAAAAGGTGAGCTTTGGGAAGGAAATGAAAATGCGGGACTGATACATCGCTCTCCCTCTCCCCCAGAAGGTGAACGTCGCTTACTATTAACACTTGATTTTAGTTACTGATTTTTATCTATCTAACAATGCAGTCACTATAGGATACGGATCTTTTTATAGGATCAAAAAAAGATTCGTGGCCTACAACTGAGCAATAGACACCAACCAAGCTGGTGGTTTTTATACGGGCCTTGCACAAGAAGTGACAGGGTGTGGACTCAGAACAATCACATGGCTGTTCTGTATTGCCTCTTAACTGATTGAAATAGTATCGATTGGATGCTGGTTGAAATATATAAATTAAGGGCTTTTTACCTTTAATTACGCAATAGCCTCAAGCCCTTTTTTTCAGCTAGTGATAACATCTTTAACGCGGCACCTCTTGGGAAGCTGACACCTTGTTCCCATTTTTTCACTAGCTTATCACTAACATTAAAATACTGCGCAAACACAGGTTGAGAAAGATTGTATTTCAATCTTAAATCCCGTATTTGAGTCGGTGTAAATTCATGAATACTCGTTAAACACAATGCATCAAATTTTACACATTGTCGTTTTGTCAATCACTCCCGATTTTTTAAGCCCTTTAGCCGTTCTATGAACGGATTTTAACATGTCACTCATTATATTCGCCCACCACTATTAGCTCACCAGATTGGACAAGCTCATTTAATTCAGCTTGATCACAATCAAGAAACACTTTAGCTAATTCTACCAGCGCTAATTTTTCTTTAGTATTAATTTAGCCCTGGCACTTTAAGAAAAAACACAATAAACGCGCTTCAATCCAATCACGACAGTGCTCGAAACTTTTCCCTCTTACAACATCTTCGCCACATAGAAAAGCACGGCGAACGCATCAACTGATGCAATGATAATACGGTGTGTCAGACAAACTGACTTGTTGGCTTCTGGCTCTTGGCATAATTCTGCCCTCATCCTTGAGTTTGAATTTTTAGTTTAGACAGTGATTAGAGAAACATCAATAATCACGCCTATCCTATATTTTTTGAAACCTTAACTTATTGAAATATATAAATTAAGTTAATGGGTGTCTTTGATTACCGTTCGAAATCTTCCTTTGAACTCGACGTGCCGTCTAACGCCCACATTAAGGGGCCTCTTAAGAGTTAGTTTGCTAAAATGTGTAGCGAAGCGAAACCGAACAAACTGTAGCAAGTCCCATTTTAATTGCTTGTTAGCTGTATACTACGTCAAACATACTTGTGCAAGCAATACCGAAAAAGAACAACCAAGACAAGTGTTTACCATGAGAAAACACAAGTGAAATAACACCACTTAATGCGAATACTATTGTGATAGTTACAAGAATTTCAGAGTGTATATTACCGCTTGGATTGGATAAGAAATAAAGTATTGCAGAGAAGCCCCACCAAGCAATGGTAGTCAAGTGCCAAGCAAACCTTAAAACACGTTTAGTAAACCAATCACTACCAAGTAACTTGGGTAAGTTGTTACGTTTAAATAAACGAATCAGGATATATTTTTCACCGAGATAAGAATGAATTAACCCAATAAAAAGTAATAGAAAAGAGCCTACGAGCAACATGCCTGTCTCCATACAGCTCATGAAAAATCATGTCGCTGATACGAGTTATGTCCAACAGATACCCTAATTGTTGAAATAAAGTCATATGTTAAACACTTGATGAATTCACGTATAACCAAAAGGATACTCCTTTAAAGCCCTAATGCCAGTGTAATTTGCGCATTGGAGCATAGAGTAAGTGCTTCAAACTGACACTTTTTTTAGCATTTTACAATATTAACTCCATAGGTTGAAAATTAATACCACCTTTGTTTTCTGTCGATTCAGGTTCTCTGAACCCAAAACTCTTATATACGGGAACAGCATGAATAGAAGAGCGGACTGTGTAGCAATTTGAGCTTACATTTAAAATAGCATAATTTTTTTGAAATGCCTTTACCTTGATATCTTTTGGCAACAAAGAGATGGTACAAATGGTTTTTACTCTTTATTGATATATACCCGATGATAGAATTATTTTTCAAATATACGAAGTTAGTAAATTCATCACTTGATAGGCGTCGCTCAAACCCTGAAACCTCTAAGGTTTTCGATAATCATGACGGAAGCGAAGAACCTTTATCTTCCAAGTATTGCTTATAGGTAAAATATCTGTCGCAAGCAAAATATAAATAAACAAGAGCTTCAACTTCTTTGCCGAACAACTTTGAAATATCTTTTCGACGGTCAAGTGATACCATTACTTCATTAAAATCAGCAGTACCATATGCAGTATGAAACAGGCCCGCATCACAGAGAGTTTCAGATGCATCCCATTCACTTAGCAGAGAATATGTACCTTCTAAATGACTGATAAGACTTCCATTTAAATGCTCAAA
Organism: Marinomonas phycocola; assembly: GCF_047525455.1. Taxonomy (NCBI): domain Bacteria; kingdom Pseudomonadati; phylum Pseudomonadota; class Gammaproteobacteria; order Oceanospirillales; family Oceanospirillaceae; genus Marinomonas; species Marinomonas phycocola. The sequence goes on from NZ_JBLIXL010000033.1 coordinate 18,534, forward strand.
ATCTCCAGCACCTAAATCACTTAATTTTTGAAACTTTGATTCCATATCCGAACCCTATGCATAACGCCGCGGTAAGCTGCGGCTATGTAGTTGGTTGTGGCAGCGTAGCGACCGCCACATAAACAAGCGACGGAATAGCCGTCAGCTTGACCGCTTGTTATGAGTATTACTCGAATTCAAGGTGCTCAGGCAAGTTACTATTCAGAGAATACCAAGACGCCTTTTGAGAAACCCAAATATGATTCAGTTCTTTCGAATTAGGATCATCATCTAATGAACCTAAACGTAAAACAATATGCTCAGTACCATCTTTTTTTGCGTATATTTGAGTCGCACAAGTTGGACAGAAATATCTATTCTTACCAGGAGATGATTCATAGCAACCTAAAGTTACATCGGAAGCCAAATTAAAATCTATATCTTTAACACCAGCAACACTTGAAAATGCAGCCCCATGAGCTTTACGACAAGTTTTACAGTGGCAATGAACTATGTCGCCAATATTACCTGATATTTCATATTTAACATTACCGCACAAACAACTTCCGCTTACCATTTAAACCTCGATATTGGATTACTCATAACGCCTCATTAAGGGGCGAGAAATAGTTGGCTAAAATGTGTAGCGAAGCGAAACCGAGCCAACTGTTATGAGTCCCGCTTGAACGACTTGTATGGATAATAATCCCACAAAGTAATTATTATTTAAACTAGGTTCGGGTAATGTGAGGCCCAAGCTTTGGCTGCAACCAAAGCCTTTTATACAGTAGTTCGATTGAGCGAAGGCTCCTC
>NZ_JBLIXL010000034.1:0-18634 GCF_047525455.1 Marinomonas phycocola
AATATCTAGTGAAATTATTTGAAGAACTTCCGAAGCGCAATACAGAGGACAGCCTAGAAGACCTGCTGCCTTGGAATATTAAGCTCTAAGATAGAAACAAGGTGTGGTTTGCCGTACGCTTACGAAAGACGCGTTTTTATCTGATAAAGAAAGTGGATTCGAAATCAGCTAAAGATGTGACTCAAGCGACTATAGAGCTATTGATGCCTTTTAAAAATCATGTACACACGATTACAGCGGATAATGGTCGAGAGTTTGCCTATCACGCTGAGATAGCGGAAGCATTAGATACGAAAGTGTATTTTGCTCATCCATATAGCTCTTGGGAGCGTGGAGCGAATGAAAATAGCAACGGCCTTCTGAGGCAATATGTGCCCAAAGGTACTGATTTAAGAAGTGTTACAGAAGAGAGAATAGACTTCGCGATGAGACGAATAAACAATCGTCCAAGGAAGTGTTTAGGGTTCAAGCAACCAGCCGTAATTTTTAAAAATATGTGCTTAGTTGCTTGAAGTGAAAAGTGTCGCACTTCGGACTTGAATTCAGGTGAAAATACAGTATCTGTTCAACAAGTTAGTCTTGATCAATTTTGCACTGAGAATGATATCATTCCTATGTATGTGAAAATGGACGTAGAAGGTGTTGAGCTTGACGTGCTTCATGGAATGGCTGAAGTTATTAAAACGCATCGACCTAAATTAGCGGTCAGCGTTTATCATCGAGCAGAGCATTTAACGGTTATCCCAAACTTATTAAAACAACTTTGCCCTGACTATACGTTTTATTTAAGGCATTATACCCAAGGCTATAGTGAAACAGTTTTATTTGCAGTTTAATTAGGTTATTTCTTCGGGATTGCGTATAAAATGATCTCTAGACCGAAGTCTCCGTGGCAATGTAGTTTGAACGTATAATTATTGTTGTAACTGTGTATCATCTGCGCTATTTGCCATAAATGGGATGTCTCATGGTACACAGAAATTGCGAGTAATGGTGTTTGTTCTATTATTAGTTGCTTTGCCCCTTCGATGGCTTGCGGCTCGGCCCCTTCAATATCCATTTTTATAAAGTTCACCGTTGTGCCAGCACATACGTGATCTAATGAAACTACGGGTAATAAATTACTGGTATTTTCATTTGTATTCTTGTCAGTGAACTTTCCTTGAGACTCCCCTGCAGAGAAATTTAGAATCGTATTTTCTTTCCAGACTCCACATGGATATAAAAAAGTAGATACTCCTTCATGTTTATACTTTTTTGCCTTCTCTTTTAAGCAAGAAAAGTTTTTCGGGTCCGGTTCGAAGCAAATCATAGTGTTCAATTTGATTTCAGTTTGAGACAGTATTGATATTGCGCTATCTAATGTATCTCCAATGTATGATCCACAATCAACAAAACTAATTCCTTCTTTCCATAAAGGCAAATCCAGTAACCAAGGCGGAAAGTATTGTGCTAACCAATCATTCTCAACGTAATATTGACTTGATGGGGAGCTGCGAAAATCAATTATTGCTTTGAGGCAGCGTTTACTTGCGTCGTCATCTAAAATAGACTCAAGCCATGCTAAATTTTTACTGTCTTCATTAGTGCTTGCTACTAATGCTTCTTGATGAGCTTTAGGAATAAAGCGCTCTAATACATATGGGTAACGAAAGATTATTTCGTTCATGTTAAGGCACTCACTGACACCTAACAATATCAGTTCTTGTTTTATCTGTTCACTAGTACATGCCACTGATACTAACACTGTGACTGTGGTATCTAAGATATTATCTGGTCGGTAGATTGGGCAACCTTGATAATGATTTTCTGGAGAATATAGGTCAATAAAAAATGCAACTTCGACACCATGCTCTAAAAGAGCATGATAAACTTTCTGGCCGTTACCACCAGCACCATAAATTGCAATTTGATTATTATACATGTTGTTATTCCGAACCTGATAATTCATCTAGCTTTACCCAGCGTTGTAATTCAACAGATTTCTGAGCTGCTTTAAATAAATTTAAACAGTCTTTAGCCTGCTCTAAACCAAATACGTAATTACTGTCATTTGTAGAATGATTTAAAAAATGTACGAGTTCGCTATGAATATCAGTGTATAAATTTGAAAAAGCTTCAACAAAACCTGTTGGATGTCCTGGTTTCATTCGATTGTATCTGAATTGATTCGCATATTCACATTGACCTGCACGATCAATTATTTCTCTGCGACCATCATTGTAATTTAATTCAAGTTCATCTGGATTTAGTTGAATCCAGTAGGCACTACCTTTATCTCCGTATACTCTCACTTTTAAGCCATTGCGATGTCCTATCGCTGTTTTAGACATCCACATACTACCCTTTATATTATTAGGGTAGTTAAGAAGCATAAATGCATCATCAATCAAGTTTGGATATTGTGAGTGATTGGTGAATTGTGCAATTGTTTCTATAGGCTCTATTTCTAACAAGTATGTTGAAAGGTGATGTAAGTGAACACCTAGATCTAAACAAATAGTTGGCACTTCAAAATCTTGCAGTCTCCATGCCTGTGGCGTTGACGGTTTACCTGCAATATCCGGTGGGCGGCGAAAGCCTTCTTGCGGCATTTCTAAATGAATTTTTTGTATTGTACCCAAAACATTTTTTTTAATTAAATGCTTTAATTCTCTAACCATAGCATAACCGCTGTAATTGTAAGTTACTGCAAGAAAGTGTTTTGCTTTATTGTAGTTGGCCGCAATTTTGTTAATTTCGCTTGGACCAGTAACTAATGCCTTTTCACAAATTATTGGTATATCAGAATTCAATAGTGCTTCAATAACTTCTAAATGATGAGGGGTTGGTGTTAGTATCACAAAGGCATCAACATTTTCTTTTTCAGATTCAATGAGTTGTCGCCAATCATTATAAACATGGTGTGCATCTACTCCCCATCTAGCTGCCGTAGACATATTTTCTTCAAGGGTTCGGGAGAATGCGCCTGCGACAACAATAAATTTATTATCCAGTTGGCTTGCGGCGAAGTGAACATAGCCAACGGCTGAATTGTTCCCACCTCCTATAAAAGCAAGCTTTAGTTTTTGATTACCGTTGTTCATCATATAGACTATCTCTTTTAGCACTCTATTTTGTCATCGGCATTTTTGATGATTTCTTGAGTAAGTTATGGCTTCCATAATGCTGGGTTGGTTAATTGAGGGGCATCAATGGCAAGAGAGGGGAGTTCTAATAAATTTAAAGTATTAATTGTTTCGTATGCGTTGAATATTTCAGTTAATTCACACTCACTATTTACTCCAACGACAATACGATCAATAGATGGCTCTTTTTCAACATAGGCTAAACATAAAGTTAATGCAGAGACGTTTAATTGTTTTGCTATTAAGTGGAATTGCTTTAAGTATTTACGCCAAGGTAAAAAGTAATCATTGAGTTTATCTATCGGCATTAATAGTAAGCCTTGTAAAAAAACTGAACGTGCATGGACTGTAATATTGTTGTCTTTGAAGCATGTAAGCGCGTTGTTTTTTTTAAAGTAGTTATCAAAAGCATTAAATGGGATTTGTACTAAATTTATAGAAGGATGCTGAACTAACTCAGTAATATTGACTCCTGAGTATAATGAAACGCCTGTATGGGTAATGTTGTGTTTCGCTTTTAATTGTTCAAGATAATTGAGTATTGGTTCTACTCCGGGTTTGAATATGTCCGCTACTTGGTGAAATAAAATAGCATTTAAATGACTGCACTTTAGTTCTGAAAAGCATTGATCAATATACTCAACGTATTGTTGTTGAGAATGCGAGTCAAACTGTTTTGCTTGGAATGGTGGTATTTTGGTTATGATCGAGAAATAATTGTGAAGCTCATTAAATGAGGAGATGGCACTGTGGCTATCTCCATATCCAATTGCTGAGTCTAAAGTAACTATTTGCTTTTCGGCGGCCAGCTGTAAAATGTTATGAACTTCTTGAGTGCTTGGCTTACCCTGAGTATTACTTACTCCATAATCCACTCCAAACTGAACGGTGCCTAATGCTAATTTCACAGTAACTTTCCGATTTCATCAGTAATAAAATTTTGTTGAGGAGAGGATAACTGTGGATGAAGAGGAATGGTAAATGCTGTCTGGTAGTACTTTATCGCATTTGGAAAATCGTTCTCTTCAAACCCCATTTGTTTATAGTATGGTTGAATATGTATTGGTATGTAATGTAAGTGACTAGCAATTCCATTTCTTCTTAGCTCTTCAATCACATGTTTGTGAAGGTGCTCATGAGTATCATCAAGTCTTAATATATATAAATGATAGCTTGAATAGCATTCAGTAAGCTGAGTTAAATGAGATAAAGGTTTACTTCCAAAAGAGTCTGCATATTTAAGAGCAAGTTCGTTTCTATCTGCAACAAACTCATCCACTTTGCTTAACTGGCTTAGCCCCAGTGCAGCTTGTAAATCAGTCATTCTATAGTTAAAACCAAGCTCAATTTGCTGATAGTACCAAGGGCCGTGACTTGGTTCAGTCATTTCTTCAGGATTGTTGGTTATTCCGTGACTACGTAGTCTTTTCATTGTGGCGTTTAACGCTGAGTCATTAGTGACTGCCATCCCACCTTCAGCGCTAGTAATGATTTTTACAGGGTGGAAGCTAAACACCGTGATGTCTGAAAACTCACAACAACCTACTTTATTGTTGCGATATTCTGCGCCAATGGCATGGGAAGCATCTTCAATGATTTTAAAACCGTATTTTTTTGCAAGCTTATGAATGCTTTGCATATCGCAAGATTGACCTGCCAAGTGAACAGGGATTACCGCTTTAGGTAATCGGTTTTCTTGTTCGGCTACTATCAGTTTCCTTTCAAGTTCGTTAACTGACATATTTCCAGTTGCTAAATCTATATCAACAAAATCAACACGAGCACCGCAATACAATGCACAGTTAGCAGATGCAACAAATGAAATCGGCGATGTCCATACTAAATCGCCTTTACCTACACCCAATGCCAAACAGGCGATGTGTAACGCTGAAGTCGCACTGTTAACTGCGATCGAATAATTAGCAGTGCAATACTCTGCAATTGCTTCTTCGAAAACGGGTACTTTCGGGCCTTGAGTAAGCCAATCTGACTGCAATACGTCAACGACAGCATCAATGTCTTCTTGGCTAATAGATTGTTTTCCGTAAGGGATCATGGGTTACGTTCTACTTTAAATTAATGCTTGTGTATTGAAGTCTTTGATTTCATCAACAGTCATATAGTGAGGGTTGTGTAGAGAGCTGTACTCAAAACCTTGTTTTACTTTTGCTCCTCTTTCGCCCAAAGCATTAATCGTAAAATCGTTGCTGCGGCTACTGAACTTTATTCCCGGTGCTATAAGAAAGTGATCTTCATATTCATAGGTTTCAAAGCACAAATCAGCGGGACACATGATTTCATGTAACTTTTCACCCGGACGAATGCCTATGATTTTTAATGGCAAATCAGGAGCCATTGCTTTTGCTAAATCAGTGATGCGTATAGAGGGTATTTTAGGTACAAAAATTTCACCACCTAACATACGTTCAAAATTTGTTAAAACAAAATCCACACCTTGCTGTAAATTTATCCAAAAACGTGTCATTTCATCGTGAGTGATCGGAATATGATCACGACCTTCATCAATAATTTTTTGAAAAATGGGTACGACTGAACCTCGTGAACATACAACATTGCCATAGCGTACTACTGAAAATGTTGTACGGTTACCGCCTGCAATGTTATTCGCCGCGACAAATAATTTATCTGATGCTAATTTAGTTGCGCCGTATAAATTAATAGGATTGGCTGCTTTGTCTGTAGATAATGCAATGACCTTTTCAACGTCGTTATCAAGCGCGGCATCAATAACATTTTCAGCGCCATTGATATTCGTTTTGATGCATTCCATCGGGTTGTATTCTGCGGCAGGTACTTGCTTAAGCGCAGCGGCATGAATGACGTAATTAACCCCTCTCATTGCGCGGCGTAAACGATCTTTATCACGTACATCGCCAATAAAATAGCGCATACAAGGCTGATTGAACTCTTGTTGCATTTCAAATTGTTTGAGTTCATCACGAGAAAAAATAATTATCTTTTTAGGGTTATAGCGTTCAAGCAACGTTTTTACGTACTTTTTGCCGAATGAGCCGGTACCACCGGTGATTAAAATTGTTTTATTATCGAACATATTACTACCTAAATTGTTGGCTATTGGTGTTTTTCGACGCGCAATTGTGATGTTTAAATAAACATAGTAGTACTCTAACGATATTAATCATAAAAAAAGTTTAGATACTTCTGCAATACGCCTAATGTTTTCGATACGATCAGCGTCAGTAAAGGCTAAATTATTGCTAAGACTAGAGCGTATGTTGTTCCTGTCAAGAATGTAGGAATGCATATTGTTATCAAATAATGTTTTGTCTAACTCATTGGTGATGATTGATTTTCCTGCCTGCAATAAGCCCGTTAACCAGATTATTTTGGGCGTTTGATTTTTTGAGAGGATCTATCTTCTTTAACTGATATGTAAATGTTGCTCTTGAATCATGATTTAAAAGCCTGATATCAATGATTAAACTTAAGTGATTTCGGTTCTGGAAATACACCCGATCAAATGATCATTTACCATTCCAGTTGCCTGCATGTAGGCGTAGCAAATAGTGGGTCCGAAGAATTTAAAGCCTCTTTTTTTCATATCTTTTGATATTGACGTGGCTAAATCTGTGACAGCTGGTACCTCTGCTAACGTATGATAATTGTTTACAATTGGCTTTCCTTGAGTGTGTTGCCAGTAATATGTGCTGAAGCTACCAAATTCATCGGCAATTTTGAGAAATGCTTGAGCATTTGTGATCGTTGCTTTTATTTTTAATTTGTTTCTGATTATGTTGGTATCTTGAACCAGTCGCTCTATGTCTTTTTCTGTCATTTGACTGACTTTTGTTGGGTCAAAATTGTGAAAAGCGGCAGCGTATCCTTCTCTTTTATTTAAAATTGTAATCCAACTAAGACCCGCTTGGGCACTTTCTAGTACAATAAACTCAAATAGAGTTCGATCGTCGAATACGGGTTTACCCCATTCGTTATCGTGGTAAGCAATGTACTTTGGCGTGCTTAGGCACCAACCGCATCGTTGATCGGACATAAAAGGCCTTCTATTGCAGTATATTAAGAGCCAACTTCCCAGAAGTTGATGTGCTGGTTTTGATAGCTCGCCTAATGTAGATATTAACAAATTTTTAATGGTTTTCGACGTTATTTTCATTTTTTACGATGGCATAGGCCCACTATGAGTTTAGATAATCAGCTTTTTCCTTTAGGCCTTCTTTGGTTTGCAAATTGGCTGTTCTTTGTTTGTGCATTGATTTTATGGAGAGAGAAGCCGTGGAAAGCACTTTTAGATAATCCGAGTTTACAGCATCGATTTTTAGCGGCTTGTGTCCTCCTTTTATGTCTCTGGCGTATTACTATTGATTTAAGTCTTGGCGTTGCGATTCATTTTTTAGGAATAACGACCATTACGCTGATGTTTGGCTGGGGGCTGGCTTTGGTCGTAGCGCTTTTTGCTCAACTGGGTTTTTTATTTTCAGGCTTGGATAATCTAGAGAGTTTTTCATTAAACTTTTTATTAAGTGGTGCTTTGCCTATTTGGATTACTTGGCGTTGGCACCGATTTATAGAAAGCTTTCATTCTAATAACCCTTTTATTTTTATTATGGGAACGGGGTTTGTTGGGTGTTTGATTGGCTGTCTAGCGGTAAGTGCCTGTGCCGTTGGGCTGCTTTTACTGGGTGGTCGGTTTGAATTTGGTCGTGAAACATGGGAGTACATTGCATTTTTGCCTTTGTTTATTATCCCGGAAGCCGTTATTAACGGTATGTTTATTTCAGGATTTAGTATTTTACACCCACATTGGGTGGTTACTTTTGACGACGATCGATTTTTTAAAGCACCACCGCCTAATGCAATGATTTTAGATGAAGAAAAGCCGCCAGAAGCAATGGATCTCGATAAGCAAGAGAATCACACTGATCGAGCAAATGACGAAATTTCTCATGATGATGAGATAGATCCTGATGCTGCGTATAGACCTCCTGCATCTTGGTCTAAAAAAGATGAAAATAAAAAAGACCATAAGGATGAATAATGTCTAAATCTATTGAAGGTAACCCTTCTGAGTTCATGCCCAAATATGATCATTCAGATGTTGAAATTATTAAAGAAGAATCTCTATATAATGGCTTTTTTAAAATGAAAAAAGTCACGTTAAAACATAGATTATTTAACGGTGGTTGGAGTGGTGCAATTGAAAGAGAGATGATGATAAGGGGGGATGCTGTTTGTGTTCTTTTATACGATCCGATTGAAGATAAAGTGCTTTTAATTGAGCAGTTTAGAGCATGCGCTGTAAAGCACGCTTCCCCTTGGCTGTTAGAGCTAGTAGCTGGGATGGTTGAGGAAGGTGAATCAAATGAAGAGGTCGCGCGTCGAGAGTCTTTGGAAGAGGCAGGTGTTGAAGTTGAACGATTGGAATGGATGCTGAATTTTGTTCCTTCACCGGGTGGCTTAGTCGAATATTTAAAAATGTATGTGGGTGAATTCGATTCAACAAAAGTGAATTTAGCAAAATCCTATGGTCTTGAAGGTGAGAATGAGGACATCCGGTTGCATCTGTATCGTGCAGATGATGCTATTGCTCTTTTGAAAACCAACATTGATAATGCAAGTACAATCATGGGGCTACAGTGGTTGGCGTTAAATAAAAAAGATCTTCGAGCAAGGTGGCTTGCTTAGCGTTATACTGTATTAGTAAAATTAGATGCCTTGTTTCTAATAAGAGACAGAAGAAGAGAGTAACTGAATGCAACAGAATTATGTACCTGATTTAAGCAGTTTACAGTTGCTTGGCGAATTAAATTATCGTCGAGTTGGTAAACTAATGCGCACTCAGGAGGAGCAATCTGAGTGGGTATTTGAGGTGCATACGGTGGGAGGTCAAGAGAGCCGATTGACTTTGCTTTTAGGAAAAGAAAGCCAATACACGACCGAGCTAAAGCTTGAATTTGGGCATATTAGCGATACAGAACTTTTGTTTGATTCTAAAGTGAATATGACTGTTCGGCTTTATCATGATGTGGGTCTGGCTGAAATTACCGATGGGCATCGTCAATTTAAAGGCAGTTACCCTTATCCAAATGATGCCATGTTGCATAAGGATGAAAAATTTAGGTTGAATCAGCAGTTGGCGGATTTGCTTGAACTTTGTTTGAAGCATGGTCATCGACGTATTAATTCATTTGATTTTCAATACGCGTAACTTTTTATTCTACTGGAATAAACATGCCTTATTTAATGTATCTTCATGGTTTCAACAGCTCTGAACATTCTTTTAAATCCAATTGTATACATAAGACGCTTGAGTCAATGTCACTCACAGATTGCTATCTAATGCCTAGATTATCGTGGGAGCCAAACAAAGCCATTGCGCAGGCAAGTACACTGATTGAGCAGCATCTTTCAGAAGGCATTACATTGATTGGTAGCTCATTAGGTGGATTTTATGCGGGTTACTTATCTGAAAAATATTCAATTAATGCTGTGATGGTTAACCCAGCCGTTTCTGCACATACGTTGTTGGTGAATTACCTCGGAGAACAGACTAACCCATACACAAATGAAGAGTATGTTTTAACACAAGAGCATATGCTTCAGTTACGTTCATTGGATACCCCTATGATGACGCCGGAGCGATATTGGTTAATGTTACAAGAGGGTGATGAAGTGTTGGATTATCGAAAGGCTTTAAAAAAATACCCAAACGTGCGTTTAACGCAAGAGCCATTAGGGAATCATAGCTTTGTTCATTTTGAACGTCATATTGATGATATACTGACGTTTGCAAACTTACTGTAAATGACTCATTGTTGAGTGTTGAACGGATTTTATTATTTTATTGATTCTAAGAAGAGTGCCATGTCTGTTAAAAACTATAATGCGGCTTCTATTGAAGTACTAAGTGGATTAGAACCCGTACAAAAGCGACCGGGAATGTACACAGATACAACGCGTCCAAACCATTTAGCCCAAGAGGTCATTGACAACTCGGTTGATGAAGCGCTTGCAGGGCACGCGGATCGAATTGAAATAATTTTATACAAAGACGGTTCTTTAAGTGTTGAAGATAATGGTCGTGGTATGCCGGTAGACATTCATGTCGAAGAAGGTATCTCGGGTGTTGAACTCATCTTAACCAAGTTACACGCTGGTGGTAAGTTTTCTGGAGACAATTATCAGTTCTCAGGTGGTCTTCATGGTGTAGGTGTTTCGGTAGTAAATGCTTTGTCTACTCAATTAGATGTTTGGGTAAAGCGCGATTCGAAACTGCATCATATTGCCTTTGCTGATGGGTGTAAAACCTCTGACTTGGCAGAAGTCGGTGCAGTAGGAAAGAAAAATACGGGTACTAAAGTTCAGTTTAAAGCCGATCCTAAATATTTTGATTCTAGTAAATTTTCGATTTCTCGTTTAAAGCACTTACTGAAAGCTAAAGCTGTTTTATGCCCTGGATTGCATGTTGTTTTTGTTGATCAAAGTGGCAGTTCTGTTGAAACAGAAGAGTGGTTTTTCCAAGATGGCTTGAAAGATTATCTAGCGCAGGCGAATGCTGGATTTGAGCTGTTACCAGATAAGCCATTTATCGGCGGAGTCATTGAAACAACTCAAGGTGTGGATTGGGCTGTGCAATGGTTACCTGAAGGTGGGGACCTGATTACAGAAAGTTATGTCAATTTGATTCCAACGGCGCAAGGTGGTACTCATGTTAACGGTTTGCGTACTGGTTTGCTTGAAGCGATTAAAGAGTTTTGTGATTTTCGTAACTTGTTGCCTAGAGGGGTGAAGTTGACCGCAGAAGATGTGTGGGATCGATGCAGTTATGTATTATCTGCAAAAATTCAAGAACCACAATTCTCAGGCCAAACTAAAGAGCGATTGTCTTCTCGTCAAATAGTGGCATTTATTTCAGCCACTGTAAAAGACGCATTTAGCCTTTGGTTAAACAAGCATGTTGAAGATGGGCAAAAAATTGCAGATATTGTTATTAACAGTGCCCAAAAACGCATGCGGGCCAGCAAAAAAGTCGTGCGTAAAAAAATCACACAAGGACCAGCATTGCCAGGAAAATTAGCGGATTGCTCCGGGCAAGATACGGCACGAAGTGAGCTGTTTCTAGTAGAAGGGGATTCCGCTGGAGGATCAGCGAAGCAGGCGAGAGACAAAGAATTTCAAGCCATCATGCCTCTTCGTGGAAAGATATTGAATTCATGGGAAGTGGATTCTTCTGAAGTGCTGGCCTCTCAAGAAATCCACGATATCTCTGTCGCATTAGGAATTGACCCAGGTGTGGATGATCTCTCTAATTTGCGTTATGGGAAGGTGTGCATCTTAGCGGATGCTGACTCAGATGGATTGCATATCGCCACTTTGCTCTGTGCACTGTTTGTGAAGCATTTTCCATACCTTGTGAAGGCTGGTCATGTTTATGTTGCGATGCCGCCTTTATATCGTATTGATGTGGCTAAAGAAGTCTATTATGCACTTGATGATGAAGAAAAAGAGATCACGTTAAATAAAATTGCTGCGGAGCATAAGCGTTCGACACCAAATGTACAGCGATTCAAGGGGCTAGGAGAGATGAATCCTTCTCAACTTAGAGAAACAACAATGGCACCTGATACAAGACGATTGATTCAACTTACGATGGAAGATGTGCCAAATACAGATGAATTGTTAGACAAGCTCTTATCGAAAAAACGTGCCGGTGATCGTAAATCTTGGTTAGAAACCTATGGAAATTTAGCGATTGTTGATTAGTGTTGTCACCAATATCTAGAGTAAGCAAGGATGCTTATGATTGTTTAGAATGAAATTCAAACTGCATTTTTGATCGAATCCACTTTTTTAGCCGAAACCGTTTTGTTTGTCCTAAGCGTTTTGGGTATTCATTCTCTATATTCAAATTTAATCGTGTGTTGATTTATCTCGTGTGTGTTCCTTCGTGTTACCTGCTTGTATAAAATCTTATCGGTAGGGAAATTTAAAAAAATTAAGTTATGAATCGTGGAATAATTTAGGAATTCGATAGTCTGAGTATTGTTGGTTCGATATATTGAGTCTAGTATATGGATGTTTGTAGAAAAAATATTTAATTAAATTGAAGGGATAAATATGGGATTTTTTGATCGCGTTGGTCAATTAATGACAGGGAGAACGGTGCCAAACCTTGATCCAGTATTGGACTTGTCTAATCAAGAAGTATTTGAAGCTCATTTAAGTAGCTTATTGGCGAGTTTGCTCACTATGGCTTGGTTTGTTGAAGCTAGGGATCCTTATACAGGCGGGCATTTATGGCGTGTTTCGAAATACTCTGAGTTATTAGCAAAAGCATGCGGTGAGAGCAACGCCAGTGTGGCTCAAATCAGCTTAGGTGGTTTCTTACATGACTTAGGTAAAATTGGTATTCCTGATGCTATTCTAAATAAAGCGGATAGATTGACGGATGACGAATACAGCATTATTAAAACCCATCCAGAAATGGGCTTTAGAATGTTAGGAGGCCACCCCTTATCGGATTTTGTTAAAGACGCTGTTCTGCTACATCATGAACGTCCAGACGGAAAAGGCTACCCTCAAGGTTTGAGTGAAAAAGACATTCCTTTAATGGCGCGTATCGTTGGTCTTTGCGATGCGTTCGATGCAATGACCAGCAGTCGTCCGTATCGTGCTGGTATGCCATTAGAAAAAGCGTTAAGCATTATTGAAGCTAATTTAGGATCTCAGTTTGATAAGTCTTTAGGTCTTGTTTTTATTCGTTTGGGACGTGAAGGTGCCTTAAATGCGGTATTGGGCCACAGTGGTAATGGTATTCCGTTGGAAACGTGTAATGCCTGTGGCTTTAGTTTGGTAATACATAAGGACCATCATGAAGGGGAGAGCGTATTTTGTCGTCATTGCTCAGGGGAATCTAAATTAAGTGAGCAAGAGGGTAAATTAGTTCCTCTTTTTACAGGTCGAAAGGGCGCTCCAATGGATTCAGAACCAAAATTGGATCAACAGCTGATTGCTGAAACTGTTAGGCAATCAATTGCTGCGTTGCCTGTTACTGAAATGACGCATTCTGTTATGACAAATTACCAAACTAACTAAACTAAAATAGGTGACTAGTGGGTGGAGCTTTTAAAAGTAGCCACAGCAAAAAAGAATTTACTCGCGTCCTTTAAGATTTGCTTAGTTGTAGGGACTGTATTGAATTTAATAAATCAAGGGCCAACGGTGTTTGAAGGTGGTTCGATATCTTGGATTCATTTGTTGATGAATTATATGGTACCCTTTTGTGTTTCGAGTTTTAGTGCTGCAAAGAATCAAATGGCAATGAAATGTGACTAATGCAATAACCTTTATTGAGCGGCTAAATACTAGAACACTCAATAAAGGTTGTTGTCATTTCAAAGATATGCAGGCTAGATAATTAGTCTTCTTCGTTGGCTACTTGAATACGTTTTAACCTTTCTTCTTCTTCAGCGATAGCGGCTTGAATTTCCGCTAATACACTGTCGACATTAGCTTCTGCATCGTCCTCTACAAACACCCCCTCTAATTGAGAGTCAGGGGTTAATTCTCCTGATTCGTAAAGCGCCCACATTTCTTTAGCGTATTTTGTTTTACTTAGTTCTGGTGCAAAACGAGCGTAGTATTCTGTTATTTTATCGACATCTCGTGATAACATCCATTCTGCATTGTTGTTACCCGCTGCATCGACGACTTGAGGTAGATCTATAATGACGGGGCCATATTCATCAACGAGAACATTGAACTCAGATAAATCACCATGGATCAAACCAGTGCATAACATGCGAACAATGTAATGCATCATTACTAAGTGATCTTCAATGGCTTGCTCTTTACTCATACTGACATCATTTAATCGTGGTGCAACGTCACCTGATTCGTCAGTAATTAATTCCATGAGTAAAACACCGTCAATACAACCAAACGTTTCAGGAACTCGAACTCCTGCTTCTGATAGTTTTTTGAGTGCATCTACTTCGGTATTATGCCAAGCCGTTTCTTGTTGCTCGCGCCCGTATTTTGAGTTTTTCTCCATTGCTCTTGATCGGCGACTGTTACGAACTTTGCGTCCTTCTTGATATTGAACTGCGTTTTTAAAGCTACGTTGAGCAGCGTCTTTATAGACTTTGGCACAACGTATTTTATCTCCACAGCGCACGACATAAACAGTGGCTTCTTTGCCACTCATCAATCGACTGATGACTTCATCTATTAAGCCATCTTCGATCAGTGGTTGAATTCGATTCGGTACTTTCATGGGGTCCTTATACCTTACATTTAAACAATTAGAATGGCTCGGGTGGCTCCAGAGTCATTGAGTATTGTTTATATGTGTTGAGTGAAACACTGTCTTGCAGTGTGGTAACTAGGCAATACTAGTAAACTAACTACGGTTACCATATGTACATCTATAGCGGCAAATAATGTGTCTTTATTATGTGTTACATAACACATTCGAATTATGGAAAAATGCACCTGTCTATCACTTTACCTATAACTAGGCAGCGTACCGCACAATAGCTCCATAAACCATATAAGATACTAGAAAAATCAAGATAATATTTGAATGTGTTGTTAAATAATAAATAGAGGTTAATAGAGTAAGGCATTATTTTGTAATAAAAATGCATGCTATAGTTGCGGTAATTTGTGAAACTAAAAAACGCTATGTGTTCTTGGATGTATTGAGTAGGTGCTGTATGGAAGATAAGTCAGATTCTAATAACAAATTAAATGAGGCTGATTTATACGATCGGTTGGATTACTTTTTAGCTAATTTTGGATCAGATCGCTCTATTACTTGTATATCTGAGCTGGATGGTTTCTTTACTTCGTTAGCGTGTGCGAGCAATTCATTTCTCCCTGAAGTGTGGCTGCCTGCGATTTGGGGCGCTGAAGAGGATCAACCTTCTTGGGAAAGCGTAGAAGAACAGGATGAATATTTGCACCTTGTTTTTGTTATGTATGTTGAAACGATGGACACCATTGTTAGCGGTCAATGCCAACCTATCTTTATGGAATATGACAATGAAGACAGTACTGAATTATTAGTCGAAGAGTGGTGTGTTGGGTTTATGAGAGGGTCATTATTAACAGGTGTATCTTATGGTGCTGAAAAAGATTTTATTGATGAAGTGTTGGCACCTATGCGTCTTTTTGGTACCGAAGCGGGTTGGAAAAAAGTAGAAATGATGAATAAAGAAGAAGTCGAGTTTTGGAAAGATATGATTCAGCCCTGTGTTACTCGTTTAGCACAAAGTAATCATCCAGAAATCAAGTTTACAACTGAGTCATCTGAAAATACGATCATTCACTGATTAGTAAAAAGTATAAATGCAGTCGGCTGTGTCATCGCATTAACGATGGAACACAGCCTTAATATGGTCTTGAGCTCAAGAGCCGAATATTAGCTGTGTTCAGCAATAAACTCTTCACTTAAATACAGTTCTTCATTGCTGTTGACTTGGACATCGCGCGTTAAGATATTCTTAGCAATGTCTTTTGCTTCATTTAAAGAATGCATCTCATAAGTCCCGCACTGGTATTCATTCAGTTCAGGAATGTCTTCTTTAGTGGCAACGTTTAACACATCCTCCATTGCTGATTTCCATGACTCAGCGACTTTTTTTTCTGTTGGTGTACCAATAAGGCTCATATAAAAACCTGTACGGCAGCCCATTGGAGAGATGTCGATGATTTCAACTGAGTCACTATTCAAATGATCACGCATAAAACCTGCAAATAAATGCTCTAATGTGTGAATGCCTTTTTCTGAAAGAATTTCTTCATTAGGGATACAAAAGCGTAAATCAAAAACAGTAATTTGATCTCCACTTGGAGTAGACATGGATTTAGCAACACGAACCGCTGGTGCTTGCATACGTGTGTGGTCAACGCGGAAACTATCTAGTAATGGCATATTAACTCCTATTAAAACATTCAACTTTAGATACGGTTATCGTGGCTATTGTACTCTAAACTTTTGCATTAATAGATACTGTGTTTGATTTAGTTGATTGAAAATGCTCCCAAGCGTAAGCGGTTATTAAAGCGACCGTCGCAAATAGCATACCTATGCCAATTTGATATGCGATGACTGTACACGCTACCATTGATATACAAGACAAAATACGCAGGTTTTGGCTAAAAAGTTTCCATGATGCAATGGTTGCTAGTGAATAAATTAAAAGGAACGTACCGTTGGTCATTTCGATTAACCAATATAGGTTGAAGTTTAAGAGTTCCGTTGCAATAAGAGAAAATAAACAAATGCCACAAACGAGAGCAATCGCTCTACCTGGTGACCCATATGCGTTTAATTTTTGGAAATAGCGTGGCATTGCCTTTTTGTTTGATAATGCCTGTACCATGCGGCCAAAGCCTAGGATGTATATGGCGGTGTTGGCAAATGAAATTAAAAATGCACCCGCCGAAAACCATTTACTTGCCGTCGCTCCCATAATTTTCTCAACGAGTATTGCAATGGATTGACTGTCTTGCATTTCTGATCCATAAGCATGATGCCAACTGATGAGTAACACGAGTGTTAGGTACGTTAATACTACAATGGTAATCCCCCCAAGCATTGCTATCGGAAAATCTTTAGCAGGGTTCTTAAACTCTGCTCCCATATGAGCCATAACTTCAATACCCAAGAAACACCAAAAAACAACGCTCACTGCTGACAATGCCTGTTGCCACTGAGGAATAGAGAGTGGAGTGAGGATGCTAGCCGTAGCGGAAGTAATATCCCCTTGAAAAGCGAGCGAAGCAACGGCCACTATCATAATGACAACAATCAGTGATTGAATGCGTGCCGAGGTTTGAATACCTATAATACCAAACAGAAATAGCCCTAGAATGGTTAAAATACTCAGTGTTAATATCCATTCGTTAGAAAGATTAAAAACAATTGCAAGATAGTAAGCACATACTTTTATAGCAACGCCAGGGCCTACTAACAATATGCTGATAAATAGCCATCCAACCGCTTTTTCTGCTTTGTCTCCGAAGGCCTGACCAATATAATGAGAAGCGCCTCCTGCAGAAGGAAAGCGTGAGCCCAGTAGCGCAAAAACAAGAGCAATAGGAATAATTATGAAGACGGTGATAAGCCAGCTATAAAACGCAAAGTCACCTGCTTGAGTAACAGACATAGCAGGTAATGCCATTAGCCCTGTACCAACAAAGGTGGTAATCGTCATCGCAATGCCTTGCCATGGCCCCAGTGTTTTTTTAAATTCACTCATGTTGATTATGTACTCATTGTTGTGTCAATCTGATGGAGTAAAGATAAGGTATTTTGTGACATATAGCGCGTATCAATATGACGGAAGTCACCGTGATATTGACTTTATAATAAGCGATTTTGATGAAATGTGGAAAAGCGGAATGAATTTAGACAGTTATGACCAAAAAATAGTAGCTTTATTGGTGGGTGATGCGCGCTTATCTATCTCGGATGTTAGCCGCTCGATTAACTTATCTCGGTCTGCCGTCGCGGAAAGAATTAAGCGGCTAGAAGAAAGTGGCATCATAACTGGGTATCATGCGAAAGTTTCTATAGAAGGGCGTGGGAAAGTGAGCGCGTATTTTGCGATGACATTTTCACCTCTCTCTTGTGATTTACTGATGACACCATTGATGGAAATCCCAGAAATAAAGCTGGCTCACTCTATTAGTGGGGATGTGGATTTAATGGTATTTGTCGAAGCTGAGTCAATGGAGCGCATCAATGCGATAAGAGAAAGTTTTGATCATTTACCAAATGTCGAAAGAGTGATAACTCATACGGTACTAACACCACGAATTAATCGCTAATATTGATTATAATAATCTTATGCCTAAGAAAACTGCAATTAAGAAGTCTCAATACACTAAACACCTTTCATTCGAGTAAAAAGCACAAGATGTCACTCATTGCAGTACTTTTGACCACTAACTAAGCCGACTTAGTCTTCTTTAGTGATTTTGAACGGATTAACCCCTGCCGCTCGTATCATCTGCTCCATTCTAAACGCCTTGGCTTTTAGTTCATATAGTTTAAATTTTTAGAAGATTTTAAACAGAAATCACTGGCACTCTATTAATCACTGTCTAAATTCACGTTTTAAGTAAGCGACTCTTAAAAAGGTCTGTTCTTAAAAGCCAATGACGTGGTGCGTTTAACAGTCACTTGGTATTCACTTAACATCACATTGATTTAAGTCATTCACCAGCCAAATCACACCATCAATGGTGTGGTCATTCATCGCTATTTAAACTGAAAAAACAAACTTAAGGATGAAAAAGATATTATGTTAATGATTACTAACTCGTCCCTTATTTTTCTGGTATGGCTTATCATATTGTGCTTTCTTGCATTTAATAACCCGTGGTGCATTTGGAAAATAAGGTGAAAGGAGTAAGTTACTCACCCTCAATAAGAGATTATCATTAATTATCTAGAAAAATGGTAATACGATGAGTAACTTACAGACTGTTTATAACAA
>NZ_JBLIXL010000035.1:0-17957 GCF_047525455.1 Marinomonas phycocola
CTAAGTCAAAAACCATGTTTTCAAGCGGAGCAGTCGTACCGGATGCTTGTGCACCATCTGCAACTTGAATCGTTACGCTTGCACTGCCAACGGTTACATCTGGAGCCGCTTTTAAATCTTGTTCGTTGAAATACACTTCAAAATCAGAGAATTGTTGCGTGTCTTTCATTTCAAGAAAGATGTCGTTCGTAATTTGAGTCGGTGTAATGTCTACATTTTGAATGACCAAATCGTTTCTTGAAGAATCGGATGCGTATTTGGTTTCGCCTGTAATGTGGTCTGCATCCAGTGTTATCGCTTCTAGTGCTTGAATACGCACTTCTTCAACGTTGTTTAAACGAGGAATAGGAGCGAGAGTATTACTATCAGTATCAACGACGCTGTCACTGATCATAGTGGAGATTAAAGTATCGTAACCGTCTTTACCGTCAACCACATCACCAGAAGCTAAGGCATTAGATACCGCACCTAATGTGTTCTGACCGACATCAGCGAAAAATGTGTTGTTGCTGTCTGTGCCAGTGACATTATCACGACCTTCAGTCAGAGTATAAGAATCACCTGGGAATAACGCTGCAGTTGCTGAAATAGACGCGGCCAGTGAGACAGGAGTCGCGTCAACGCTATCAATAGCGGCTATGGCTGTTGCAGTTGTAAAGTTATTTCCTGCTGCTGCGGTGTAAGTAAGAGCAGCAGCGGTTTTGTTCGCAAGAGCAACCTTGTCTGCATCTCTAGAGGCATCAATGAATATAAGAGGTAGTTGATCGATAGGAACAGCACTGCCTACACCTGTAGACCAGTATGCAAGACCTTCCGCTTCTGGCGCGCGCTCGAACATGCGTTGGTAAAGTGCAGAGACGACTTCTTCACGAGTCAGTCCATCAACCAGAGCTTGGTACTCTGGTTGTTCTTGTACTAAGTTAGCTCGCATGCCATCAAGCGTAATTGCACCGCTATTAATTTGTGCTTCCCAGTAGGTAGCACCGACTTGATCTGCTGCGCGACCTAAAAGACCGATATATATTTGTTGAACTTGTTCAGCTACGGTAGCCATATTAATATTATCTCCATTATACAAAAAATTGTCGAATCGACCGAGGTTTCCCCGTCTTATAGTGCTTAGCACCGAACCCGTCGGTTCACAATCTTACGATTGCACGGGTACCCTTTCGCCAAAAGGAATAATACATTAATTTTTAACGAATACTATACAAATTACATTTTGATAAATGTTTTTATTGCAAGCATTTTTTAATGTATTTCTTCATTTTAACAATACGGCTGAAGAAAAAGCTCCAGCTTTTATATTATCTAGCATATAGCACGATTAGCCTAGTCTATATAAGACTTTATTAAGATAATATTGGTTTTTTTCAGTATATTAGACAGATTGTTTAAGTTTTATGTAAAGGAATCAATTTTTAGACGGTTATTTATACTTTTTCTAAAAGTAAGCTCAGAGAAAATCCATATTTTGAAGACTGCAATTGCTAATAATGGATTTTTTTCGCTTCTTAAGCGACTTCTCTTAAAAAGAGAGGTTTGAATGTTTTTTAGGATTGAGAAAAGATTGATTTAGGTTATCTATAATGATGGACGACGTCTAAAGTAGTCCATCATGGATTCAGCTAAATAGCGTGAGTTTTTCTTGTACTTTTACTGAGATGACAGTTGTTTTAGGTCGGCTTCTACCATTTCTACGATCATTTCTTCTAGAGTTGTTGTTGCACTCCAACCTAGCTTCTCTTGCGCTTTTGCTGGGTTACCTAACAAGACATCGACTTCTGCTGGGCGAAAAAACTCTGGGTCGATAGTGACATAGTCATCCATATTCAAACCGACGTGTTCAAAAGCGATTTTGCACATATCACGGACTGTTGTTGTACGACCGGTTGCAATAACAAAGTCGTCAGGAGTATCTTGCTGCAGCATCAACCACATTGCTTTTACGTAATCTTGAGCATGTCCCCAATCACGTTTTGCATCGATATTGCCTAAACGAAGTTCGTTTTGTAGACCTAACTTGATGCGAGCAACGGCATCCGTGACTTTACGAGTAACAAACTCTAAACCACGTAACGGTGATTCATGGTTGAATAATATGCCACTGCAAGCGTATAAATTAAAACTTTCTCGATAGTTGACTGTCATCCAATGAGCATAGAGCTTAGCAACCGCATAAGGTGAGCGTGGGTAAAATGGAGTCGCTTCAGATTGCATTGGTTCTTGAATTAAACCATACATTTCAGAGGTTGAAGCTTGGTATAAACGTGCGTTGGGGGAAACTAAACGCATTGCTTCTAATACGTTTGCAGCGCCTAATCCCGTCACTTGCCCTGTCAATAAAGGCTGTGCCCAAGATGTTTGAACAAAAGATTGAGCGGCCAGATTATAAATTTCATCGGGTTGGTGCTTCGTTAATATTCGTATAAGACTGGATAAGTCCACTAAATCACAATCTTCTAACGTAACTTGATCTGTAATGCCAAGCCAGTTAAGGCGCCAAAAGTTGGCGCCATTAGAGCTACGTCGTGGATTGGCCCCAACGACTTTGTAACCTTTATCAAGTAATAGTTTTGCTAGATATGCACCATCTTGCCCCGTAATGCCTGTAATGAACGCTGTTTTAATGCTCATAATACCTATTAAGCCTATGAAGAGTTTAAAAATGGCGAGACTATAACATAAAGTAACTCAGGTTAAAGAATTGCGTGCTTATGATCCTTAGCATTAACTTGCAAATCGTCCATGATTAACTTTGATCAATTGGGTGGTGATGGTAATATGCGGACCATTTAAAATGACTTATTACTTTTTTAATTCAGAGCTAAAATTCTTAAAAGGAAAGGATATACATGTTTATACCTGCAATAATGGCTGGCGGTGCTGGAACTAGGTTGTGGCCCCTTTCTCGTAAAGAATTCCCTAAACAATTTTTAAACCTAACGTCTGATCAAAGCATGTTGCAACAGACGTTAGCGCGTTTAGAAGGGACGGGTCATAGTAATCCTATTTTATTGGCTAGTGAAAAACACAGATTTTTGGTCGCTGAACAATTGAGACTGTCTAATGTAGCAACAAGCCAAATAGTTCTCGAGCCATTTGGAAGGAATACTGCTCCAGCTATTGCTATAGCAACATTTATGGCAGCGAGTGAATCACCCGATAATATTTTATTGGTGTTGTCCGCTGATCATAATGTGGCCGATGTTGCCGGTTTTCAAAAAGCCATTCTCAAGGCTCAAGCGCTTGCTGAGAATGATTACTTAGTCACTTTTGGAATTGTACCTGATACACCTGAAACTGGTTATGGTTATATTAAATGTGGCGACCCTATTGATGATAATGGTCAACGCGTTTCTGCTTTTGTTGAAAAACCGGATCTCGCTACTGCACAGCGTTATTTAGATGATGGAAAGCATTTATGGAATTCTGGGATGTTTATGTTCAAAGCGAATGTGTTTTTGGAGGAATTGAAAAAATATCAACCTGATGTTTTTGATTATTGCCAGAGCGCGTTTAACAACATGCAATCTGATCATGACTTTCATCGTATCCCTGAGGACATTTTTGAGAAATGTCCAGACATTTCTGTTGACTATGCTGTTATGGAGCAAACTGCCTCAGCGGCAGTTGTTTCATTAGACGTTGGATGGAGTGATATTGGTAGCTGGGACGCTTTAAGCAAGGTATTACAGAAAGATGAAAATGGTAATAACTTACGCGGTGATGCTATTGCGCTTAATACTAAAAATACACTTATTTTTTCTGAAAACCGTTTAATCAGCACAATAGGTGTGCAGGATTTAGTCATTGTAGAAACAAAAGACGCTGTGCTTGTTTCTCATAAAGACCATGTACAAGATGTAAAAGAAGTCGTTTCTACATTACGTAAAAATGACCGGAATGAAGCCGATAGTCATCGACAAGTCTATCGTCCTTGGGGACATTATGACTCGATTGATAATGGTAAACGCTATCAAGTAAAGCGTATTTTTGTTGAACCTGGTGCAAAATTATCGGTGCAGATGCATCATCATCG
Organism: Marinomonas phycocola; assembly: GCF_047525455.1. Lineage (NCBI taxonomy): Bacteria > Pseudomonadati > Pseudomonadota > Gammaproteobacteria > Oceanospirillales > Oceanospirillaceae > Marinomonas > Marinomonas phycocola. The sequence continues at coordinate 4,043 of NZ_JBLIXL010000035.1, forward strand.
ATCTGAACATTGGGTGGTCGTTTCAGGTACTGCTAATGTGTATTGCAATGGTGAAAAAAAGCTTCTTACTGAAAACCAATCTGTTTATATCCCTATTGGTGCAATTCACTCTCTTGAAAACCCAGGGAAAATTCCATTAGAAGTTATTGAAGTTCAATCTGGATCTTATCTAGGCGAAGATGATATCGAGCGGTTTGAAGACCGCTATGGTCGTGTCGATTAGTTATGTTTTCACAAAATTTCATAGTACCTCTTTCTTTAATAGAGATTTATTAAATTATCTATAGGCCATTTTCTATGTTGGCAATAATGCACAGCTTATTTTTATATAGGCATTTTATATTAAGTTCTATCCGTAATGAATTAGTGACTAAATTCGTACGTAGCAAACTAGGTGGTTTATGGATAATTATTAACCCTTTAAGCCAAGTGGCTATCTACGCACTGATTTTATCTAATGTACTTGCTGCGAAGCTACCAAACATAGAAAGCACGTATGCTTATGCAATCTATCTGATGGCCGGTTTATTGGCGTGGAATTTATTCAATGAAATACTAGGGCGATGTCTAAATTTATTTATTGAAAACGGTAATTTAATGAAGAAAATGAGTTTTCCGAAAATTACTTTACCCACTATAGTGTTAGGTTCATCAGTATTGAATAATGCATTGCTATTTATAGCTATGATGTTCATTTTCGCTATTCTTGGCCATAGCTTTAATTGGGTTTTGTTGTGGCTCATCCCTCTGACATTGCTTTTAGCCACATTCTCCTTAAGTTTTGGGCTTATTTTAGGTATATTTAATGTTTTTTTGCGTGATATAGGTCAAATCATACCTATTGTTTTACAAGTATGGTTTTGGTTTACTCCCATTGTTTATCCGATCAGTATTATCCCTGAAAAATATCATCAGCTATTAATGATACTCAACCCAATGTACCCGATCACTAGTGCTTATCAAACCATTATTGTGTATGGGAAAACGCCTGAACTAAAAAATGGATTAGTTATCATCACTATTATTTCCTTAGCTCTACTTATATTAAGTCTGTTTTTATTTCGTCGAGCAACAGAAGAAATGGTCGATGTATTATGAATTTAATTACGATAGAAAACCTTGGTAAAGCGTTTGTTTCTTATTCATCAGAGCTTCATCGATTTGCTCGTTGGTTCGGCTTAAAAAGTAGCAAAGCTCAAGAAAAATGGGTACTAAAAGACATTAGTTTCACTGTTGGTGCAGGTGAAGCGGTTGGTATTATTGGTCAAAATGGCGCGGGTAAAAGTACCTTACTAAAAATGATTACCCACACGCTAAAGCCTTCACAAGGAAACATTCAAATAAATGGACGTGTAGCAGCCATTTTAGAATTAGGTATGGGTTTTAATGCTGATCTAACAGGTCGCCAAAATGTGTTGCACTCTGCAGGGTTAATGGGGTTTTCTTCACAAGAAATTAATGGGGTAATGTCTGAGATTGAAGAATTTGCAGAGATTGGTCACTATTTTGATGAACCAACACGTATTTACTCAAGTGGTATGCAAATGCGTGTGGCTTTTGCTGTGGCAACTGCATTTAGACCTGATGTATTAATTGTTGATGAGGCTCTTTCTGTTGGCGACACATACTTTCAACATAAAAGTTTTAAGAAAATTAAAGAGTTTCAAGATTTAGGAACGACCTTACTGATTGTTTCTCATGATAAAAATGCCATTCAAAAGTTATGTCATCGTGCTATTTTAATAGATCAGGGAGGTGTGATTAAAGATGGGCCACCGGAAGAAATTTTTGATCTTTATAATGCAATTATTGCTAAAAAAGAAGATCAAAACATTGAACAATTTTTGACCAGCGATGGGAAACTAAAAACGGTTTCTGGTAATGGTAAGGCAATTATTACGTCTTCTAAACTTTATTATCAAGGTCAAGAAACAGATACAGTGTATGTTAATGCACCAATTACTATCTGTGTAGACACAGAAATAATTGATGACATTCCTTCCCTAGTGATGGGCTATGCAATTAAAGACCGCTTGGGTCAAGTGTGTTACGGAACAAACACCTGGTATACGAACCAATCCTTAGAATCCCCTAATATTGGTGAAACACATCAATTTAATATTCATTTTTTGGCTAATTTAGGCGTAGGAAGTTATTCTGTTTCTATCGCATTACATAGTCAGGAAACACATTTAGCGGATAACTACGATTGGCAAGACCTGTCTCTTGTTTTTAATGTGGTTAATGCTGATAAGGATTCGTTTCAAGGGTGTAATTGGTTAGACCAAAATATAACAATAGCGCATAAAAGCACGAGTTTATAACATGACTGTTGAATTCAATATTCCCTACGTACCAGAAAATTCCATTCTTGGCTTAAGTTATAGTGGAATGCATGATTCTGCTATTGCTATTGTCTCTTCAGCCGGAGAGACAATTTTTGCAGTCTCTCTAGAAAGAATCTCCAGAATTAAGCAAGATGGTCGTTATCCTAAATTATTACTCAATCAAGTACCTTGGGAGAAAATTGACAAAATTGCTTTATCCGTTGAGCAAAGTTATCAATGCGACATTACGAAAGAAAGTATATATCACCCTTCTCCATTAGATAAATATAACTATGTTGATCGAGCTCATAATGACCCGTTCTACCAGCATTTAAAATCATTGAATAAAGATCTTTATTTTGTTCCTCATCATTTAAGTCATGCTTCATCAGCATTTTGGCTTAGTGATTTTGATAATGCATTGTGCTTTGTATACGATGGGGGCATGGCAAATGAAGAATGGTTTGGTGGATTATATCAGGCAAGTAGAACAGAGAATATTCAACCTATTGACCAATTCGGCGCTCAACGTTACGCAAATGTCACACATGTATATACTGCAGTTACTGCTGTTTTAGGTTTCTCACCGCTAAAACATGAAGGTAAGATTACTGGTTTAGCGGCTTATGGAAAAGATAATAAACATTGCGATACTATACTTACTCGTTGGCTGTTAGAACCGAGATATCTAGATAATTTACTGTACTGGGAGCATATGTATAGTGCTGTCGATACTCCACGATTAAAAGCAAGTCTGAAAAAAATAGCCCAGTTAAAGCAGGAATTAGGAGATGTTAGTCGAGAAGATTTGGCATTTTCGGTACAAAAGCTTGCAGAACATCATGTATTGGAAATTTTGATCAATTGGCAAAAAGATACAGGAGAAGGCTTTAATAATATTTGCCTTTCTGGAGGGTTATTTGCCAATGTAAAAATTAATCAACGCGTGAGTGAATTGGGGTTCAAAAACGTATTCGTTTCTCCGCCCATGTCTGACGATGGAACCGCTTTAGGTGCTGCCTTACAAATTGCATCGGAAGGTAAGGATTTTTCACCTAAACGTGTCGATCATGTCTTCTTAGGCCCTGTTTCTTCATCTGCAGAAATTGATGGATTAATAAAAGAGAAAGGGGTTCATACTCTCAAATTAGATGAGACACAAAGTGCATCTGATACCATTGCTAAACTCTTAAATGACGGTGCTATTGTTGCAGTATATCAAGGTTGTTCTGAGTTTGGACCTAGAGCGTTAGGTAACCGATCAATCTTAGCTAATGCTAATGATCCTGATATAAACCGCAGTTTAAATGAAAGGCTAAATCGAACGGACTTTATGCCATTTGCACCTATGTGCTTGAAAGACGATGCACATTTGTATTTTGAGGATGTTGAAAAAGTAGAACATGCTGCGCAATTTATGACTGTTACTCTTAATTGTAGTGAGAAAATGAAGCAGCTTTGCCCAGCCGTTGTACACTGTGATAACACCGCTAGACCGCAGTTAGTAACACAGACAGCAAACCCTTTTATATTTGATGTGCTAACAACGTATAAAGCAATGAGTGGCAAACCTGCTATTGTAAATACGTCATTTAATGTACATGAAGAGCCTATTATTTGCTCTGCTGAAGACGCGCTTAAGGGTTTTTTTGAGTCTGGATTAGATTATTTATATATCCAAGGCCATATAATTTCCTTAAAAGATAACAAGTTATTAGAAAATCAGTATTTAAAGAAAAAAATATCGAATATGCGATATCAAATTAATACTCATAAGAAGAGTATTTCTACTCATTATGATGAAATAAGTTCAGCTCATAATGAAATAAAAGAACAAAAAGAATTAATTGATATAAGAGATCAAGAAAAAAATCAACTGCTTTTTGAAAAAGATCAACTGCTCTTTGAAAAAGACCAACTATTTCACGAACGAGAAATGTTATCTTTAAAAAATAAGAAAATAAATCAAGATCTCGATGAATCGATTAGAAATAATCAGCTACTAAACCAGAAAGTAATAGATAGAGATCATACGATTAGCGATATTTTAAATAGTACATCTTGGAAGATAACGACGCCATTACGAGCTATTTTTAGTTTATTTAAATAACCCATGGCTTTACAGGTTAGAACCATCAGAGAACCATTATTAATGAAAGATGTTATTTTAGTAACAGGCGCCACTGGTTTTGTTGGCTCTGTTCTATTACCAAAACTAGCCGCGCAATTTCCTAATGCTCACATTGTTGGATTATCATATAGACATAAAATGATAAGTGCATCCTCAAAAATCACTTACTATTCCTGTAACTTAAAAGATAAAATACAAGTAAATCAGTTAATTAGAGAAATAAGACCTAGCTATGTCATTAATTTGGCTGCAATTTCTCATATACCAACTGCATTGAATGATCCAGATTTAACGTGGGACATTAATTTACATGGTGTATTAAACTTACTCAATGCATTAGTAGAAATAGAGGTAACATGCACTTTTTTACAAGTTGGCTCAGGTGATTGTTACGGACAATCCTTTTCTAATGGAGAAAGAGTTAATGAAAAGACTCCTTTTATGCCGATGAACCCATATGCTGCAAGTAAAGCTGCTGCCGACCTTGCCGCTTTTTCTTACAGACATCAAGGAAAATTGAAAATCATTCGTGCTAGACCTTTTAATCACAGTGGAGCAGGACAATCAGACAAATTTGTAATTCCTTCATTCGCTAACCAAATTGTCCGCATAGAAAAAGGCTTACAAAAAGCAGAGCTAATGGTCGGTAACTTAAATGCTAAACGTTGCTTTTTACATGTGGATGATGTCGTTGATGCTTATATAGCACTACTTCTGAACCACCAAGATATCGCATCAGGAGAAGCATTTAATATTGTCTCTGATGAATCAATTTCTATCAAATCTGTGCTAGATAAATTATTAGATAAATCAGATAAGACGATTGATATTTTTAACGATCCAGAAAAACAAAGACCTAGCGATATCTCAAAGGTAGAGGGTTGTGCATACAAACTAAAAAAAGCCACACACTGGGAACCTAAAATAACACTCGATCATCTATTAAACGATGTACTCACTTATTTTAGAGAGAAATGAAAGCACTATTGATCCTATAACGATTCTTCTCTGAAGAATTACATTAAAACAAGAATCACTCGGTGAATTTTATGAAACCTCGTCAGACAAAGATCGAACAATGAAAGGCTTAAAAATGTTTCAGGGGCGGATCACTAAACTAGGCGATGTAAACTAGCTTAGTGATCAATAAATTTATTTTATAACAATCGAATTATTGAATTTTTCATTCACTTGATTTGCAATAAACAAGCTCTTATGACGATTTGCTATAACAGACCAGTCATGATTTAACAGCCATTTTTCTCTTTTAAGTAACAGCTCGTCATAATAACCTGACCCATACCGTTCAGAAAAATCACTCAAGAATAGCTCTATATGATCAGAACTATATCCTTCTAAAGAATGGGTGATGTCTCTAACTTCATCAAATATAGGAGCAGGTGTTGTTGCCACATGATGACAACTAACAATTGCATTACGTACTGCTCCACTACAAGACTCTAAAGTAAACTGATATGGTAATATTATAGTATGACAATTTGATAAAATACTTTCACACTCTTCAATCGGTAAAAAATCAGAGAACCATTCTACATTTTCGTTTAAACCTAGCTCTGTTACTAAGTTTTCGCATCGGCTTTTTTCATTAAAAGATACTCCATCAGAACGCACAGCGTTTACCAGCTTTAAACGGCTACCTGCTGGTATTTTTTTCGATTTTAGAGCAGAAGAAAACCCTTTAATTAAAAGCTCAATCCCTTTATGAGGAAGTAAGAAACCAAAACAACCAACAATTAATGGGCTTTCTTTTCCTTTTTTAATTTCCTTTGATAAAGGCTTTCTTATCCCCTGTGGCATTAACATGACATTATCGACTAATCCTAACCTCTTTAATGTATTTAAGTCATCTACGGCATGCACAAGTATTCGAGTAAATAAAGCAAGGCATTTAATTGCTATTTGTAAACTGGGTTTTTCATAAGAAAGTAAAGGTCTAGTTGTATGTAGAGTAATATAAGTAAGTTTACCTTGGTCATTTTGATATTCTATCCCTTCAGCAAGTTTTTGAGTAAGGCCATAAAAAGCAAAATGATGTTGTATCCACAATATTTGCCCTTCAAGTTTTAAACTCTTTAAATCAGGCCCTTCACTACCATAAAACCAACTTTCTTTAATCGAAAGTAGCTCATCCAAATTACTGGAAAATAGTCGTCTTTTTATAGGATGATGAATTTCTATAGAATTATTATCAGATAACATGGAATTAATTAAATATTGACTGTATTCTGCAATACCACACTCTTCACCCCACGTAGAAAATAAATTTATTTTAAGTTTTTTTACAAGATGACCATTATCATCATGGAATTCATTAATATCTTTATGTTGTTGAATATTATATATCCCGGATAAAAATCGTTGAACTGACGTTTTACTAAAAAAAGTTTCTTGAACAACTTCATGTAGTTTTTCAGATCTTTCTTTAACAGAGGGATCACCCTTCTTAATCTTCGTTGATAATACAGTAAGTATTTCAGACAATTTAGGAACACTAACCTCCGTCCACACGGAATCAGTATCAGTCAAGTGAGTATCTGAATTTGAGAAGCGATAATCCAAAAGATAAGAGTTGTTTTTATCAACAAAATCCATATGTGCACCGTATCCAGTAACAATCAAAGGCTTTTTATAAACTCCCGCTTCAATAGCAGGTAAATTTAAGCCCTCTCCTCTTGTCGGTAACACTACGGCATCTGAAGCTTGATAAAGCAATGACATTTCATGGGAAGTCATATCACTTTCAATAATTTCCACTCTTTCTTGTAAACTAGAGCGTACATATTTCTGAATCCAAGTGTGAATTTTATTATGTGGATTAGGAAAAGTTTTAATGACTAAATGAATATCCTTATCTTTCTCTGCTGCAAGGTCGAATGCTTTTAATAATAGGTCAACGCCTTTTCTAGGAAAACAAGATGACACATGTAGAAATGTCACTTTCTTAGATTTTTTAGCAATTTTGAGCGTATTATTAGGATACGCTTCTATAGGAAGAGGCACTATTTGAATAGGTAATACACATCCACTGTCCTCCAATACTTTTTTAACAAACCAAGTGGCTACTAAAACACCATTGTATTTATCATTTAATTTATTAATAATATCATCAGGAACTTTAGACTCTTCCCAAAAAAATAAGGAAATAGAGGTATCATCATTTATATCAGGAGTAATCAGAGGATAGTGATGGTAAATAGAAATTCTTCTTGATTTTCCAGCAATTTCAGAACCTTCATCATGTAAAATGCTATTCAAGCGAAGAACTTCCTCTTCCCCCTTTGGAGTGCTAAATACTTTAGACGATATTTCACCCTCATATGGTTGAATAAAAATATTAACTTTTGGAAAATCATAGAGAATTCGATTAATAATATTTCGATTGACTGATGCTAAACTATAGCTTCCATCAAAGTGCCCGTTTAATATGATTTTATCAATATCACTTTCTATTTTATTGATTTTATGGATATAATTAGAATGTTTCACACGAAAATAAGAAGGAAATATATCATCATAATCATCTAAATGACCCATGCTTCTTTTTATCTTTACAATTTCTTCAGGTACAGATGAAAGTAATCGAAGCAAAGCATTCTTAACAAAAGGCAATCTATTTATAATTTTAGCAGAAAAATATCTAACTCTAGGGATATTCATTAGGAATCTAATAAAAACCACTAAATTTTCTTTTATTTTTACCTTAACAAAACATATTAAATTATTTTTTTTCATTATAAAAACAAACACCTTTTAATTTTTAAAATATGAAAATTGATATTTTCAATATAAAAAACGATATAAGTATACCAACAATATTTGCCAGCATATCGTAAAAACAAAACCCAGATCCATAGTAATGATCCCAACACTCTTTGATGAATCCGATAAATAATGTAAGTATCAAAGAAAAAAACAATGGCATAAAAATATAACTTACTAACATAATGGCTGCACTATATTTTATATGTAAAATCTTATCCGGTTCTAACATTTTTTTTCTTATTGAGAAAATTAGCATAAATAGTTTATCACTTTTATTAAATTTATATAGTTTTTATAGCTGGTTTAAATATTAAAAATGTTATTTTATTGAAGAATAAAATAATCGTTAAAGAAGTTCACTCTTTCTTTCAATACTTGAAGTATCATGATTGAATTGTAACCCTTTCTCTGCCCAGTTTTTTACCTCACTCTTCAAATAAAGCTCGACTACTGCAATCAAATTTTTTCTTCTGTCAGTCAGCCTAAGCGAGATTTTAAGCCCAGAACAGCAGTATAGCGTTCTAACAAATCTACAGAAACAGTTGATATTAAAACGAAATAACTTTGTTCTGATTCACTAACTCTATCGCCCTATACTTTTTTTACTAAATTTAGCTTTATTAAAAATACCCTGAGTAAGACTTAGTTGATAACGCTCACCGTTATCACTTTCTTTTGCATAATTGATATAGGAGCCCATTGCAGTAAAGAACGCTTGAGGTAATCGTTCACCAAGCGTTTTTCGAGCACAAGCTTTACTTACTTCTACTTGTGCAGATGAGGTTGCACTACTTGAAGCTGACATCAAACACCTTTTTATTCAGTTGCATACTTAAACGTATACTCCCCCGCACAATATTTAAGAATGTGCCCATTCTCAAGCTCCCAAAGTCATCATCATGACAATCAAAATATGAATAATGTGTTTCACTACAACTGGTCACGACACGATCGTAGGTTTGAAGCATGTAAATAGCAGGTACAAGTGCACACACTAACAAACCGACTGAGATAAAAGAAAAGACAGAGTATCAGAGCCTGTAAGATTAGGGTTTTTAGCACTCATGAAATGACGGTCTCGACAAATAGGGCATTATATAAGAAACGTTGTACAAACCTATATTAGGTCAATTAGAGAAAAATAAACGCGCATCGTAACAAAATACGACTCCCATAGGAAAAATACAGATACCAAACTAAAATTTTAAATAATTTTCTAGCGCAAGAACTTAGAAACACTTTGAATCGTAAATTTTCATTTGATGCAGGTACTTATATTTCATTATGTCCGAAAAAAAAGATCGTTTAAACCGACAAAATATACACGGTGAACATTATCTTTAAATCGTGCATTATAGTATGAATTTATCACATAAACGGTTTAATTCGTAAAATAGAGAAATTTATGGCAAATATAGCTTATTTACGAGTATCTACAGATAGACAAGATGTAAATAATCAAAGACATGGAATCCTTGAGTATGCCAATAGTTCTGGTATTAGTGGTTTAACCTTTATTGAAGATACCGCATCAGGACAGGTAAACTGGCGTCAACGTAAACTAGGAACCATACTCAATTCCCTAAATAAGAGAGATATCATTATATTTTCAGAAATTTCACGTATCGCACGCTCTACTTTGCAAGTATTAGAAGTTTTAGAATATTGTATTTCACATGAAATACACGTTCATATAGAAAAACAAAGGATGATATTTGATGGATCAATGCAATCCAAAATCACAGCAACAGTGTTAGGTATCGCAGCTGAGATAGAGCGGGAGTTCATATCTCTTCGAACACGTGAAGCTCTCGCCATCAGAAAAAAGAATGGAATGACCTTAGGCAGGCCAAAAGGACCTGCGATTAGTACAAAGCTAGACAAACACCGTCCTCAAATTCAAGATTTAATCAATAAAAGAGTGAGTAAAAGGAGTATCGCTAAGATTATAGAGTGTGCACCGTCAACCTTATACGATTACATAAAAAGAAAGAAAATGGTTCGTGAAGTCAATTAATAATAACCAAGAAAATTACCAATTCGTATCATCAATATTCATAATAGAAGCCGTTACTTCATCTCTATTGCTTCTATTCTTTTTATCATTCTGCTCTCTTTCAATAAACACGTTTTCTGGTAATTTAGAAGAAAAAGCAAAACAAAGCATATAAATAGACCGTCCCTGTTTTTCCGTTGTAAGGGTAATATTCCAATCTGATTTTCTATTAAGCTCTCTAACAGAAGGAGTTAAAACGCGTTGATTCAGATAGGAAAATCGATCGTATTTTTTACCTAAATCAAAAATTATCCGAAATTCTTCAACTGTTATTTTTAACCAATTATCTGTCAATGGTTTTTGTTCTACTTGACGTAGCAACTCATAGAGACGCACGGTATAAGCGCTGTCGAACTTAGCAACATCAAGCAGATCAATTTGAGTAAACTTAGTCAGCATTCCTGTTAAGTAATGAGATATTTTGTTTCCAAAGCTGATTTTTACAGCGTCAGAAGTGTATTCAGTGCTATCAACCCAATTCATCACCAGTATTTTTTTGGCAGTAGGATTAATAGTAACTTGTCGATTCATCAATTTACGAGAGGCATTCTTCAAATCTCTCCAAGGTTGAGGCGTATTGTAAAGGTTTTCCCATTGCTTAGCCGTAATTTCGACATTGATATTTTGCCCTTCTTTCGGCAGTTTATGAGAATCGATTTTACTAATCGCATGTAATAGTAACCGTTTTTCGAGCAAAGTCATTGTATAGGCAGAACGAACCAGCTCATTATCTTGGACTGCAAGTTTTGATTTTTCATTATCAAGACGAGGATGCATCATATAAATAATTCCCATAAAAGACACATTTAATATAATGGTGTAATTAATATTTCGTCAAGATATTTATATTCAATAGCTCTTTATTTAAAAAATAATCACGACAAATTTGACACCTATAACTCCAAATTTGATCAAAAAAAACCACGACAAATTTGACACCTTTAACTGGGTGTCAACATCTCTTTAACACAAAAATCATTAATTACGCTTAAAATTACCCCATCTTTTTTGCCAAAAACACTTCGAAGTGGCATCAAAAACACTTCCAAATAACACATGAAAAAAGTCAAAAATAGGTCCTAAAATATCTCCATAAACACCTAAAAATAGCAACGACAAATTTGACACCTTTACGACAAATTTGACACCTTTCAACGACAAATTTGATACCTTTCAACGACAAATTTGATACCTTTCAACGACAAATTTGATACCTTTAGGTGTCTACACCCCAGAATACACGTGACTTTCAGCCTCTCTAAAAAGTATTTAAAAAAAGATCTTAAAAAGATATTAAAAAGATATTTGTTGTATTTCATGTCCAATTCCAAAGCAAATGACCCAGTCAAATTATCATTAGATATCAGACAAATCAGGAACTAAACCAACCATCAAAACATGGTTTTTTTTAATCTTATGAATTATTTCTTTCAAATGATCGACGGTTTGTGTTACTTTACGGCAACGATCAGATGATCGACTGTTTCTGTCAATAAAATAAAAAATAAGAAGCTGACATATTTTGTATCTCAAATTAAAGGAAAAAAATTGATGATTTTGAATAAAACCATAAAAATTAAATTTAATTTTCCAATTAGCGATATTAAAAAATAAGATGATCGACGGGTTGTGTAAATTTAAAGAAAATAAGATGATCGACGGGTTGTGTAAATTTAAAGAAAATAAGATGATCGACGGGTTGTGTAAATTTTAAAAAAATAAGATGATCGACGGGTTGTGTAAATTTAAAGAAAATAAGATGATCGACGGGTTATGTAAAATAAAATATTTATTTTTCTCTATCTTTAAGCCCTATCAATGGATAAAATTTAACCATACTTGATCAATTAAAATAACCTGGGAATGAAAACACTTTGTAAAATCCATATAGAGTAAAATCGATATAATAATCCGATTAGAAGCTGTTTTTTTCCTTGAGGCGCCAGCTCTACGCTTCAAAAACTTACGTAAAATAAGTTATGAACGAAAGCACAGACAAAATACAAACAAGTCTAGAAGCAATTAACCAAGATCCACAAATCAACATGATACCCGCTACCGATGGGGAGATTGGTCAATTGATTGTTGCAGAAGCCAATTATGACCGCTGGTCAAACTTTCTTTTTCCTCATTCCAAAAGTAATGACATATACGGAAAAAGAAAACGACAGTGGAATGTTACGCTACCAGATGGCGTTGAAAAGTCTGCTCAGATCGAAGTTATTCCTGCACAGGATGAAAAAAGCTATACCACCAAAAGTTATGACGTATTCCTTGCCGTCACAGAAATCTGGAAGTCAAAAGGAATGACAGATGATATCATGGAGATTCACTTAGGTGACATTGCAAAAATTTTAGACCTAAAAGAGAATGGTCGCGTTGTAAACATGATTATGGAAGAATTGCGTTGTTTGCATGATACAAAAGTGTCTTGGATTTTTTCTTTTCATTCATCCGATACAAAAGAAGATACATACAAAAATCAACGAGTTCTCGATACTTTTGATTACGTTCAAAAATCAGAAAGAAATCATGGAGAAACAAAAACCACCTGCTCCATTCGTCTATCGGAACATATTCGTTTAAATATTAAAAATAAAATTACTATTCCAGTTAACTTTGCTGCTAGGAAAAAAATCCGTTCCAGTATTGCCAAAGCATTGTACAGCCGATTGGATAATTTATTATTCCAAAATCCCTTTTACATAAGAACTGCATTAAGCCTAATAAAAGAGCTGAATATTAAACCTGGTCGGTATCTATACAAGAGTCAACGAAAAAATTTACTACAAACACTTCAGAAAAACCTCAATGGTGCAGAAATGTCCCAAATTGGTTATTTTATCTACGTTGATATTGAAGAAACCCTAGATAAAAAAGACTGGCAATGTATTTTTAGAACAAATTATTCAATGGGACACCTCGAGCACGATAAAGAGTCTGAGAGTGAAAAAAAATTCTCCAGTGATAACCTGGCTCTGTTTAATATAATTGAAAAAGAAATTGGTATTTGTTCAAAATACACAGAGACGTATCAACTTTTATCACTTACCTATGAAGCATCCTTTATTCTAGATATTATTGCTGAGTGGAAAGAAACAACCAGTAACAATACCGCTATTGAAGATAAGAAAAAGTATTTTGTGAATCTAATGCATCACACCGTTCATAAAAAAGGGTTGAATTGGATCACACCATGTGGAAAAAAATGCCAACTCCGACCTGAAAACATGCTTTTTTAATAAATCCTTCTTCGACTAAGAAGGTGATATCTCTAAGTTCATGTTTTTATGCCACCATTTCGCCCTGAGTCTATTCTAATGGGTTTTTAGAAATTTCGTATGATTACCATGTTTTTTTGTTAATGACTTCCTGAGGCTTCATAGGGCCTGTAGATGACGTTAATTCATCAACCATAGATCATTGCGTTTCAAACAAGAAGCGTTATGTGATGTTTCTACCGTTTCTGTTTTTTCTTTGAAAATAGTAGTAATAAAACCCGTGGTGCATTTAGGAAATTACAATTTTCAAATTGTTTATTTTGTTCCCTTCTAAATGATTAAACCACTGAATAATAGTCAGTGCGGCTATTTTTGTGACTATTCTTCGACTTATTCC